>DATMLS010000070.1:0-12414 GCA_035569995.1 Opitutaceae bacterium | reverse complement strand
CTGAAGCGTGCGACGGCCTTGGCGACGTTGAAGGACTGCCAGTGGTTGTCGTAATCGCTGCGGTGAAGGAGGGCCTTGTCAATGCGGGTCTTGGTTTCATCAACGAGACGCTCCCACACGGGGTTGCGTTCCTTGGATGGGCCGAAGCAGAGGAGCCCGAGCGCCGCGTAGGCGAGACCGTTCTCGGCGGGCGGCTCGGTGAACATCTGTGCGGTGATAGAGCGCGCGCCGAGATCGACGAGGTCGTAGCCTTTGAGGGTGGTTTCGCCGGTGGCACGATGATATTCGCCGAGGGCAAAGGCGACATGGCCGGGTTCGTCGGGGCGGGAAGATTCGCCCGGGGCGGCGAGGAGCGTGCCATCTTGTTGGATGGCGTCGAGATTGTGGCCCAACATCGAACGGGCCATATCGAGACATTGCTCGGAGAAACTATGCATCAGGAAAAGGTTGCGTGGTGAGCTTAAAAAACAAACGGCGCGGCAGGCGCGAAAAGGAAGGTTAATTAGTCAGTGTTTTGCCGGGCGGGGCAAGAGGGAAGTTGGGTGGAGGCCAAAAAGGCCGTCCCAATAACGGCACTTTCCGACCGAACATCCAACATCCAACGCCCAACATCGAATACTCAAGGACAGGCAGAGGCCAACAAAGTGGCAGGTCTCAAAGGCCAAGTATCAAGTAACAAGAGCACTTTAGTCCTGATACTTGAAACCTGACACCCGATACTTTTTACCGCGCAATCAGCTTCAAGAACTCGTCGTTGGTTTTGGTTTTAGAGAGGCGGGCGATCATCGTATCGGTGGCGTCCTCGATTTTTTGCGAGACAAGGGCGCGGCGGAAGAAATGGATGCCTTCGAGCTTTTTCGGATCGATCAGGAGCTCTTCCTTGCGGGTGCCGGAGGAGGCTATGTTGATGGCGGGCCAGAGGCGCATCTCGGCCGCCTTGCGGTCGAGCACGAGTTCCATGTTGCCGGTGCCTTTGAACTCCTGGAAAATAATGTCGTCCATCCGGCTGCCAGTATCGACCAGCACGCTGGCGATGATCGTGAGCGAGCCGGCTTCCTCGGTTTTGCGGGCGGCGGCAAAGAGCTGGCGGGGTTTCTCAAGTGCGCGGACGTCGAGGCCGCCGGAACCGGTGCGACCGCTGTCGCGCTGGGTGTTGTGGGCGCGGGCGAGGCGGGTGATCGAGTCGAGGAACAATACGACATCGCGGCCGGCTTCGACCAGGCGCTTGGCGCGTTCGATGGCGAGATCGGCGATGCGAATGTGATTTTCGATCTGCTCGTCGTTCGACGAGGCCCAGATTTCCGCCGGCACGCTGCGCTTGAAATCGGTGACTTCCTCGGGGCGCTCGTCCACGAGGAGGATCATGACGTGGCACTCGGGATTGTTTTCGAGGACGCCGAGGGCCATGTCGCGGAGGAGGGTGGTCTTGCCGGTGCGCGGCGGCGCGACGATGAGGCCGCGGGTGCCCTTGCCGATGGGGCAGAAGAGATCGACGGCGCGCGTGGTGAGCCGGCCGTCATGGAGTTCCATCTTGAGAAACTGGTTGGGCGAAACGGTCGTGAGCGCGTTGAAATCGAATTTGCGGCGGCGATCCTCGAGGTCGAGCCCGTCCACGGTTTCGATGAACTTCATCTTGGGGTTCAGGAAGCGGCCGTCGGGCGGGAAGGCGGTGCCGCCGATCGAGCTGCCGGCGCGGAGCTTGAAGCGGCGGATGAGTTCCTTTTGCACAAAGGGGTCGGTGGGACGGCGTTTGCCGTTGCGCGCGAGGTCGAGGAGCTGGCCGTGGCCGCCCTTCGCGAGGTCGATGTCGAGGACGCCTTCAACGCGAAGAATATTAGTGTCCTGGGCGGTAGGCGCAGGAGTGTCGGTGCCTGCTGGAGCAGGCGGTGGGGAGTTTTCCATGGTTCTGGTCAAATGACTCGCGGGGCTTGACGCTCGAAACTCAGAGGGGGATAAGAAGCATGCTTTAACAGCTTCAACCCCGAAAATCAGCCACACAACGTGACAGATCAGACGATTACCTCAGTATCCCGGGAACACCGGGTTTTCAGGCCTTCGCCCGAGTTCAAAGCCCAAGCAAATCTTGGGAGCGATGCCACCTATAAGAGGCTCTATTCAGAGTCTGTCAACACTCCAGAAAAGTTTTGGGGCCGGCAGGCCCGGGAGCTCCTGGCTTGGCGGCGGCCGTTTAAAAAGGTGCTGCAGTGGCGTTTGCCCCACGCCAAGTGGTTCCTCGGCGGCCAGCTCAACGTCGCGGAAAACTGCCTCGACCGCCACCTCGGTACTGCGCGCGAGAACAAGGCCGCCATCATTTTCGAGGGCGAACCGGGCGATGTCCGTACGTTGACCTACAAGCAGTTGCATAGGGAGGTCTGCCGTTTTGCCAACGTCCTCACGTCGCTCGGCCTGGCCAAGGGCGACCGCGTCGCCATCTACATGCCCATGGTGCCCGAGTCCGTCGTCGCCATGCTGGCCAGCGCGCGTCTCGGCCTCATCCACACCGTCATCTTTGGCGGATTTTCCAGCGAGGCGATCAAGGATCGCGTCAACGACTGCCAGGCAAAATTAATTATCACCGCCGACGGCGGTTTTCGCCGCGGTAAGGTCGTCGAGCTCAAGGCCAATGTGGACCGCGCCGTCGGCTCCACGCCGAGCGTGCAACACGTCATCGTGCTCAAGCGCACCGGCTCGCCGGTGACGATGGTGGATGGCCGCGACCGCTGGTGGCACGAGCTCATGAACGATGCCTCGGCCGAGCACAAGGCGCGCGGCTTCGACAGCGAACATCCGCTTTTCATTCTCTACACCAGTGGCTCGACGGGAAAACCGAAAGGCGTGCTGCACACCACCGCCGGGTACCTGCTCGGCGTGGCCATCACCACAAAATATGTTTTCGATTTGAAGGAAACCGATGTGTATTGGTGCACCGCCGACATCGGCTGGGTCACCGGACATAGCTATGTCGTTTATGGCCCGCTCGCCTGCGGCGCCACCGTGTTCATGTACGAAGGCGCGCCCAACCATCCCGAGCACGATCGCTTCTGGGACATCATCGACCGCCACGGTGTCACGATTTTTTATACCGCGCCCACCGCCATCCGCGCGTTCATGCGCTGGGGCGACGACTACGTGAAAAAACACAGCCTGCGCTCGCTGCGCCTGCTCGGCAGCGTCGGCGAACCGATCAATCCCGAGGCGTGGATGTGGTATTACACGCTGATCGGAAAAAAACGCTGTCCCATTGTGGACACCTGGTGGCAGACCGAGACCGGCGCCATCATGGTCAGCCCGCTGCCCGGTATCACGCCGCTCAAACCCGGCTCGTGCACCCGGCCATTTTTTGGCGTGGTGCCCAAAGTGCTCGACGACCAAGGCCAGGAAGTCCCGGCTGGCTCCGGCGGAAAGCTTTTTCTCGCGAAACCCTGGCCCTCCATGCTGCGCACGCTCTGGGGCGACGACGCGCGCTTCAAGAAACAATATTGGAGCGAATTGCCCGGATACTATTTCGCCGGCGACGGGGCGCGCGTTGATGAGGACGGTTATCTCTGGGTTGTGGGCCGCATCGACGACGTGCTCAATGTTTCCGGCCATCGCATCGGCACCGCCGAAGTCGAGAGCGCGCTCGTCTCGCATCCCTCCGTGGCCGAGGCCGCGGTCGTGGGCCGGCCCGACGATTTGAAAGGCCAGGCGCTCGTCGCCTTCGTCACGCTCAAGAACGGCAAGCTGCCCGACGACGCACTGAAGGAAGAACTGCGCGCACACGTCGGCAAGGAAATCGGTTCGCTGGCCAAGCCGGATAATATTCGCTTCGCCGCCGGATTGCCCAAGACCCGCAGCGGGAAAATCATGCGCCGCATCCTCAAGGAAATCGCGGCCGGCACCGAAGTGAAAGGCGACACCACCACGCTCGAGGACTTCACCGTCATCACCAGCCTGCAGCAGGAAGAGTGAGCATGCAAGGCACTGCCTATAACTAATAGCGGTCAGGAATCCTGTAGCACATGCATATAGTGTGACTACAAGTTATCCGTTTTATCGACTTTGATCTGCTTTTCAAAATCTTCCAGATTAATGGCGGGAATGAATTTGACGTGGCTGGATTTCACTGCGAAGTCGAGTATCTGCAATGAATTCAATGGAGGGTCGGGATTGGTTGGTGTTTCTGATGACAATCCAGCGCTGGCGGCATTGCTTAGAGCGGTCACAAAGGCATTTTTCATTTCCGGGCTATTCGGGACTTCGGCGGCGGCAATGGACTGATCCCAGACTTGGCTGGCAAGAGCGGCGAACTTCTCATGGGTGAGCTTGAATAGGTACGCTTGCACCTCATCTGCGTAAGTCGCGGCGTCGTCAGGGCATAGTCGCACGTCTTTCCTGATGGCATCCGCAGCGGGGCCATATAACGGCTTGATGGATGTCCATGCCTCCCGGGTTGCTTTCACAATTGCAATTGTATCGGGCTTTGTCCCTTCGAAAGAAAGTGCTGCATCTTGGACTCTCCCTGCAATAAGGCTTCTTATTTGTTGATAGATTATGCCGTAAGTAGTGTCTGAGTTTATTATGCTAACAGCATCAGGGTAGTAGGTGGATGCATAGGATATACGAAAAATAAAGTAAGACACTCCCGTCAGTTTCTGCGGGACATTGGAATCGTCTGGAAACGTAAGCTGGTTTCCGTCCCATGTAAGTTTAGAGCTATTCAGCGTGTATTTATCGAAATTGGTCTTGTTATTCGAGTCGGTGGCGAAAACAGCAAAAAGCCCCGCGGCATCCTCTGGAAAAATCGTGTGGGTCGATGGCAACTCTTCGGACTTCAAGTCCTTCGTTATGATTTCATCGACGAGATTCTTTACCACTGAGAGGGCTGCAATTGGCATTGCCGACGACGACGTAACTCCTAAATTAGTTGCTTCTCCTGACAACTGGGTGAGGGCCGCGGCAACACCGTCATCTGCTGTGCGAAACAGGCTGCTTCTTACGGGAATCGGGCCGGCTTGGGCTGGTATTTTATAGAGTAGAGACAGCCGTTGGCCAAGCTGTTGCACCTGGTTATAATTTATTTTTATCGACGGTGTTGTTACTACGATATCGACTGGAGGGCTGTTGAACTGACTTACGGGCATATCAATTTTTATGACAACATTGGTCTGTGATGAGAGAAACTTTGTCCAAAACGTCGCATTTGCGTCAATTTGAGCGCCTTCCAGCTTAAGAGTTATGTAGTTATTCTTGGTTGCGGTGCCTGTAGAGGTTGGCGTTTCTGTGGATGTAGATAGAGAAGCATCTTTGATCGGAATCCATTGAGATGTTGTTGATACGGAGGCTTTCGCTTGAAACGCAGACATGACGCCAACCAGGATGATTATAGCGGCTGAATGAGGACAAGAGTTCATTTATCGTAGAGGATAATATGAGAGGTGGGGGCACCCGGCTGGTCGCCGGGCGGTTGTTAGTCTGAACGGGGGGGATCAGGGCTGAAGCGGAGGAATTGGACCTGCAAACACTTGCAAATCTCATGCCAATCATTTGCAAACCTAAAATCAATGAAAAATACCCCGGCACGCAATCTTTACACACGTCCTAGGGCCTGAAAACGGGCCAACCCCTGCTTGCTGATATAAACGCAGGCAAAAAATCGGCTGTGGCGGGCGGGAGGCCAATAAATCCTGCTATCCTACAGGATGGCAGGAAAAGTTTGTCCCGATATTTGATGCCCGGCTGAAACCAGGGAATTCCCATGCCCACGAAACGTAAGCCCAATGACCGGGTTGGAATTATCCAAGCGATCAGCACGCCATTGGGTTTTTATGTCCTCGCCCTCCTCATACCCTCGCGATCGTCCTGACGTGCTCAAAACTGACGGAGGAACACGTTTGGATTGGCTTCAAGGTGATGCTTGGGCTGTTCCTGGTGGTACTGGTCGTGGTCACAATCTTGGTGTTCTGCTTTCCGACCAACCTGCTTTTTGGAAAAGAGGAGCACGCAAATCCAGTGCTCGAATCATCTGCCCTTAAGGATCAAATCGGAGATCTCATTGCTGCAAAAGTGAACGCCGAAGGATTGAAAAAATGAAATCAGGAGATAAATTAATATGATGGATTGGAGAAAGACCGTAACCGACAAGGATGAGATCAAGGTCTTCATGGCCTTCGATCGGCCTGATATCACGTGGCGAACGATGGCCGCAATTGCCCGGCAAACGGGGCTTTCAGAGGATCGGGTTGCGCAAATTCTCACCAAGTACAACGCGACTTTGACTCGGCTTGCCGACGTTCCCTCCCTATCCGGGTCGGCCCTCGTCGGCCTTACCGAAAAAGTCGGCTAGTGGGCTATTGAAAAGCTATGCTGACCGTGGCAAAAATCCTTAAGGCCGTTGGCCAGCTTCCCGCCTCCGAGCGGCGAGAAGTGGCCGCTTTGCTGGTGGCCAAGTATCCCCCGCGCTCGGTCGAGGAATTAGTCTCACGAGCTGAAAAGGAAGCCCGGCAGGGCAAATGGGTTCCGACGCCCCCAACCGCCGACAATATCCCCACCGGCGAAGCATTGGCCCAGGCCTTGCGCCGGGCAAAAAAACTCGGGATTGCCCGTTGCAGCAATTAGGAATGGTGGAGCGCGTCGTCCCTGACGCGCTCAAATTAAAAAATATGAAATAAACGCGTCGGGACGACGCGTTCCACCTTTTTGGCAATGCGCCCAAAAGTATTCTGCACTTCAGCTATTCCGTGCTTCCGCGAGGGAGATTATTCGCCATGCTCGGAATGACAGAGAGTTATCTGTGCTCATCCGCGTTATCCGCGGTAAAAAACAACCTGTCTTTCTTAGCGTCCATTCGTGTTAATTCGCGGTTTAAACCCATGCACCAGATTTCTGAATTATATACCAAGTGGTACGGCCTGGTTCCAATCCTGGCGGGGATCTATGCGATTCTGCTTGGCGGCGGCATCTTGCCCATAAAATTCGGCAATCCAGAGTATTCGGGAAAATGGCAGAAAAAGTATGGGGGCATCGTGAAATACCTCGGGCTGATGGCGATCCTGGCCGGGATGAGCGCCCTGTTGCTGGCTTATTATTCGTGAAGAAGTGGCTCGATTCTGCCGCAGCTAAGAAAGGTGGAGCGTGTCGTCCCGACGCGCTCATTTTGAATCTTTCATTTGAACGCGTCGGGGACGACGCTTTCCACCAGTTGGTACTCACGAAAGCGGTGGGCACAAAGGGTTGTATTCCCCGTTGAGCGTTCGATGTTGGGCGTTGGATGTTCAATGAGGCTGCCCTCCTTCGCCCGTTGGGCTACGGTGTGGCACGCATCGCATTGCGATGCGTGGTGCCAGGGGCCGGGATTGAACCGGCGACCAAAGGCTTATGAGTCCTCTGCTCTACCACTGAGCTACCCTGGCGGCACATGCTTGCGACAAAGAGTTAGAACTCTTTCGCATGAAATCAAGCTGCGCGTTTTACGCGTTGCATGAGAGGAGTGACAAGCAATTTCGCTGGGCGATAAATTCTTTTACCCGGATCGCGCGGATAGGTACGGATTCTGATCAGATTTTTAACCACTGATGGGCACTGATTATCACTTATAGATTGCGAGAAGACTTTTTGAGAACCGCGAATGGACGCCAATAGACGCGAATTGGCTGCGGAAAACCCTGTTGGCTGTCGTTGCGATCAGAAAACGCTGCCGCAGCGCTTTCTGGCGCAACCCGACGACCAACACGGCCTGCGGCCGTGTGCTGCGAACTCAGCACAGTTTTCCAGCAGCCTCTTTTTCTCTGTGTTCTCCGTGGCCTCCGTGTTCAAAATCCGATCCGAAATATCCGCGTTAATCCGCGTCCATCTGCGGTTAAAACCCGTTTTCATCCGTGTACCGAGCCGCAGGCGACATCAGACAATCCGTGGTCAAAAATCCGGGTTCGTCTTCAACTTTCGATACATGTCTTCCACTTTTGCCCGGGCCCAGGGCGTTTTGCGGAGAAACGTGAGGCTCGACTTGATGCTCGGGTCGAAGAGGAAACAGCGGATCGCGACCTGCCGTCCCATTTCCTCCCAGCCGAAATGCTCGACGAGCTCGGTGAGGATTCGTTCGAGGGTGACGCCGTGCAGCGGGTCGTTGGATTTAAACTGGGTCATGATTTTAATTTAACCACAAAGGCACAAAGGGCACGAAGTCCGGATGAAGCGAATAAATCTGTCCAGAATCATCCCGCTTTTCAGTTCTCCGTGTTCTTTGAGCCTTCGTGGTTAAAACCGCCCGGCTTTCAAAGCGCCAGCCACGAGGGCGGCGCAGATAAAAAAGGCGAGGGTGAACTTGAACAGGAAGGATGGCTTGGCCGACTTGTGCCGGAAAAGGACGATGCCGAGCAGTCCGCCCGGCCAGCCGCCGACCGCGCTCGCCCATAAAAGCGAGGACTCCGGGATGCGGCGGGCGCCGCTTTGCCCGGCGCGCCATTTGTCGAAGCCGAACAGGAGAAACGTCCAGATGCTGAGGACGCCTACCCACGCGAGCAAAAGTTGGTCGATGGGTTTCATTAATGATCAGTCTCGCGAAGAAAACGAAGGATGCGAAGGTGATTTTTAACCACGGATATTTTCACCACGAAGACACAAAGGGCACAAAGATCGATCCGTTTTTAACCGCAGATGCACGCGAATACACGCGAATAAGTTTCTACCACGGATTCCACAGATAATTACAGATATGGGCTGTTTTTATCCACTGATGCACACTGATTGGCACTGATATCAGTTGGCAAAAAATAGGTGGAGCGCGGCGTCCCACGCGCTCACGAACCGAACGCGTCGGGACGCCGCGTTCCACCCCAAGGCATAAATGCGCTTTCATCCGCGTAATCCGCGAAAAAAACCAAGACATATCTAATTTTACAGAAGGTAACCAAGGGAACGAAGCGACCGGTGCGGGCTCGGGTCAAACTTCCAAGCAACGTTGCTTTTGCATATGATGGCAGAACACCAGCGACGCTTCGTTGACTTCTGTTCAAACAAACTCGGATCGAGGCCTCATCCGCGTTTATCCGCGCCATCCACGGGGAAAGTTCGGGGTTCCAGGCAAACAAATGAGCCTCGTCTTGGCGGCCGGTGTTTACTAGTTTCGTTAAACGATGCCTACCGACCCCAACGCGCATTTCGACCAGACCGTCTTGGAGATGATTGAGCACAGTCCCATCGGGGCGGTGCCGGTTACTCCGTCCTATCAGGACGCCCTCAAGCGGCTGTACGCGGCGCATCAGGTTTACGCCAGCGCGGATCACAAGGGCGGGCATGTCACCGCCCGATCGCTGGCCAAGCTGCCGTCTTTCCACGCGAACAATCTCGATGCGCTCATCGCCGGGCAGATCGCCGCCGAGGCCTTGGAGTCCAACGCCAGCATCTTCGACCGCTACGTCCAGTCACTGCCCGCTGCGCACCGCGTGGCGGCGGAGAGCCGTCGTATGACGGTGGTGGGCCGTCCTGTGCTGCATCGGACAAAAGGCGCCCATGATCCGATTCACACCTTGTTCCTCGTGCCCGGAACCGGTCCGCACCCCGGATTGCCGGGCAATTATCTGTATGGATCTGCCTTGCAGGTCAGCGCCGACGCCGCGACCAGCCCATGGATGGTGTATTTGCACGACTGCGACGATGGCGCCGTGATATTCGATGCGCCCACCATGCCCGAGGCCCTGGCCAAGCTGCAGGAAGTGCTGGAATGCGCGCCCTTCAACATGAACGAGCTGGAGGCCATCGGCTTCCGGTTTAAATAAATATTTTTCCGCGGATTCCGCGGATGATCGCGGATTTGATTCAGATTATTTAACCGCGAATAAACACGAATGTACGCGAATACGGATCGGATTTTAACATTAAGGTGCAAAGGACGCGGAGGAAAAAGGCTGCTGGGAAACTGTGCTGCTAACGCAGCACACGGCCACAGGCCGTGTTGGGCGTCGGGTTGCACCAGAAAGCGCTACAGCAGCGTTTTCTGATGCAACGACGACCTACAGTTGTTTTCCGCAGCCAATCCATATCCGCGTCAATCCGTGCCTTCCACGGAGAAAGTATTAATAAGCGCTCATAAGTGTTCATCAGTGGTTAAAACGGATCGTATCTGTGAGCATCCGTGTAATCCGTGGTAAAAGTATTCCGTGGCAAAGAATCAGCGCGGATTAGCGTGCATTGGTGTTTTTATCGGGTAACGTTGATGGATGTCGAAATCACAAGATTCCCGAAAACAGACCAAGAAACAGCCGTTGAAAACGGCCAAGGAAAAGAAGCAGGCCAAGCGCGAGAAAAAGCAGGGGAGGTAAGGTTGCAGTATGTTTTGTGGGCGGGGTGCCCTCACCCCGCACCGAGGTCCTTGCGGGGTGGGGGCACCCCGCCCACATAGAGCAGACTCTGTCTTACCCCCGCCCGCGGTTTTTCCAATGCGCGCCGGGTTTGCCTTTGGGGTGATGCAACAGGGCGGCGGGTGGTGCTGCGTCTTCGCGTTTTATGCGCGGCGTACGGCCTCCGCGCATCGGCTCGCCCGGATAGGGCGGGGGCGGCGGCGCGTTGTAGTCGAAGCCTTCGAGTTTGAGCTGCGGAATCGTGGCTTTGATGAATCTTTCGATGGCCCGCAGGTCGTCCGCATCTTCCGGCGTCGCGAGGGTGAACGCGTCGCCCAGCGCCGAGGCGCGGCCGGTGCGGCCGATCCGGTGCACATAATCGTCGGGCGTCATGGGGATGTCGTAGTTGATCACATGCGACACGCCCGCCACATCGATGCCGCGTGAGGCGATGTCGGTCGCGACCATCACTTCGTAACGGCCTGCCTTGAAGCCCGCGAGGGCATCCTTGCGCTGGCCCTGGCTGCGGTTGCCGTGGATCACCGAGACGGCGTGGCCGGCTTCCTTGAGCCGGCGGGCGATGCGGTCGGCCCCGTGCTTGGTGCGGGAAAACACGATCACGCTCTTGAACTCGATTTTCTCCAGCAACGCCAGCAGCAGCAGAAATTTGAGGGCGTGCTTCACCGGATAGACCGCATGCGTCACCAGCTCGCTGGGCGTGCGCGCCGTCCCGATGGCGATGCGCAACGGGTCGGTCAGGGCAAAGCTCGCCAGCGCCTCGATCTTGGGCCGCACCGTGGCGGAGAACAGCAGCGTCTGTCGTTTTTTCGGACACAGGCCGACGATTTTTGTGACGTTGTCGATGAAACCCATGTCGAGCATGCGGTCCACCTCGTCGAGCACGAGCACCTGCAGGGAATCGAGCCGCAGGTATTTTCCATCCAAAAACTCCAGCAGGCGGCCGACCGTGGCGACGACGATGTCGCTGCCCTGGCGCAGGGCCGTGCGCTGCGCGCCGTAGCCCACGCCGCCATGGAGCAGGGTGGTACGCAAGTTGGTGAACTTGCCGAATTCGCGAAAGGCCTCGTCCACCTGGGCCGCGAGCTCGCGGGTCGGCTCGAGCACGAGCACGCGCGGAGAGGGAGACTGATGCGGTCCGAGCCGGTTCAGGATCGGCAGGGCAAACGCGGCGGTCTTGCCGGTGCCGGTCTGGGCGGAGGCGATGACGTCGCGCCCGGTGAGCACCGCGGGGATGGCCTGCTCCTGGATGGGGGTGGGCTCGGCATAGCCCTTCGCGAGGACGGCGCGAACGATGCTGGTATAAAGCCCGAGACGGTTGAACGGCATGGAGCCCGATCAGGAACCGCTAATGCCCGCTAATCGACGCTAATTTTTAACCGCGAATGAACGCGAATGGACACTAGAGTATTTTCGAGTTAATTGGTCACATCGGCATGCCTTTGCGATGCGGCCTTTATTTTGTCATTCCGAGCCGTGCGAGGAATCTCCGAAATTGAAATCGACAAGAACCGCAGAGATTCCTCGCACGGCTCGGAATGACAATTTCACCCGTCATGGATCTATTATAAACCGAAACTGCTCTAAAACCGGGGTGGTGTGTTCAGTGCCAGCACGGTCACGGCGGGCGGAGTATAGTCGGTGAGGTGGGCGATGGCCGTGCCAAATTTGAACTTCACCTCGAGTTGCACCGGAAGGTGGCGGCTGTCCTGGGTGATCCACACGCGGACCTCGGCGCCGTGTTTGAACATGCCCTTGGGATCCTTTTCCATGCGTGGGATGAGCACGAGCGTTTCAAAGTCGCCGAGCGGGGTGTGGATTTTTTCGTAATGGTCGGCGGTGATGGTGAGTTCGTAGAATTCGTCGTCGAACAGCGCGAGGGCCGAGCAGGTGTCGCCGGGCTTCATCGCGTAGGTCCGGGCTTCGATCAGGCTGGTGATGAGGTCGGCCGGATTGCCGGACGGAATGACCATCGCGGGTTTGTTGCGCTCGGGATGCAGGCGATCGACATAACTCGCCGTGGCATGGGCATAATCAAAAACCATGCTGGCTTCCGTGTGCTTATAACCGGCGGCGGAAA
>DATMLS010000069.1:0-2722 GCA_035569995.1 Opitutaceae bacterium | reverse complement strand
AGGAACCGCGCGCATGACTCGAGCGCAGCCTTGATCGGCCCCATGTAGCCGTAGTTGTCAGGCGTGACGGAAAGCGACGAGATGCCGATGGTGACGACCGAGGCGTGGCTGGCGAAATGCGGCTTGAACGCGCGGGCGATTTCCACGAGCGAAAAGGCCGAGACGGCCGTGGCCTGCAAAAAATCGCCGCGCTTGGCCGCGTGAAACGGCTGGAAGCCCTCGCTATAGTTGGCAAAGGCGATCGAGTGCACGAGGCCGTGCAGCGGCGCATGGCCGGCGGCCGCAACCCCGGCCGCAAGCTTTTCCACCGCGCCCTCGTGCTCGACGTCGCAGACGAACACCGGCCGGCCGGCCAGCAGGGTGGCGAGGGATTTTTTGCGCTCGTCGGAACGGACGCTGTAGACGACGCGGGCGCCCTGCCCTTCCAGCGATTGCGCCACGTGCCAGGCCACGCTCTTGCGGTTGGCCACGCCAAAGACGAGGAAGGTTTTGCCGGAGAGATTGAGGAAATCAGGCATACGAGATTTATTTGGCTTATTGTGGGCGGGGTGCCCCCACCCCGCAACGAGCTTGATCGCGGGGTGAGGGCACCCCGCCCACAACCGGAAACTTCTGGATGGCTGAATTCACTATTGTTGCTGCTGCTGTTGTTGCGCGGCGGGGCCGCCTTCGGGCGTTTTCCAAATGGCGGCAAAATCCACCGTGAGCACGCGCTTTTCGCCGCAGTGGATGCTGCCGTGCATCATATAAAACCCGGCAACCAGGTCCTTCAGTTTTACCTCGATCGTGACCGTGTCTCCGGGAAACACGGAATTGCGAAAGCGCACGTCGTTGATCTTGGCGAGCAAGGGCACGCCGTTGGGCTTGCCGGTGCTGGCCATCCGGCGCGCGAGATAAAGCGCGCCGGTCTGGAAAACCGCCTCGCACAGCAACACGCCCGGCGTGATGGGCGCGCCGGGATAATGCCCGCGGTAGAAATCCTCGTCGGCGCGAAACGTGCGACGGGAAACGAGGCCGGTTTCGGATTCGCTGACAATTTCATCGACGAACAAAAACGGCGGGCGGTGCGGGATGAGATCGGTGACAGGGATCATGGGATTTAACCTTAAAATCAAAATTAACCACGGATTACACGGATTGGCACGGATAATTGGCCATGAAAGAACACAAGGAGCGCATGGTGCTTGGTGTCAGGTATTCTTCTTGAGATCTTTGTGTTCTTTTGTGGCTAAAGGTTTGCGCGCTTAAATGCGCGTCGAGGCGAGTTCCTGTTTCAGGTTGAACAAACGCTTGTCGATCTTGTTGGCGACGATGACGCCGTAATTGATGGTGCCAAGCCAGCCCGACATGATGATGCCGACCGAGCCGGCGTGAAAGAGACCGGGCAGCTTTTCGGGCAGGTCCATCGAAACTTTCAGGCCCTCGAACTTGGTGCCGAACGACGTGCCGAGCATGTGCGTCGTGTACCGCTCGATGGTGCGCGGCGTGGCCGCCTCCATCCAGTCGATCTTGGCTCGCACCCCGGGAATATATTTCTCCAGCGCGACAAGGGATTCCTCGATCAGCCGCGTTTTTTCGACCTCATATTCGGCCTCGGAAAGTTTTTGCCAGTCGGCGTAGAGGCCGTTGATGGACGCGACGACCGTATAGCGGTCGGAGCCGGGCCGGGTGTCGGGATAATAAACGGAAAACGTGCGGCTCGTGGTGTGAAAGTCGTTGAGCTCTTCACTGCTGAACTTCGGATTCTGCGAGGTGAAAACGAGGTCGCCGATGTGCGGGATGCTTTCGCCTTTCTTGATACCAAGGTAAACCTGGCACGAACTGGAGTTGATGCGCACCGCCTGGGCCGCCGTGAGATAGTCCGCCGGAAAATTTTCCGCGCCGCCAAGGCGCAGGATCGTGTTCTTGATGCTGGCATTGGACAAAACGGCCTTAGCCCGGATCACGCGTCCGCCTTTCGCGACGATGCCGCAGGCGACCTTTTGCCCATCGTGTTCCTCGACCAGGATTTTTTCCACCAGCACGTGCTTGCGCAGCTCGACGCCGTTTTTCTTCAGCTCCTCAACCATCTTGCCGATGAGCAGATCGGAACCGCCGCGGAACGTGTAAACGCCCGAGCCCATGAAATTCGAGAACACGATGCCATAGGTGATGGCCGGATCGTTGAGCGTGGAACCGTTGGCGTAGGCAATGGGCTCCATCAGCAGGCGCTTGACGTCGTCGCGCCCGGGGAAGAACCGCTCAAGCATCTCGCCCGTCGTCTCCGGGTTGTTGTCATAAAAATTCATCCCGCGCAGGTAGTCGTAGAATTTTTCGACGTGCGCGCGCTCCAGGCCGAATTTCTCGACCAGCACGCGGGTGTAGTCCTCGCGCGTAAACGTGGTCCACACGTCCATCTGCGGATTGACGAAGCGGATGTCCTTCAACTGGACGATCGATTCGGCGATCTCCCGGGTCCAATACTTGCGGCAGGATTTGATCATGCCGACGGGAAATCCATGCAGGGAAATGTCGAAAATGTGCCCGCCCTTGCGGGTGAACCACGTGGCGAGCCCGCCGAACTGGTAGTGGTGCTCGAGCAGGAGCACGCGATGGCCGGCCTTGGCGAGCACGTTGGCGCCGGTCAAACCGCCCAAGCCGCTGCCAATGACAATGACGTCATACTCGTCGGAAACTCCTTTGAGCCAGTCGTAAGCCATGGGAAAGGCGAGAGGTAAGCAGC
>DATMLS010000068.1:0-23457 GCA_035569995.1 Opitutaceae bacterium | reverse complement strand
GCAAAAGCACGGGCCGAAGCGCGTCTATACCCCGCAGTCGCTCGAGTTTTGGTTCGAGAAGCTGTCCCTGGATTGGGAAAATCACTTCAGCGCCAACCAGCTCGAAGAAGGCCACCGCCTTTATCGCGACGGCGAGGTGCGCGAGCTGGAGTTGACGGTCAAGGACGCCATCGTGCACCGGCGGGTGGACAAACACGATCAATACGCTGTCATTGAGTGGGATACCGCAGGACTGGCCGTGCGTTCCTCGCTGACCGACCAGAATCTGGCCCGCGCGCTGGCCGTGGCCGGGCTGCACGAGATCGAGGAACTTGTGGCCGATGAAATATCGCCGACGGCGGAAACTATTTTTGACGACGACGAGGAAAAGCCACGGGGCAACGGCACCAACGACCGGAATGCAAGCAATGGCAACGGCCACAAGCCGGCCACAGCTCTCCCCGCCGGGCCCGCCCGCCCGCTGCTGCTCACGTTCAAGACGAAAATGGAGGGAATAGAGTTCCAGGCCTTCTGGGTGAACGCTGACAAATCGCGCGTGCCGGCGATCGGCGCCGCGGCCCACGCCAATGGCAACGGCCAGGTCAACGCCAGCGAACGCACCAAGCTCATCGGGCTGGCGGCTTACGCGCGCAAGGCGCACTTCCATTACCACCAAGCCACACATACCTATCTGCTCGAATCGCTCACCGAGATCCCGAATTTCCTCCGGACCACGCTGCCGGCGTGGCAAAAGGCCTTTACGGTCGAGTGCGACGACCATGTGGCAAACCTGCTCAAGGGTACGCGCGCGGTGGAAATCGAGGCCGTGGCCGAGCGCAAGGCCGGTCGCAACGGCCACGGCGCAAAACTGAACCTGCGGTGGATTTTCCG
Organism: Opitutaceae bacterium; assembly: GCA_035569995.1. Lineage (GTDB taxonomy): Bacteria > Verrucomicrobiota > Verrucomicrobiia > Opitutales > Opitutaceae > DASRHD01. The sequence continues at coordinate 22,587 of DATMLS010000068.1, read as the reverse complement.
CGCGGGCGAACGGATGCTGACCGATGACGAAGTTGCGGCGATGACCAAGCGCGGGGGCGCGCCGGTGATCCTGCCCAGCCTGGGCATCATCTCGCTCGCATCCGAAAAATGGGAATCGCTCAGCGCCTGGCGGCGCAACGCCGAGGAGACGCATCTCGACGGCGCGTTGTCGCCGTACCTGATTTTTTCACTTTTCAACGACACGCGGCTGAAGCTCACCCTCTCGACGGACATGGAGACGTGGCGGCAGGGCGTGTTGTCGCCGTCGATCACGCCGCAGGCGTTGCCGGAGATTTTGCGGCCCTACCAGCGGCGCGGCGTGGAGTGGATGCACCATTTGTGCGAAGTCGGCTGCCACGGGTTGCTCGCGGATGAAATGGGCCTCGGCAAAACCCTGCAGGTCGCGTCGCTGCTGGCGGTGCGGCCGGTGCCGGGCAAGCCCATCCTCGTCGTGTGCCCGGCCAGCGTGGTGCCGGTCTGGCGCGAAGAATGCGCAAAATTTTTCCCCCAGATGGTGGTGGACGTGCTCAAGACCGGGCACGACTTCACCTCGCGCAAGGGCGATGTCGTCTGGCTCGCGAGCTACACGCAGCTCCGCAAGCACAAGCATCTGCTCGAAGGGGTGGAGTTCGGTTACTCGATCCTCGACGAGGGCCAGTTCATCAAGAACCCCGACGCCAAGGTCACGCAGGCCTGCTTTGCCATCCGGGCGCGACACCGCCTGGTGCTCACCGGCACGCCGCTGGAAAACCGGCAGCTCGATTTGTGGTCGATTTTCCGCTATCTGCTGCCGGGCCTGTTGGGATCGCGCACGAGTTTCGAGGCGTCGTTGAACACGGATCGCGCGGGCACGCTGGAACGGCTGCGCGCGCAGCTCGCGCCGTTTATCCTGCGGCGTACGAAAAACGAGGTCGCGCAGGAGCTGCCGCCCAAGGTCGAGATGGACCTGCTGTGCCCGATGACCGATGTGCAGCGGACGGAGTATGCGCGCATCTGCGGCGAAGGCGTGCAGCGGCTGGGTGATGATGTGAGCGCAGCCATGCGCGAAAAAAGCTTTGGTTTTCTCGCCCTGCTCACGCGGCTGCGCCAGGTCTGCTGCGACCCGGATTTGCTGCCGTGGCTGAAGGCGCCGCTGAGCGACAGCGGCAAGCTCAACCTCCTCATCGAAAAACTGGCCGAGATCGTGGGCAGCGGGCACAAGGTCGTGATCTTTTCCCAGTTCGTGATGCTGCTGGACCGCGTGCGCGAGGCCCTGGCGGCGCAGTTTCCCGACCTGCCGCGCTACGAACTGACTGGCATGACGCTGGACCGGCAAAAACCCGTGCAGGCCTTTCAAGGCGCGACGGGGGCGGCCGTCATGCTGGTGTCGCTCAAGGCCGCCGGCACCGGGATCACCCTGCATGCGGCCGACTATGTCTTTTTGCTCGATCCGTGGTGGAATCCCGCCGTCGAGGCGCAGGCGGTGGATCGCGTGCACCGCATCGGCCAGACCAACACGGTGTTCGTTTACCGCATGGTCACGGCGGGCACGATCGAGGAACGCATCCAGGCGCTGAAGGCGGCGAAAAAGGATTTGTTCGACAAGCTCGTGGGCGGACTCGGCGGCGACTTCGACCTGAGCCAGCATTTCAGCTCGCTGCAGAGTTTGATCCAGCTGACGGCGGCTGAGCCCGAAGTCTGAGCCGTCGCAAAGCGGGTGGGGGTAAGCGGGTTACTGCTACGAGTTGGCAACACGGTTACGGCATCTTTTCGAGACTGTAACCCAACCGTCATCATTTCGTAACAATCATGCGGGATAAAGACCCTAGGCAAAGTCCAGCCTTCGTGGAGGGCTTTGCCCAGACAAACCAACCAAATCCAAATACCATGTTAAATCGTTGTACTACAAAATGGCTCGCGTTGCTCGGCAGCGTGATCCTCACCGCCAGCGTGGCGCTGGCCCAAGATAACAAAGCACTGCTCGATGCCCTCGTGAAAAAAGGCATCCTCACCCAGGATGAGGCCACGCAAATCGGGGCTGAAGTCGCTTCGGGCAAAACCGCAACGCCCGTCGTGACCGGCGCGAGCAAATATCTGCAGAAGCTAACGTTCTCCGGCCGTTTCCAAGTCCAGTTCGCCGACATCGGCACCACGGTCAATAATGCCGCACCCAGCGCCCATCCGCCGGCGACGGAGCATTTCGCGATTCGTCGCATGTATATCGGGGCCAAGGCTGAGCTCGGCGATGGTTTCACCGGTGTTTTTAATTACGATTTCGCCAACCTGTCCTTTGACGCAGCCTATATCGAGTGGAAGCAAAGCGATGCGCTCGCGATCGACGCCGGCCTGCGCAAGGTTCCGTTCGGTTATGAAGAAACCACTTCGAGCGGCGCGCTCAAGGCGATCGAGCGTTCGCCCGCCACGCGTTACTTTGTTGAAAGCAACAACGGTCGCCGCCTCGGCGCCGGCAGCTATCACACCGGCCTTTATGTTGGTGGCACGCAAGATTCAGGCCTTTTCTACAACCTCGCGATCACCAATCCGGAGCGCGATGAATTCAGCACGGGCAATTCCACGACCAATGCCACACCCGGCGTCAACAACGTCGGCGGCTCTACGAACAATAACTTAGCTTATTGGGCCAACGGCGGCTACAGCGGCAAATGGAGCAACGGCAGTGTCAAAGGCGGCATCGAAGGTGGCTATCTACCTGATCAAGGTGGCACGGCAGCGTTGATCGGCACCGGCCAGAACCTGCAGGTTTACGGAGCTTTTGGCGACTTGACGCTCGGCAGTTTCAACCTCGCGGGTGAATTCCTCGCTGCCAAAAATCCGCTGGGAGCCACGGCCATCCATGGCGCCAAGCCGCACGGCTACTGGGTTCAGCCTTCTTACATGATCACCAAGGCATTTGAAGGCGTTGCGCGCTACAGTTACGTCAATTCCGACGGCCGCGGCATCAATCTGTCCGATGGCATCAAATACGCCCCCAGCGGCGCCACGATGAACAAAATGCAGGAATTGTACCTGGGCGGCAGCTGGTACATCAAAGGCAACGATGTGAAGTTCCAGGCCGGCTATATTATTGCCCAATCGGTGGACACGACCGCCGGTGCCACGGCCAAGGCCAAGACCGATGGCTTCCGTTCCCAAATGCAGCTGAACTTCTAACTTAATCAAATCTAACCCACCGCCGACGCCCTCAAGCGTCGGCGGTTTGGTTTTCAACCCAGCCATTAACCAAACGTTCCAATCATGTTACACACGAAAAAAATTCTCGCCCTCGTGCTGACCGGCCTTGTTGCCGTCGTCAGTGCTTCCGCCCAGACGCTGATCAATGGCGCCGGCGCCACTTTCCCTCAGCCCATCTATACCAAATGGTTCTCCGAATATTCCAAAGTCGATACTTCGGTGACGTTTAACTACCAAGGCATCGGTTCAGGCGGCGGCCAGAAACAAATCCTGGCCGAGACGGTCGATTTCGGCGCTTCCGACGGCCCGATGTCGGATGCAAATCTCGCCAAGGCGCCCCGCGCTCTCTGGCACATCCCGACCGTGGCCGGCGCGGTGGTCATCAGCTATAACATTCCCGACAGCCCGAAAATCAAACTCGACGGGGAAACGCTGGCCAACATCTTCCTGGGCAAGATCACCAATTGGCGCGATCCCGCCATCGCGGGGCAGAATCCCGGCGTGAGCCTGCCCGACATTGGCATCGTTGTCGTGCACCGTTCTGACGGCAGTGGCACCAGCTATATCTTCACCGATTACCTCTCCAGCGTGAGCGCGGATTGGAAATCGAAGGTCGGCAAGGGCACCGCGGTCAGCTGGCCGGCTGGTTTGGGTGGCAAGGGCAATGCCGGCGTTGCCGGTCAACTCAAGGAATCGCCTGGCGCCATTGGTTATGTCGAACTCGCCTACGCGAAACAAAACAAGCTGCCGTATGCCGACCTGAAGAATTCCTCCGGCAATTACATCACCCCGACGATCGAGTCGGTGGTGGCGGCCCTGGCGACGGCCACGATCCCGGATGATTTTCGTTTCTCCATGGTCAACGCTCCCGGCGCCGACGCCTACCCGATTGCGGGCACGACCTGGCTGCTCGTTTATCAGCAGCAAAAAGACCCGGTCAAAGGCCAGAAACTGGTCGAGTTTCTCAAGTGGGCCTACAGCGACGGCGAAAAAATGGCCGCTGATCTCGACTATGCGCCGTTGCCCGATAATGTGAAAGCACGCGTCCTCGAGCGCGTGGGTGAAATCAAATATTAATTTGGGCTTAAAGTTTCTTCTAAATCAACCAAACGGAGGGTGTGATAATGCACCCTCCGTTTTTCCGTCATGAGCCAGTCCGCCATCCTGCCTGAAGCTACACCGTTGATCACGGCCACCTCGCACTGGCCGGATCGTTCGTTTCGCTGGCTCGCGATTGGCGCAGCCTGCATGATTCTCATCCTGATTGGGCTCGTTGGCTGGCAGCTCAGCCGTGGTGCCCATCTCGCGATGACCGCGTTTGGCCCTGGATTCCTGACGAGTTCAAAATGGGATCCGGTGACCGATGAATATGGCGCGTGGCCATTCATTTACGGCACGCTGTTGTCGTCGCTCCTTGCGATCGTGATCGCCGTGCCCCTGGGAGTGGCCACGGCGCTTTTTCTCACGGAAATGGCGCCGCTGAGATTGCGCCAGCCCATCGTTACGCTGATTGAAATGCTCGCCGCCGTGCCCAGCGTGATTTTTGGCCTGTGGGGCATCTTCATGCTGGTTCCGTGGCTGCGGGATCATCTCTTCCAGTGGATCTCCCATTCCTGGCTCGGTTATCTGCCATTTTTCAAGGGACCCATCTATGGGGTCAGCATGCTCGCGGGGGGCATCGTCGTGGCGATCATGATCCTGCCCATTATCACCTCGGTTTCCCGCGAAATCCTTCGCTCGGTACCCAACCTGCAACGCGAGGCGGCGTATGCCCTGGGGGCCACGCATTGGGAGGTCATCCGTATCGCTGTGCTCAGCTATGCCGGCCGCGGAATTTTTGGCGCGGCGGTGCTCGGCTTGGGCCGGGCTCTGGGCGAGACCATGGCGGTGACGATGGTCATCGGCAACCGGCCCGAAGTCAGTGCGTCGCTGTTTGCGCCGGGCTATACGCTGGCGAGTGTCATCGCCAACGAATTTACCGAGGCTAATTCCGATCTCTATATCAGTTCGCTCTTCGAACTCGGTCTCGTCCTGCTGGTGGTCACGTTTTTGGTCAATGCCGCGGCCCAGCTCATGCTACGCACACTGACCGGCCAGGGCATGGGAAAAATCAAATAAAGCCATCATGACTGCTGCCACCGACACATTTGAACCCAGTCGCGCCCACCAAACATGGCGCCGATGGAAGAGCCGCGGCATGAGCGTGCTCCTGGGGGTGTGCGCGGTGGCCGTGATCTCGCCGTTGTTTTTGGTGCTGTATTTCCTGGTCAGCAAAGGGGCGTCGGCCCTGGACTGGAATTTTTTCACCCAACTGCCAAAGCCAACGGGCGAACTCGGCGGCGGCATGGCCAACGCCATCGTCGGCACGCTCATGTTGCTCGGCATGGCGGCCGTGGTCGGTGTGCCCATCGGCGTCATGGGTGGCGTGTATCTCGCCGAATACGGCTCCGATCGCGCCAACTATTGGATTCGTTTCGCCGCCGACGTGCTCAACGGTATTCCTTCGATTGTCTGGGGTGTGGTGGTGTGGGCCTTGCTGGTCGTGCCATTCAAGACCTTTTCCGCCTATGCCGGCGGCGCGGCGCTGGGGTTTATGATGATCCCGCTCATCATGCGCACCACCGAGGAGGTGCTCGTCCTCGTCCCGCAAAGTTACCGCGAGGCCGGTCTGGCGCTTGGCATCGCGCGGTGGAAAATTATCACCGTCATTGTCATCAAGACCGCCCTCAAGGGCATCATCACCGGCATTCTCATTGCGACCGCCCGCATCGCCGGTGAGACGGCCCCGCTGCTTTTTACCGCGCTCGGCAATAACTTCTGGAACCATAATCTTTCAGAACCCATTGCCGCCTTGCCGTTGCAGATCTACAATTACGCCATTTCTCCTTACGACGACTGGCATCGCCAGGCTTGGGCTGGCGCGCTTGTCTTGATGGGGATGATCCTCACTCTTAACATCATCGTTAGGGTAATTTCCCGTGGTCACAACAAATCCAACTGAACGCCCTTCTTCCATGGCTGACGTCGTCCCTGCCAGAGTTCTTGTTCCGCAAGCCGTGCCGGCTGGTGGCGCGCCGGCCCATGCTCCCGCCATGGCGGGGGAAACCATCGCCTTTGAGGTGAAGAATTTTTCCCTGTGGTATGGTGCGCGGCAGGCCTTGCATGATATCACCATCCGCATCCCGGCGAAAAAAGTCACCGCCATCATCGGTCCGAGCGGCTGCGGCAAATCGACTTTCATCCGCGCGCTCAACCGCATGCATGAGCTGACGCCCGGCACGCGCATCGCGGGTGACGTGCGGCTGTTCGGGGAGGATGTTTATGGCTCGAGCGTCGAGCCCACGGTTGTGCGCCGGCGGGTCGGCATGGTGTTCCAGAAATCAAATCCGTTTCCCACCATGTCGATCGCGGAAAATGTCCTGGTCGGCCTGCGCCTGAACGGACTGACCCAAAAAAGTTTTCTCCGCCAGCGTCTGGAGGAGTCGCTGCGCATGGCGGCGTTGTGGGATGAGGTGAAGGACACGCTCGGACGCCCTGGCCTCAGTCTCTCCGGCGGCCAGCAACAGCGCCTCTGCATCGCCCGCGCGCTCGCCGTGAAACCGGAAATCCTCTTGATGGATGAGCCTTGTTCCGCGCTCGACCCCATCGCCACCGCCAAGGTCGAGGAACTCATCCACAGTTTAAAGGTGAACTACACGGTCGTCATCGTCACCCACAACATGCAGCAGGCCGCGCGGTGCTCGGACAAAACCGCGTTTTTCTACATGGGAAAATTGATTGAATACGACGAGACCCGGACCATCTTCATGAACCCCGCCAATCCGCAGACCGAGGCCTATGTCTCGGGCCGTTTCGGTTGAGCCGTTTTTTTGCTCCAAACTCATTTTTTTCATGCAACGTTTCTTCGACGCCGAACTCGAATCCCTCCGCAGCCAGCTGCTTCGCATGGGCGAAACCGCCATCCGCCAGGTGCGCGATGCCATCAAGGCCCTGGTGGAGGGCAACCCTTCGCAGGCCGACCAGGTGATCGCGGCGGATGACGAGATCGACCGCCTCGAAGTCGAGATCGACAATGAAGCCATTCGTTACATGAACCTGCGGGCGCCGGTCGCGACCCAGCTCCGCCTGGTGATTGTCGGCATGAAAGCCTCCCACGACCTCGAGCGCGTGGGCGACGAGGCTTCCAATATCGCCAAGCGGGCGATCCGCCTCAGCGCCGAACCGCCGCTCAAGCCGTACATTGACATTCCGCGCATGGCCAACATCGCGACCGACATGCTCCGCGGCGCGCTCGACTGTTTTCTCACGGGCGACGCGGACAAGGCCCTGGCCATCTGCAAACGCGATGCCGAGGTCGATGAAATCAACCGCCAGCTTTATCGCGAGCTCACCAGTTTCATGATCGAAAATCCCGGCACCATCAGCCGCGCCCTCGAGATCATGTTTATCTCAAAATCCATCGAGCGCATTGCCGACCACGCGACCAACATCGCCGAGGAAGTCATCTATCTCGTCCGCGCCAAGGATGTGCGCCATACCGACGAAGTGAAGAAAACCGGCATGGCCACGTGAGGTTTTGACTCTGATGGATTGTGTGGTAGGGCGCGACACCGGTTCTTGAAATGGTTTTGAAAGACCTTGGCGGGCTCGTCCCGGGGATGGCGCAGCTACCCGCGGGAGCCGCTGCTGCTCAGGGTGGTTATCTGCAACGTTGCCTGACTGTCTGCGTCAGACAACATGGGTTGCAAAATCTCCCGGTGCAATCTATCCATCACCATTCCCATGAAATTTTTGTACCGCGGCATTGCCGTTGTCCTAATACCCCTGATTGCTCTGCTTATTTCCGCCTGTAGCGGCGATGCCGGCAAGTCGGCTGCGCCGTCGGTGCCGGTGATGACGGCCCTGGTTAAAAAACAGTCCGTGCCCATCAAGCTCATCAGCATCGGCACCGTGCAAAGCCTCCGCACTGTTGCGGTGAAATCGCAGGTCGATGGCGTCATTGCGGAGATTCATTTCAAGGAAGGCGACGAGGTAAAAGCCGGAGACCTGCTTGTCACGCTCGACCAGCGCCCGTTTGAAAACAACGTCCACATGGCCGAGGCTGACCTCGTCACGGCCCGCGCCCAAGCCAGGCATGCCGATGCCGACGTCGAACGTTACAAACCGCTCGACGAGCAATCCCTCGTCGCGAAGGACACCTACATGCAGTTTGTCACCGCGGCGGAAATTGCCAAGGCCACTGCGCAAGCCAAGGAGGCCGCCCTGGCCAACGCCGAACTCCAGCTCAGCTACGCTTCGATTGTCGCGCCGATTGATGGCCGCACCGGCCAGCTTCAGCTGCACGAAGGCGCGCTCGTCAAAGCCAATGACGCCAGCACGGTGTTGCTTACCGTCAACCAACTCGCGCCCATCTCTGTCGCCTATTCCCTGCCCGAAACCTATCTCGACCGCGTCCGCCTTGCGCTCAACGCCGGAGAAAAACTCACCGCCACTGCGGTTGGCACCGACGCCGCGGCGAGAAAAGCCGATGGCACGCTCGAGTTCATCGACAACAGTGTCGATTCCACGACCGGCACGGTTTTGTTGAAAGCCTCTTTTGCCAACACGGCCCACGAGCTTTGGCCCGGCGAACTGGTGAATGTTGAGACCGCACTTGGCGCGGATGAGGATGTCATCGTGGTGCCTTCACCCGCCGTCCAAAATGGCCAGAATGGCACCCAGGTTTTTGTCGTCAAAACCGACCAGACCGTGGAACTTCGCAACGTCAAAGTCGATCGCGTGGATGGAGATATCACGGTGATCGCCAGCGGACTTAAAGCGGGAGAAACGGTCGTCACCGACGGGCAGCTTCGCCTCGCGTCCGGCACGAAGGTCGAAGTGCGCCCACTGGGTGTGTCCACCGCCGCGGCACCATGAAGGGTTCACGGTTTACGGTTCACGGTTCACGGTCCGGCGCTCGCGCAGGCCGGAAACTGGTTCGTGGCAATCGCGGCGCCTTGCGCAAATGCAAAACGGCGAACCGTGAACCGATAACGGTAGACTTTTCCTGACGCCATGAATCTTCCCGAACTTTGTATCCGCCGTCCGGTTATGACCACGCTGCTCAGCGCGGCGTTGTGCATCTTCGGCCTCATGGCGTATCGCCTCCTGCCCGTCAGCGATCTGCCCAATGTCGACTTTCCGACCATTGTGGTCAGCGCCAACCTGCCCGGCGCCACGCCGGAAACCATGGCTTCCGCCGTGGCCACGCCGCTCGAGAAACAATTCTCCACCATCTCCGGCGTCGATTCGATGACATCCAACAGCGTGCTCGGCAGCACGCAGATCACGCTGCAGTTCACGCTCGACCGCAATATCGACGCCGCCGCGCAGGACGTGCAGGCCGCCATCGCCGCCGTGCAGCGCCAGTTGCCGCAGCAGATGCCCGCGCCGCCTACTTTTCGCAAAACCAACCCCGCCGACCAGCCCATCCTTTTTCTCGCGCTCAGCTCGTCCACGCTTCCGCTTTCGACCGTGGATGAATACGCCGAGAGCAACCTGGCCGAGCGCATCTCCACGGTCGATGGCGTCTCGGAGGTGCAGATTTACGGCTCACAAAAATATGCCCTCCGCGCCGAGGTCGATCCACGCGCGCTCGCGACCCGCGGCATCGAGCTCGAGGATGTGGCCACGGCGCTGGCTTCGCAGAACGTCGATCTGCCCACCGGCCTGCTCAGCGGGGCGCACGAGGCGCTCACCGTCGTGGCCAACGGCCAGCTTGCGACCGCGGCCGAGTTCGGCAACGTTGTCGTGGCTTATCGCAACGGCGCGCCAGTGCGCCTGCGGGAAGTCGCCCATGTGATCGACAGCGTGCAGGACACGCGCGTGGCCAACTGGTTCAACGGTGACCGCTCGATCGTGCTCGGCATCCAGAAGCAGCCCGGCACCAATACGGTCGAGGTCGTCGATCGCATCAACAAGCTCCTGCCCGCCTTCCAGGCCAATCTGCCCGGATCGGTCAAGTTGGACGTCCTCCTCGACCGGTCCGTTGCCGTGCACCAGTCGGTCAACGACGTGCAGTTCACGCTCGTCCTGGCCATCGTGCTCGTGATCCTCGTCATTTTTCTTTTCCTGCGCACGCTCGCCGCGACGGTCATCCCGGCCATCGCCATTCCCCTGGCCGTGCTCGGCACGTTTGTGCTGATGTATTTTTGCGGTTACACGCTCGATAATTTTTCGTTGCTCGCGCTCACGCTCTCGGTCGGCTTCGTGGTGGACGACGCCATCGTCATGCTCGAAAACATCGTCCGCCACATTGAGCAGGGCATGGGTGTGCGCGAAGCGGCGCTCAAGGGTTCGGGAGAAATCGGGTTCACCATCCTGTCTATGACCATCTCGCTGGTGGCGGTGTTCATTCCCATTTTGTTCATGGGTGGCATCCTCGGCCGGCTTTTGCACGAGTTCGCGGTCACCATCACGGGCGCCATCCTCGTCTCCGGCCTCGTTTCGCTCACGCTCACGCCCATGTTGTGCAGCCGCTTTTTGCGCGCCACCACAGCCGGCGCGCATACGGCGCACGGCCGGTTCTATGCGGTGACCGAGCGTGTCTTCGACGACATGCGTGAGCTCTATGAACGGACGCTGAAAATCTGCCTGCGCCATCGCGCCGCCACCGTCTGGGCGGCCCTGCTCGCGGTCGCGCTCACCGGCGTTTTTGGCTGGTTGCTGCCCCGGGGATTCATTCCCACCGACGACATCGGGCAAATTTTTATTTACACGGAGGCCGCGCAAAATGTCTCCTTCGATGAAATGGTGCAGCATCAGCAGGCTGCCGCCGCCATCGTGGCAAAAAATCCCGCGGTCGAAGCTTTCATGTCCGCCCTCGGCAGCGGTGGCAGCAGTAACTCAGGCATCAACAACGGCCGGCTCATCCTTCGCCTCAAGCCCCTCAACCAGCGGCCACCGGCCTCCGTTGTCGTCAATCAGCTTCGCCAGCAGCTTTCCGTGATTCCCGGGTTGCGCTCCTATCCGCAACAGCCGCCCTTGATTCGCATCGGCGGCCAGTCCACCAAATCGCTTTATCAATATTCCCTTTATGGCACGGATCTGGACGAACTCTACCAGGTCAGCCAGAAGATGGAGGCTGGCTTTCGCGCGCTTCCGCAACTCGTCGACGTCAATACCGACTTGCAGCTCTCCAGCCCGCAAATGCGCGTGGATATCCAGCGCGATCGCGCCGCGGCCCTCGGCATCACGCCCGAGCAAATCGAGAATGCCCTCTACGATGCCTACGGCACGCGCCAAGTCTCCACCATCTACACGCCGACCAACCAGTATTACGTCATCATGGAACTCGCGCCCGAGTTCCAGGCCGACCCGCGGTCGCTCTCGCTCATCTATATCCGCTCGAGCAACGGCAAGCTCATCCCGCTTGACACGGTGGCCGCGCTCCGGCGCGACATCGGCCCGCTGGCGGTCAACCACTTTGGCCAGCTCACCTCGGTTACGCTGTCGTACAACTTGAAGCCCGGCGCGTCGCTGAGCGATGCGGCGACGGCCATCACCAAACTCGCCCGAAAAACCCTTCCGGCCACGATCAACGGCGATTTTGTCGGTTCCGCGCAGGCTTATTCCTCGTCCACGCAGGGCCTTCTCATGCTCATCATTCTTTCCCTGGTCGTCATCTACATCGTCCTCGGCATTCTTTACGAGCATTTCGCCCATCCGCTGACGATTCTCTCCGGCCTGCCTGCGGCCAGCTTCGGCGCGCTCTTTACGCTTTGGGCCTTCCGGCAGGAACTCAATATCATGGGCTACGTCGGCATTATCCTGCTCATCGGCATCGTGAAGAAGAACGCCATCATGATGATCGACTTTGCCCTCGCTGCGGAACGCGAGCACGGCGTGGACGATCCGGAAAAGGCCATCTACGAGGCCTGTGTGGTGCGCTTCCGGCCGATCATGATGACCACGCTGGCCGCCATGGCCAGCGCGATGCCCATTGCATTCGGCCTCGGCGCTGGCTCCACTTCACGCCGGCCGCTCGGCCTTGCGGTCGTCGGCGGCCTGATCGTCTCCCAACTCCTCACGCTCTATCTTACCCCGGTCGTTTATGTTTATTTCGACCGGTGGACGAAACGCCCGACCCCTTCGACGGGCTCAGGGCAGGCGGGTTCACCTCCCGCAAAGTCTCCCGCGACATCTGCCATTGCGCCGAAGAGCGTGCCTCTGCTGGCTGGAAAATAAGTCGCCGAAAAGCCAAGTTTCAAGTGCCAGGTACCAAGTTACAAGATAGCCGACCACTCCCGAATCCTGACTCTTAATCCTGATACTTGAAAACCTGATACTTGCTACTTCCCCCACCGACTACGGCCAGAGCAAATGCCAGCGCGCGTCGGCCGGGGAAAAGTGCATCATTTCACGGAAGAGGGGATCTTCGCCGTGGTGCAGCGCCTGCGCCAACAGGGCGAAAAGCCGCGTGCGGTCGCCCGCGATCACATCACTTTGGATCCAGGGTTTGGCTGGATCCGCATAGGGCGCGAGGTAGCGCAGCGCGACGCGGAGGCTCCGTCCGTCGGGCGTGGCATAGTGCCACCAGTCAATGCCCACGCGATCGCCGAGACCGGCCAGGGCGAAAAGTCCTTCCAGGTTTTTAAGGCTGTAGTTGAGCGACTTGGTGCGCGCGAGTTCCAGCGGCTGGCGGCCATCGGGTTCGACCTGCCGGGCGAGGCGTTTCTGCAAGTCATCAACCAGCAGTTTTTTGGCGTAGTCCGTTTTGCCCAGCAGGAGGGCGATATACGCGATTTGCACGTCGTCGCATGTGCCGTGGTTGTTGAGCGCGGCGGCTTCGGCCCGGCCGGTGGGACTTTCCGTCAGCCAGGTAAAGTAGGCGCCGAGCCAGGCGTGGAACGCCTCGGCATCTTTTTGCGTCCAGGCCGGCGAGGTGCCGATGAGGGTGAGCGAATCACAGGCCGGGATGAGCGAAAGGAACTCAATGATGCCTTCCTCGCGACCCTCGTTCACGCCCGTGACATACTGGCCGAAATTTAGATTGGGGTTCATGCGCGTGGCCGGGTCGAGGAACCAGGTTCGCGCCAGTCTGGCCGCATGCTCGGCGTAGGCTTCGTTGCCCGTGAAATAATAGGCGAGACCGAGCGTCCTGATCGCCGTGGATACTTTGGCCCAAGCCGCATGGTCGGAGAACTTCTCATCCTCGGCTTCCGGGTTTCGCAGGCCATCGTGGCGGATATAGGGCCCTTTCGGATTTTTGGGATCGGGCCACCAATAGGGCGCGAGGCTGATGTAGTCGTGTTTGTCGCCGCTGGGTGTCGTGCGGAGCTTGTCCATCACCGACATGGGCCTGAGCTGGAGCGTCCGGTCGGCCTCGGCACGCAGTTCAGCCAGGGCGGGCGCGAGCCGGTCACGGGCGGTCGCGAGTTCCTGGGCGGAGAGGGGAAACACCCCCGTGGTTTCTGGAACCTCTGCTCGCGTGACAATGGCGATGAACAGCAGGGCAGGAATGAAGCAAAGTTTTTTCACGGGGTGGGCGTTATGATCAGCTATTAATAGCATCAGTTCAATCGATTTGAAAAAAGAAACTTTTGCTTCGTCGCATCATGATGTAATTCTCATTAGCTTCGAACCCGGCAGATTCTTTTGCTCAAAGATTGAGCCCTGAAAAAAATCATGAATGTTTCTTTCAAACGTTTCGGGCTTATCGTGCTGGCCTTCGGCCTTGCCGCCATCCGGCTTCCGGCGGACGGCGCCAGCCGGAACTTCCACCTTCCCGCTCTCTACCACGTTGGTTTCTGGGTGCGCGACATCGGGAAATCGCGGGCCTTCTACAAAAACTATCTGGGGTTCGATGAACCGTACGACCTGCACCGTGCGAACGGCGACTTGCAGATGGTCGTGATCAAGGTGAACGAACGCCAGGTGATCCTGCTTTTCCCGGCCGCCGCGAAAATTCTGCCCAATGGGGATAATCTCGATCATCTCGGTCTTGAGACCGACAATATTATAGCGGTGCACGATTGCCTCGCCACCCACGGGGTTAAAACCGGTCCCGCCGTGCGGGGCCATATCGGCGACATGATCTTAAGCGTGAAGGATCCCGACGGCCACACCCTTGAAATCACGCAATTTGAGCCGGAGGGCCAGCTGCTGAAACACCAAGGGAAGAACCTGGCGGCCACCCGCATCTCCAACCATTTGTTAACCGCCTCGATGGCGGTTTCAAATTTGGAGGCGTCGTTGCATTTCTACCGCGACATTCTCGGGTTCAAGGAAGTCTGGCGGGACAGCAGCATGGGCACGCCGCATTCTGTCCACCTGCAGGTGCCGGATGGAACCGATTATCTCGACCTGCGGCCCTACGAAAAGAAACCGGGTGCTGATCCGGCGCGCGCCGTTGCGCAATTCTACCTCGAAGTGCCCGATGCGGCCAAGGCGGCGGAAATCCTGGCTCAGCGGGCACAAACGGGCGGGTTTGTTTCACCGGCGATGTCCGATGACAAACACGAGGCCAGTTGCATCGACCCGGACGGAACACGCGTGGTGATGATCGAGAAAACTCCGTCTCAGTGATACGGTTCGGGCTTAACCACTGATGAACACTTATAGGCGCTTATTATTTTAACTGAGAATGGAGGCGAATGGCTGATTGAAAAATCATGCTGCTTGCGCAACGACGGCCAGCAGGGTTTTTCAACCTATCAGTGCTCATAAGTGCGCATAAGTGGTTAAAAGAATGATTCGCGTGTATTCGCGCCCAGGCATTTCAGGTGAAATTCGCGGGCTGCGGGCGCGAATTTTTTTCACCGCCAGCCACCCGCATAGTAAAAGGGCGGTTGTATAAGTTGATTGGCGTTTGAGATAGGGTGATCACCCCGTTTGGATGCATTTATTTTGGCCTGCTGTAATTCTTACGTCACTACTGGCTCGTGTCCTGCGTATCTTAATATTAATAGGGCACTACACCCATGAACATCCAGCCTAGGGTCGCGTTTTCAAAACGCATCATCCTTTTCCTGTCACTGGCGATTGTCGCTGGTGGGGTGGCGCTTTCGGTCGCGGGGTGGTGGTTTGCGCGAAAGCAGGCGCGCAAAGCCGATATCGAGCGGTTCACGCGAATGACCGACCGTCCCATGGGAAATTTGAAAGAGCGTCTGCTTGAACTTGAAGTAATCTTGCGCAGCGAGCAGGCGTTGATTGATGCGAACGAAGTGCTCGATTTGAGTGAATGGGATTCCTTTGCCTCTGGCGTTTTGCCGCTGGTGCAGCAATACGTGGCTGGCTTCACCTTTATTCAACGGGTACCACGCGAGCAATTGCTCGCGTTTGTCGCCGGCGCAAAAGCCGAGTCCGGATCGCATTTTACCCTGCAAACCAGTGGCGACCGCCCGGAGCTTTACATTATTCGTTATGCTCGGTCTTTTGACTATCCGCCGGGTCTCGGCTTGGATGTGGCCACGGATCAGGTGCGACGCGAGGCGCTCGAACGAGCGATGCTCACGGGCCGGCCGATGCTTTCGAAGCATACCGTTCTTCGCTTGGAAAACACCAAGCGGCCAGCATGTCTGATGTATTCGCCCATTTATTCGACGGGTGTGACGCCAGCCACGCCGGAAGAGCGTCATGAGCGCTTGCAAGGATGGGTCTCAGCCCGGATCCGCCTCGATAATATTGTCCAAGATTGGAGCAAGTTGTTGGGCGGACAACTCGATTATGAAATGTATGACGGCCGTGATGTGATTTCACCCGAGACCTTCGTGCTCGCCTCGCACCAACCGTTGGTTGCCTCCACCTTCGTGCCATCCGTGGAGCCGCGGCTTCACGAGGGAAAGTGGGTTGGATTCAGGCACGTCGATCTCATGGGACATGGCACCGATGGCTGGACCGTTTGTTTTATCGCGACACCGGCATTCTCCGCTGCCGGAAGCTACGCGTTTCAGTATAGCATTCTGATCGGCGGCCTGATGGTGAGCCTGCTCAGTGGCTGGGGGTTTTGGTCGATGGCAACCAGGAAAAGCCAGGCGCAGAAGCTGGCGGAGTTCGAGGCCCTCAGGCTCGCGCACATTGTCAGGCGCACCAACAATGCGGTCATCATCGTGGACATCGATGGCAAAGTGGAGTGGGTCAACGAAAGTTTCACCCGCATAACCGGTTATTCCCAAGCCGAGGCGCAGGGCGGTGAGGCGGCTAAATTTATCATCGGCCCGCAAGGCGATCCAGTGGTGGGGGAAGAAATCCGCGAGTCCCTGCGGCTCAGCCATGCTTTTCGGAAGGAAGTCTTAAACCAGGACAAAACCGGCCATTACTATTGGATCGACCTTGAGATTCAAGCCATCCGCGACGCGACCGGCCGCTTGCTCAATAAGCTTATTATTGGGATCGACATCACTGTGCGCAAACACATGGAGGAAGAGTTGATCAGCCAGGAGAAACAGTACCGGTTCATCTTCGACCATGTCCCGGTGGGCATCACCTGGCTGCAGGTGAAAGATGGAAAGAAACTGAACCACACCCGGATCATAAATGCCGCCCATGCCGACATCACCGGTGTGACGAAAGAGCAATCCCGCGATTTCCAAAACTATCTCAAGGCCATCCATCCTGATGATTGGGAAAAGCAGCGCGTCCAGGAAGCGAGAGTCCATAGTGGCGAGATCGAGAGCTTTTCAATGGAGAAACGCTACTTTCGTGCCGACGGGCGGGTTGTGTGGGGTTTGTACACCATGCATGGATTCATTGATCCACTCACGAATCTCCAACAGGAGCTCACCACGCTGGTGGATATCACCGAGCGCAGGAAAATGCAGGAGGAGGCCGAGTTGGAACATGTGCGCCTGAAGGCTATTTTCGACTCTGCGCCGGTCGCCCTGAGTTGGGTTATCGTCGGCCATCCCGAGACCCGCCTGGTCAACCAGGCCCACATGCGCATTACCGGGGTGGGGCAGGAAGCGGCTCATAGCGATCCGGACGCCTATCGAAAAATGACGTATCCGGAAGACCAGGCCAAGCAGGATGAACTTACCGCCCGGCTCGTGCGGGGGGAGGTTAATGTAATCTCGCTGGAGAAACGTTATGTGCACCCGAACGGCGACATCATTTGGGCCTTGCTCACCTTACGGCGTTTCCCCGATTCGCGCACCGGCCATGTCCATGAGGTCGCGACGATCGTGGACATCACCGAGGAGAAACGCCAGATGGATGTGCTGCGCGAGGCCATGAAAGCCGCCGAGTCTGCCAATCGCGCCAAAAGCGAGTTTCTCGCGATGATGAGCCACGAGATCCGCACGCCCATGAACGGCATCATTGGCATGACCTCGATCCTGCTCGAATCGCCGCTCTCATCCGAGCAGCACGAATTTGCCGACACGATCCGCTCCAGCGGCGATGCGCTGCTGGCCATCCTCAACGACATCCTGGACTTTTCCAAGATCGAGGCTGGCCATCTCGACCTTGAAAAAGAAGTCTTTAACCTGCGCGAATGCGTGGAGGGGACGCTCGATCTTGTCTCGGCCAACGCCGCGAAGAAGGGTCTCGATTTACTCTATGAAATCGCGGCCGACGTGCCCAGCGAGGTGCTTGGAGATATCAACCGCCTGCGCCAGATCCTGGTCAACCTGCTGAACAACGCCATCAAGTTCACCGAGCATGGTGAAGTCGTGCTCTCCCTCTCCACCTCTTCCGTCTATCAGGCCGCGATGGAGCTGCACTTCGTGGTCCGCGACACGGGCATTGGCATACCGGCCGCGGCGATGGAACGGCTTTTCCAATCGTTCAGCCAGGTGGATGCCTCGACCACGCGCAAATATGGCGGCACCGGCCTCGGCCTCGTCATCAGCCAGCGGCTCGCTGAACTGATGGGCGGTCGCATGTGGGTGGAAAGCGAGGAGGGCAAAGGCTCGACGTTCCATTTCACCATTCACGTCGAAGTCACTTCGAACAAGCCGATGCCCCGCCACAGCGGAGTCCGCACCCATCTCACCGGCAAGCGCCTGCTCATCGTGGACGACAACTCGACGAACTGCAGCATCCTCGCCACGCTCGCCCAAAATTGGGGTCTCGCCCCACGCACCGCGGGCTCGGGCCCGGCCGCCTTGCAGTTGATCGATTCCGGTGAAACCTTCGACGTTGCCATTGTCGACATGCAGATGCCCGGCATGGACGGAGTGATGTTTGGGCGCGAGGTTCGAAAACGTGGCGGTAGCGAAAAACTGCCCATGATTCTCCTGTCCCCGATCGGTCTGCGCAACGACCTGCCGGAAGGCCTCTTTGTCATCGGTCTCACCAAGCCGGCCAAGGCATCGCAGATTTTTGATGCGATCGGTAAAATTTTCCCCTGGCAGGAAGACAGGCCGAAGTCGCCGCATGCGCCCGATCCCACCGCGGCGGCGCCGGCGGCGGCCATACCCACACGCTCCGAGCGCATCCTGCTCGCCGAGGACAACGTCGTTAACCAGAGAGTGGCGCTTTATATGCTCACCCGCCTCGGCTATCTCACCGACGTCGCGGTCAATGGTGTCGAGGCGCTCGAAGCCGTGCGCCGCCAGAGCTACGACATTGTGCTGATGGATGTGCAAATGCCCAAAATGGACGGCCTCGAAGCCACGAGAAACATCATGAAGGAATTTCCCGAGCGCAAAGACCGGCCCTGGATCATCGCGCTCACCGCCAATGCCATGCTCGGCGACCGTGAACTTTGCCTGCACGCAGGCATGGACGACTACATCAGCAAGCCGCTTAAGCTGAGCGAGCTCTCTGCCGCATTCGAGCGGGCCCACAGTGCGGTCGTATCGTGATGGTGGTGGAAGAAGGTTCAGGTTCCAAGTTTCAAGTATCAGGAGTAATTGCACAACGTGTGCTGGCTACTTGTTACTTGATACCTGTTGCTTTTTGGCTCGTCCGCTATCCCCGCCGGGCCAGCCAGAAGCGGCATTCGTCGGAGAACTCCTGCACGGCGCGCGACTCGCGCGCGATCTCGCGACGCATGGTGTCGAACTCGTGACGCCAGCCGGTCGCGGCGAGGTCGGCCAGGATTTCGGCCCGGTCGGGCAGGTGCATGAAGGTGCGGCCGGCCTCGTTTTCGAAGTAGCGGTCGCCGAATTCCACCAACCGCGCGTCCTGTTCGCCGCGCGCCCAGCGTTCTGCTTCCTGCTGCCACAACTTGCGCTCGACGGGTGAGTCGTCGCGATCGTGCGTGGTGAAGAGGAGCGGTGCGCCGGGCTGGCAAACGGCGTCTAATTCACGCAGTGCCGCGCGGCGGTTTTCCCGGGCGGGAATCTGCATGAGGCCGTTGAACAAAAATAATGCGCCGGCAAATCCGCCGCCGGGTTGAAAACTGAAAATGGGGATTTGGTTTTTGGTAAGATTTGTTGCATCGGCCTGGAAAAAGCGGATTTTCCTCGCTTCGCGTTCCGTGGCGAGGCTGCGGGCCTGGTCGAGCAGTTCCTCGGCAAAATCGAAAGCGGCGAGATGGCGGTAGCCCATATCCCACAGGCCGAGGGTGACGCGGCCGGCGCCGCAGCCGGCTTCGAGCAGCGGGGCGGTTTGGTCGGGGAAAAAACGCGCGATGAGCGTGCGTTCGGATTCCCACAGTCCGAGAAAATGCGCCGCCCGCGCGTAGTGAACGACCGCCAGCGGGTCGTTGAAATCAGCCTGGACGGTTTCCTTGGAGATTTTTTTCACGCTGGAGAAAGAGTGGTGGAGCGCGGCGTCCCGACGCGCTCTGAGCGCGCCCGGAGGTCGCGCTCCACCTTATTTCAGTTTTGTTGGAGACTTTGTTTAAAGCCGTCTTTTCCACCCGGCGATGAACATGCCGTTGGCGTTGGTCTCGTGGGGCAGGATGCCGAGCTGGCTGCTGGATGCTTCAGAACCAGAGCCAAAAAGTGGATGCGGTTCGAGTTCGGGATGCGCGGCGGCAAAGGCTTCGGACACAGCGGTCGTTTCACTTCGCGTGAGGGTGCACACAGAATAAATCAATCGGCCGCCGGGCTTGAGCGAGGGCGCGGCATGGTTGAGCAACTGCAGCTGGACCGCGGCGAGTTCGCGCACGTCGGTGGTGGTGGTGGTCCAGCGCGCGTGGGGATTGCGCTGCCAGGTGCCGACGCCGCTGCACGGCGCGTCGATCAGGATGCCGTCGAATTTTGCCTTGGTGGGCAGGCGGGCCGAGCCGTCCCAAGGCGCAGTGCGGTAATTGAAAATTTTCGCGCGGGCGGTGCGCTGCTTGAGCGCGGTGAGGCGTCGCACGGAGCGATCGCTGGCCCAGACGAGACCTTTGTTTTGCATGAGGTCGGCGAGGTGCAGGGTCTTGCCGCCGGCTCCGGCGCAGGCGTCCCACCACGTTTCGCCGGGTTGCGGCGCGCAGGCGTGGCCGACGAACTGGGAGGCGAGGTCCTGGATTTCAAACGCGCCGGCCTGGAACTCCGGCGTGCGGAAAAGATCCTTCTCGCCGGCGTAACGCAGGGCGGTGAGCGGGACGGTGGAAAGCTGAGAGTTTGGAGCAGAGAGTTGAGTGAAAGCAGGCGGTGCGCAGTCGCCGAGCGAAGCAGCGAGTTTTTCCGCGGTGCCCGGCCGGGCGCGCAGCCAGACCACGGGGTCGCGCTGGAGCTGGCGGAGAAAATCGGCGGGCAGTTCCATCTCGTCGCGGAGCCACGCCGGCACGGCGCGCACGGCCAGCGCCTCGGCTTTGATGGAGAGGGGGTTCTCATCGAAGCGTTGCTGCAGCGCGAGGGCCTGGGAAAATTGCTTTTGCAGCGAGTCGCGCAGCTCGAGCCATTGGAGCCAGCGGAAATAGGTGAAGACCGCGCGCACGACGGCGCGTTTTTCGGCGGGCGGCATCCGGGTCCGCGTGGGATCGACAAGGTAATCGCGCAGCACGGCGTCGGCGGGCTGCTCGCGCGACGCGAGGGCGACGATGCGGGCGGCGTGGTTGAGCGCGGAAGATTCGGACATGGGAATTAAGGTGTGCCTTTACGCTTGGTAAGCAGCCAGCCGGATTTTTTGCCACGAAAGATCACATGGAACTCAAAGAAAGAGTGTTCTCTGTGTTCTTTGTGATCCTTCGTGGCTACATGAATTTTTAAACCGCTCTAGCGTTTCCCCCAGCGGCGGTCGGGCTTGAGCTCGAGTTTTTTCGTCTCGAGCTGCACGCCGGCGACGGCGGGGTGGGCGCGGAGATCCTGGAAACTTTGCGAGGTAAGTTTCCAGGTCAGGCCGGGCGAGGCGTCGGCCATCGGCGCGACGCGGCCGTCGAAGACGAAGGCGAGCTCGAGGCGCGTGTCGCCGCTCGCCGTGTTGACGGCAGCGCGGAGCTGGCGGAGAAAATCGATCAACTCAGGGTGCGCGGGGTGGAGTAGCCAGGTGACTTTTTTCACGAGACCGGAGACGGCGGGTTCAAGCGGC
This sequence comes from Opitutaceae bacterium, assembly GCA_035569995.1. Lineage (GTDB taxonomy): Bacteria > Verrucomicrobiota > Verrucomicrobiia > Opitutales > Opitutaceae > DASRHD01. Next base: position 1,029 of record DATMLS010000068.1, on the reverse strand, counting down.
TGGCATTCCTTGATGTTGAGGCGCGGGCCGTCGTTGCCTTGGATGATGTTGCCTTTTACGAGCACGGGTGCGTTTTCCGCAAGGCTCGAGCCGTAGGCCTCGAACGCGTCGGCAAACATGTTGAGCGCCACGGTGGCGCGGCGGGTGGCGAGGGTGAACGCGGCCCAGGGCCGGTTGTCCTTTTTGGAAAGTTTTTTGGTAATGTTGCCGGCGATGCCGCAAATGCGGAATTCGGCGCGGTCGGGCTGCTGCAGCAACTGGTCCTCGGCGCAGGTGTCCAGGGCGTCGGCCAAGCCGGCGAACTGGTTCATCGGATGGCCGGAGATGTAGAAGCCGAGCAATTCCTTTTCGAAGGTGAGGCGGTCGTAGGAGGAAAAGTCGTTCGCGGCCGAGGCAAGAGGCGAGGGGCGAGAGGCGAGAGGCAGTGCGGATGCGTGGCCGCCATTTTTCGGCGGCTCCTCTGCGAGCGAATCGAGGAAGCTGTGCTGGCCGGCGGCTTTGTCGCGCGCGGCCGAGGCGGCCCCGGCGATGGCTTCGTCGATGTGATCGAAGAGCTGCTTGCGCGGCGCGCCGCTGAAATCGAACGCGCCGGTCTTGATGAGATGCTCAAGCACGCGCTTGTTGATGGCGCGGCCGTCCACGCGCGCGGTGAGGTCGGTGAAGTCGCGGAACGGGCCGTGGGTGTCGCGCTCGGCGATGATTTTTTGCGCGGCGGCCTCGCCCACGCCTTTGACGGCGGCCAGGCCGAAGCGAATGGCGGCTTCGCCCCCATTCGCAGTTGAAAGTTGAGGGTTGAGAGTTGAAAGACCGGAACCGTTGGAGGCATTGCTTTCAACTTTCAACTTTGAGCTTTCAACTCCGGCGCCGTTCCGGCGCCGAAACACCGGTGTGAAATTTTCGCGGCTTTCGTTCACGTCGGGGCCGAGCACCTGCACGCCCATCGCCTCGCACTCGGCGATGAAATGGGCGGCCTTTTCGCCGTTGCCGAGCTCGCTGGAGAGCACCGCGGCCATGAACTGCACGGGGTGG
>DATMLS010000067.1:0-52248 GCA_035569995.1 Opitutaceae bacterium | reverse complement strand
ATCACTCGCGGCTACCGCTCTTCGGTGCAGCCGCTTTCGGGTCACGTCAGGGTTTTCCCGCCTGGATCGACACGGACGATGCTTCCGCCGTCCGTTCACTCGGCCCGGTCATGCCGCGCGTGCGAGACAGTCTCACGCTGCGTTGTGTTTTTTCCCGCACCGCCAACTTCTTTGCTCCGGAATCTTTGCATGCGCGGCGCGCACACTGACTACATCGCGCCGGCCATGTCTTCACCCGGCCATCAGCCCGTTTTGCGGCACGAGGTACTTGAATTCCTCGCGCCTCGGGCTGGTGGCCGGTATATGGATTGCACCTTCGGCGGCGGCGGCCACACCCGCGCGCTGCTCGACGCCGCGCCCGGGGTAAATGTCCTCGCGCTCGACCGCGACCCGGCCGCGTCGGCCCGGGCCGAGCCGCTGCGCATTGAATTTGAGGGACGTTTCGCGCTGCTCGACCTCGACTTCGGCGGGCTCGCAAAAATCCCCACGGCAAATTTCGACGGCATTCTTTTCGATCTCGGCGTGTCTTCGTTCCAATTCGACGACGCGGAACGCGGTTTTTCCTTTCGCACCGATGCCCCGGCCGACATGCGCATGGACCCGCGCGCCGGCGTTTCGGCCGCGCGCTGGCTCGAGACCGCCACCGAGGACATGCTGGTGCGCGCCATCCGCGATTACGGCGAGGAAACGCACTGGCGCCGGGTCGTGCGCGCGCTGATCGCCGCCCGCGGCACCGGCGCGCTCGAGCGCACCGCGAGCCTCGCGGCCCTCATCTCCGACGCCATTCCGGCGCGCGACCGCCGCACCATGAAAATCCATCCCGCCACGCGCGCCTTCCAGGGCCTGCGCATCGCGGTCAACGACGAGCTCGGCGCGCTCGAGCGCGCGCTGCCCGTGGCCTTCGCCAAGCTCGCACCCGGCGGTGGGCTCTGCGTCATCAGCTTTCATTCGCTCGAGGACCGCATCGTGAAGCAATTTTTCCGCCGCCAGTGCGGCCAGCCCGAGAGCGCCGACGACGCCACGCCGCAGCAGTTCCGCGAGAAATTCGCCGAGCCGCTCACGCGCCGCCCGGTGACGCCGGGCGAGGCCGAGCTCGCCGCCAACCCCCGCAGCCGCAGCGCCAAGCTCCGCGCCCTGCGCAAACTTTAAGCCGCCCCGACGATGAACAAATCCACGAACCATGCCTTTGTTAACCAGATGCTGGTGGGCGCGCTGGTGATGATTTGCTTCAGCGGCTCGCTGGGTTTCAGCACGGTGTGGCTGCGGCATGCGATTTCACTCACGGCCGACCGCAACCGGCAGATGGAGACGAAGCTGGCGGAAATCAACCGCCACATCGACGAGACCACCGCCGCCATTGCGGCTGAGAAGTCGCCCGATGCGCTTGTGCGCCGCAATGACGAGTGGCATCTCGGCCTCGTGCCGCCGCGCGAGCCGCAGGTCGTGCGCGTGCCCGACGACGTCGAGCAGCGACTCATGGCGAAAAATCACGCCGAACTTTATGCCGCCAATGAGGGATCGGTGGTCACGCCCGTCGTTTTTAATCTCGGAGGGGGGCGGTGAGGGCCATGTCGAGCAGAGTTGTGCAACAGCCTGCCAGAGGTTTCGCATCGAACTACCGCATCGCCCTTGTCGCCGCTGCCATCCTGGCCAGTCTCGCCGGCATTGGCGCGCGGCTCGTCTCGCTGCATGTGCTGCAGCGCGCAAAATTCCTCAGCTACATTGAAAAGGCGCGCGACGAGATCATCGTCCAGAACGCGCGCCGCGGCGACATCCTCGACGCGCACGGCAGCCTGCTCGCCACCAGCCGCTCGCTTGTCGTCCTCGGCGTCGACCCGTCCGCGCTGGCCAAGGAAGACGAGGCGAAATGGCCCGCGCTGGCCGGTCTGCTGGGCCAGCCGCTCGCCGACCTGCAGCAAAAATTTTCGGAAAAAACCCGCCTGTCCGCGGATGCCCACGCGGAAAATGACGAGGACGCCCAGCAAATTATTTCCTCAGGTGACGAACACGAGGTCCACTGGGTCAAGCTCAGCGACTCCGTGGACGAGTCCACTTATGACCAGATCAAGGCGTTGAACGTCCGGGGCGTTTACGGCAGCCGCGTTTATTCGCGGGCTTATCCGCAGAACCAGTTGGCCGCCCACGTCATCGGCTACGTGAACAAGGAAGGCGATCCCGTCACCGGCCTCGAGCGCTACCTTGATTTTTATCTGCGCGGCGAGAATGGCTGGCTGGAGTCCGAGCGCGACGGCCTGCGCCATGAGCTCGCGCAGTTTCGCTCGCGCACCGTCGCCCCGTCCGATGGCTACGGCACGGTGCTGTCCATCGACACGGCGGTGCAGCACATGGTCGAGGAGGAATTGCAAAAAATCGCCGACAAATATCACCCGCTTAAAGCCACGATCATCGTCAGCGACCCGCGCACCGGCTTCCTTCTTGCGCTCGGCAACTGGCCTACGTTCAACGTCAACGACTACAACAAGGCCAGCCTCGACGCGCAGCGCAACACGGCGGTGGCCGACATGATGGAGCCCGGCTCCACCTTCAAGATCGTGGCCGCTTCCGCCGCGCTCAACGAAGGGTTGGTTTCGCCCGCGACCCGGTTCGACTGCACCCTCGAGACCGTCACTTACAAGGGAATGATCCGCCGCCTCCCGCGCGAAGACCAGTCGGACCATTTTGATGCCCCGCTCACCGTCGCCGAGATCGTGGCGAAGTCGTCGAACAAGGGCGCGGCGCAATTGGGCATGCTGCTCGGCGAGCAAAAATTTTATGACTACGCCCGCGCCTTCGGCTTCGGCCAACTCACCGGGTTTCCCGTGGGCGGAGAAATCCCGGGCGAGATGGCGCCCCCTTCGAAATGGGACGGCCTCACGATCACGCGCATGCCAATGGGCCAGTCCGTCGGGGTCACCCCCATGCAGATTCACTGCGCCATGGGCGTGATCGCCAGCGGTGGCGTGCTGATGCGCCCGCAGGTCGTGAGGCAAATCCGCGATACCGACGGCCAGGTGGTTTACCAATTTGCTCCCGCTGTGACGCGCCGCGTCATCAGCCAGCACACTGCGCAGACCATGGCACGCCTGCTGATGGGCGTTGCTTCGGTCGACGGCACGGCGCCCCAGGCCGCGATTCCCGGTTTTGAAGTCGCCGGGAAAACCGGCACCGCGCAAAAAATCATCAACGGCCATTACTCGGACCACCATCATATCGCGTCGTTCGTCGGCTTTTTTCCCGCCAGCAATCCGCAGGTCGACATCACCGTCATCGTGGATGATGCCGATGCCTTCACTCCCGGCGGCACCGCCTATGGCGCCATCGTGGCCGCGCCCGTCTTCAAGCGCCTCGGCGAGCAACTGATTCAATACCTTGATATCCAACCACCCGTGGCATCCGAAGGGTCACAGTTTGCGATGGAAGGAGGCCTGCGGTGATCGGCTATCTCGTCCAAAACTATCCGCTGATCCACGCCTTTCAGACCCGACCCCTTGGCCGCACGCGAAAAGAGGTTAAGTTTGTTTCAAACATTTTCCGCATGGCACCCAAACTCCAGGATCTTTTTGAGGACGGCGAACTTCTCGCCGTGAAAGGCGCGCTTGACCGGCCCATCTCCGGCCTCGTGATCGACAGCCGTCGGGTCGTGCCCGGCAACCTCTTCTTTGCCTTGCCCGGTTACCGCGCCGATGGCGCCAGCTTCATCGACGAAGCCATCGGGCGGGGGGCCATTGCGGTCGTCACGGAAAAACCGCCGGTGCATCCGCATGCCAAGGTGGTTTTCCTCCAGGTGGCCAACGCCCGCGCCGCGCTCGCCCGCGTCGCCCGGCGTTACTACAAATTTCCCGATCGCGACCTCGGCGTGATCGGTGTCACCGGCACCAACGGCAAGACCACCGTCACGCATCTCCTCAAGCATTTCCTGGACATGGAGGGGCGCACCGGCCTCATCGGCACGATCAATTACGACCTCGGGGCGCGCACGGTGCCCTCGTTCAAGACGACGCCTGAGGCGCTGGATCTCTTCGGCATGCTCGCGCAAATGCGCGACGCCGGCTGCCGCCACGCCGTGATGGAAGTCAGCTCGCACGGCATCGACCAGCAGCGCGTCCTCGGCCTGCAGTTCTCCGCCGCCATTTTCACCAACCTCACGCGCGACCACCTCGATTACCACAAGACCCTCGACGCGTATTTCGCGGTGAAGACGCGCCTGTTCACGGGTGAAACCGGTTCGGTGCCGCGCCTCGCCGTCGTCAACCTCGACGATCCGCATGGCGCGGAACTCGTCGCCAAAATTCCCACGTCCGCCCGCGTGGTCACCTTTGGCGAAAATCCCCGCGCCGACGTGAGGGCCGAGGCGATTGCGCTCAATTTCAAGAACACGACCTTCCGCCTTGTCTGGCCCCGCGGCACGCTCGATGTCGATTCCCCGTTCATCGGCCGCTATAATATCAGTAACCTCCTGGCCGCGACGGCCACGGCGTGGGCGCTGGGCCGCGATCCGAAGGTTTTTCTCGCGAGCCTCGCCACGTTTCGCGGCGTGCCCGGCCGCATGGAACGCATCGAGGAAGGCCAGGCCTTCAACGTGCTCGTGGACTATGCCCACACCGATGACGCGCTGCGCAACGCCCTCGGCATGCTCCGCGCCATTACGCCCGGCCGCCTGCTCGTCGTCTTCGGCTGTGGCGGCAACCGCGACCGTACCAAACGTCCGCTGATGATGCGCGCGGTGCAGGATTTCGCCGACTTCGCCTGGGCCACGGCCGACAACCCGCGCAGCGAGCCGCTCGCGCAGATCTTTGCCGACATGAAAGCCGGCGTGATCGCGCCGGAAAAAATCTCCTGGACCGACGACCGCCGCCGCGCGCTGAGCCTCGCGCTCGACGTCGCGAAAGCCGGCGATTGCATCCTCGTCGCGGGCAAGGGACACGAAAGCTACCAGGAGTTCGCCGACACGGTCATTCCCTTCGACGACCGGCAGGTCGTCCGCGAGCTCATCGGCATCAAACAACTTAAGGGCGCCCAAACCGGATGAGCGTTTTTTCTCCCAGTCAACTGGCCGCCTGGACCGGCGGCACCTGGACGGCGCAGCCCGCGATGCCGCTGCGGGGTTTCGCCATCGATTCGCGCCTGCTGGCCCCCGGCCAGGTTTTTGTCGCGCTGAAAACCGACAAGCGGGACGGCCACAAGTTTCTCAAGGCCGCGGAGGCGGGTGGGGCCAGCGCGGCGATGGTCGCGCTCGCCGACCCGCACAGCGGGCTGCCGCAGCTTGTCGTGCCCGATCCGCTGGCGGCGTTTCAAACCATCGCCCGCGAACACCGCCGGAATTTTACCGGGAAAGTCATCGGCATTTCCGGCAGTTGCGGCAAGACCTCCACCAAGAATCTCCTCGCGCTCCTGCTGGGCGAAGAGTCCGGCGACGTGCTGGCCACCGAGGGCAATCTCAACAACCACCTCGGCGTTCCGCTCACGCTCACGCGCATCAATCCCGCGCTGCACAAGTTCGCCGTCGTCGAGGCCGGCATCAGCGCGCCCGGCGAGATGGCCCCGCTGGCCCGGATGATCGAGCCCGATCTCGCGCTCATCACGCTCATCGCCCCCGCGCACATCGAGGAACTCGGCGACCTCGACGGCGTCGCGCGCGAAAAAGTCAAACTGCCCATCGCCCTCCGCGCGAGCGGCATCGCGGTTTTTCCCCGGCAATGCGCGGAACTCACGCCTTTCCGCGAACTCGGCGTGCGCACGCTCGTGGTCGAGCCCGCCGAGGTGCTGCGTCCCGCCGAGCCGCCGAAGGACCGCGTTTTCTTCGCCGTGTCGCACCGCGACGACAACACCGTCGTGGCCATCGCGTACGGCGCGCCGCCGCCGCTCATTTTCACGCTGCGCCGGATCTCGAACGGCATGGCGCAAAATGCCGCGCTCGCCATCTGCTCCGCCCTCTGGCTCGGCGTGCCGCACCAGGTCGTGCAGGAACGCCTCGCCTCATGGCAGCCCGCCCAATGGCGCGGTGAACTCCGCCAGGAGGAAGGCCGCTCGCTCTATCTCGATTGTTACAATGCGAACCCGGCCTCGATGGCCGACGCGCTGGAAATGTTTTTTGCCACCACCTCGCCCGACGAGCCGCGCCTTCTCGTGCTCGGTGGGATGGAAGAACTGGGCGAGCGCGCGGCGGACTATCACTGCAAGCTCGGCCTCTCCCTGTGCCTGGGCGAACAAGACCAGGTTGTCCTCATTGGCCCGCACGCCCGCGATGTGCAGGCTGGCGCCATCGTCGCCGGCAGCCGTCCCGACCAGATCCACATTGTTGGGAGCATCGATGCCGTGCGCACGCGCCTCGCCGGGTTTCACGGCGCGGTTTTCATGAAAGGCAGCCGCCGCCACGCCCTCGAAACCGCCCTCGAGCCCTCGCGCCTTCCCGTGGAGGCGGAGAACGCCACATGCTGAGTTACCTCGCCAATTTCGCGGATTACTTCGGCCCGCTGCGCCTGCTGCGGTTCATCACCTTCCGTACCCTGCTGTCCACGGTCACGGCCGCGCTGATCGGCTTTGCCATTGCGCCGTGGCTCATCGCCAAGCTTCGCCGCCTTAAGTTCGGCCAGCACTACGACGACGACCGCACTGGCGACCTCGCCCAGAAATTCGACAAGAAAAACACGCCGACCATGGGCGGCCTGCTTATTTTTGCGGCGGTCTTTGGCGCGACCTTCCTGTGGGCCGTGCCCAACGTCTGGGTCGTGGTGGCGATGTTCGTCTATGTCGGGCTGACGGCCGTGGGCTTTCGCGACGACTATCTCAAGGTCGTGCACAAGAACCGGGCCGGCATAAACTCGTGGGAGAAACTCGGCTGGCAGACGCTCATCACGGCCGTCGCGCTGGCGGTGCTGCTGTGGCATCCGGTCAGCGCGACAAAAATCCGCGAACTGTGGGTGCCGTTCCACAAGCATCCGCTGTTTGTTTTCGCCGGCCTGGCCGGGTTCGGCGTGCTTTTTGTCCTGATGTTTTTCTGGCTCGTCGGCTTTAGCAACGCCATCAACCTCACCGACGGCCTCGACGGCCTCGCCATCGGCTGCACGATCACGGTGGCGCTGGTTTACGGGCTCATGGCCTACGCCGCGGGCAACACCAAGCTGTCCGACTACCTGCTGATCGGCTATGTGCCGGACACGGGCGAACTCGCGGTCATCTGCGGCGCGTTGGTCGGCGCCGGCATGGCCTTTCTCTGGTATAACTCCCATCCCGCCGAGGTGTTTATGGGCGACACCGGCTCCCTCGCGCTCGGCGGCTTGATCGGCGTGATCGCTTTCATGGTGCAACAGCCGCTCACCCTTGTCATTGTCGGCGGCGTGTTTGTCATGGAAGCCATGTCGGTCATCATCCAGGTCGGCTATTTCAAGGCCACCCGCCGCCGCACCGGCGTCGGCCAGCGCTTTTTCCTCATGGCCCCCGTGCACCACCATTTCCAAAAACTCGGCTGGCCCGAGACGAAAGTTGTCCTGCGTTTCTGGATACTTTCGCTCATGTGCGCGCTCATCGGGCTCGGCACCCTGAAACTCCGCTGACCGCATGACCCTGGCCGCCCCCGATTTCCTTCAGCCGCTGCTCGCGAAACCCGTCGCCGTGCTCGGGGCCGGCGTGAGCGGCCGCGCCGTCGCGGGGCTGCTCGGGTCGCTCGGCGCGCGCGCGGTGCTTTTCGATGAAAAGGGCGGGGAGGGCACCACGGCCGACTTTGTATCCGCGGCCCAAGGACACAGCCTCGTCGTCTTCAGCCCCGGATTTGCACCGGGGCATCCCTGGCTGGCGGCGGCGCGCGCGGCCGGCGCGACCTGCCTCGGCGAACTCGATTTTGCCTCGTTCTTCTGGCCCGGCCGCGTCCTTGCGATCACGGGGACCAACGGCAAGACCACCCTGACCGAGTTCCTCACCCACGCGCTGCGCTCGATCGGCCGCGACGCGCGGGCCGCCGGCAACATCGGCCATCCCTTCTCGCAGCTGGTCGTCGAGGGCAACGGTGACCGGGCGAACGCCATCGCCGTGTGCGAAGTGAGTTCGTTCCAGGCCGAGACCTTGAAATATTTCCAGGCGGACGCCGTGCTCTGGACCAATTTTGCCGAGGACCACCTGGAGCGCCACGGTCCGATGGAAAACTATTTCGCCGCGAAGTGGAACCTGGTCGCACGGGCGGCGCCGGGGACGGTTTTTGCGGGCAGCTCGGCGGTGCGCTTTGCGGAAAAATTCGGCCGGGCTTTTCCCGCCGGCGCCGCGGTCGCCAGCGAGGCCCGCCCCGCCGATTCCAGCCTCGCGGGCACGCCCTTCGCCGGCTATCCGCAGCGGGAGAATTTCCTCCTGGCCGCCGCCTGGTGGCGCAGTGAACAACTTCCGCCCGAGGCCCTGCTGGCCGCCGCCCGCAGCTTTCACCTTGGCCCCCACCGCCTCGCCCGGGTCGCCGAGCATGACGGCGTGGTTTACTGGAACGACTCCAAGGCCACCAATTTCCATGCCGTCGAGGGTGCGCTCACGAATTTTCCCCGCCCCGTGCTGCTGATCGCCGGCGGCAAGGGCAAGGGCGGCAACCTCGCCGGCTTTGTCAGTCGCATCGCCCCACGAGTGAAATTCGCCTTTTTGCTCGGCGAAACCCGCGGCGTCCTGGCGGAGGCTTGCGCCGCGAATGGCGTGGCCTGCGCCCTCTGTTCCACGCTCGCCGAGGCGGTCGAGCGCGCCACCGCCGCGGCCGCGCCCGGCGATCACATCCTTCTCAGCCCCGGCTTTGCCAGCTTCGATATGTTCCGCAGCTACGAAGACCGTGGCGCACAGTTCGAACGCCTTGTGAATAACTTGGGAGCAACTGTTGTTTTTCGCTAGCCTTTCTCTCTTAATTCAACCCATCGTTTGCTATGAAAATACACAAAACACTCGGCATTGTCCTGGCCGTCCACGTCGTGGTTGTTGCCATGCTTTTTGCCATCCAAGGCTGCAGCTCCACGACCAAATCCGCGCCGTCGTCGGCCGGCACGGCGGACAACAACGCGCCGGTGGTGCAACCCGCTGCAACCCTCGATCCCTCGCCGGTCGCACCGGCGAGCGCGTCATCGGCGGGAGCCGATTTGAATCCGGCCACCACGGAAGCAGCCCCGACCCTCAACCTTAACAGCGGAGCGGGGTACTACAGTCCCACCCGCCCGGGCACGCCCGCCGCTGCGGCCATCGAATCTTCCGCGCCAGCCAATGTCACGCCCGTCGCCACCTATGTGGTCGTGAAAGGCGACAGCCTTTCCAAAATCGCCGTCAAATATCACATGACGCGCAGCGAGGTGGCCAAGGCCAACGGCATCAAGGCCGATTCGACGATCAAAATCGGCCAGAAGTTGATTATTCCCGGCAAGGCTTCATCGGCGGGGATGCATGCCGCGGCGGCCCCGGCCATGGATAATGGACCTTCTGGCTCCACCTACAGAGTCAAATCAGGCGACTCGCTCAGGCTCATCGCCAAGCACAACGGCACCACCTTGGCTGCGCTCCGCTCGCTCAACCATCTGAAAAGCGATAACGTCCGGGTCGGCCAGGTTTTGAAGCTTCCCGCGGGCTCGACCCCTTCAGTCTCCGCGCCGGCGATGGAGACGACCCCCGCGCCTGACACGACCGCCACGGCGACGACGAAAGACGCCAGTGGCCGTGTCACCCACACCGTGAAGGCCGGCGAAAAACTCAGCACTATCGCCAAAAAATACGGCGTCACGGTCGGAGCCCTCGCCACGGCTAACAATATTTCCGATCCCAGCAAGATCCGCGCGGGCCAGGAGCTGGTGATTCCCAACGGTTCCACTTCCAGTGAAAATGCGACACCGGCCGCGACTTCGACGGAGACCACGCCGACGCCGCCCGCGACCGGGGATCTTGACTCGGGCCTCAAGCCGACGGCCACCGAGCCGCCGGTCATCAAGGTGGACGACAGCAATAACGGTGGCAGCAACAATCCCGACACCACGACTACTCCGCCTCCAACCACCGATCAGTCCGGTACGTCAACCGCTCCTTCTCCCTGAGATCTCCACCCATGCCCGACGCCGCTGACTCACCCCGGCCGCGCTTCTCGGTCAACCCGGTTGCGGTCATTGTCGTCTGCGCGGTCGGGCTCACCATCCTCGGCCTTATCAGTTTGTTCAGCGCCAGCGCTTATTTCAAGGAAGGCCCGTATTTCTACTTGGGAAAACAGCTCGTGGGTGTGGTGCTCGCCATCGGGCTCGGCTGGATCGCGAGCCGGGTGAACCTCGACTACCTGCGCCGCTATGTGTGGATCATCGGCGGCGTCTCGCTTTTGCTGCTGGTCGCCGTGCTCGTGCCGCATCTCGGCGTTTCGGTCAAAGGCAGCCGGCGCTGGCTCGGCTTCGGGCCGCTGCGGTTGCAAGTTTCCGAATTCGCCAAACTCGCGATGGTCTTCTGCCTCGCGCACTACGTCGCGATCAACCAGACAAAAATCGAGGACCTCAAGCGTGGCTACCTTTACCCGCTGGGAATCATCGGCATCTTTTCAGCGCTGGTCCTGAAGGAGCCGGATTTTGGCACGGCGGCGCTGATCCTCATCGTCGGGTTGACGCTGTTGTTCCTCGCCGGCGCCAGGTGGCGCTTCATCCTGCCGACGGTTTTTCTGGCGCTGGTGGTTTTTGGCGTGGCCATGGCGCACAACGCCAATCGTCTCCAGCGTTTTGTGGCCTTCCTCGATGTCGAGGGAAACAAGCAGGGCGGGACCTATCAGCTTTATCAGTCCGAGGCGGCCTTTGCGGCGGGCGGCACGTCCGGCGTCGGCCTTGGCAACGGCCGCCAGCAGCATAATTTTCTGCCCGAGGCGAACAACGACTTTATCGCCGCGGTCATTGGCGAGGAGCTTGGCTTGAGGGCCACGCTTGTGGTCGTGCTGCTGTTCACCACAATGTTCGTCGCCGGGCTGGTGCACCTGCGACGCGCGCCGAACCTGTTTCAATTTCTCCTCGCCACCGGCTGCCTGCTGCTCATCTGCCTGCAGGCGATCGTCAACCTCGGCGTGGTCACGGGTTTGTTTCCCACCAAGGGCATGTCGCTGCCGTTCATCAGCGCCGGCCTGTCCAACCTGCTCCTGATGGGCCTGCTGCTCGGCATCCTCGCCAATACCCAGCGCCGCTGGTCGCGCCCGGCGCTGACCATGGCCGGCGGCGAGTTCAACGAGACGGCCCAGCAGAGTTTTTCCACGGCCTGTTAACGTGAGCAAAAAAATCATCATCACCTGCGGCGGCACCGGCGGGCATCTGGCCCCGGGCATTGCGCTCGCCGAGGGGCTGACGGCGCGCGGCCACACCGTCATCCTTTTTATCAGCCAGAAAAGGGTGGATGCGCGGCTCATCGAAAAGTATCCGCATTTCAATTTTGTGCCCGTGCCCGGCACGGCTTTCGCCTGGCACCCGCTGGGCATGGCGCGGTTCATCGCGTCGCAGGTCCGCGGCTTCATTTTCAGCCTGCGCGCGATGCGGCAGATGCGGCCCGATGTCATGGTGGGCTTTGGCGGCTTCACTTCCGTGTCGGCGGTGATCGCCGGCCGGATGCTCCGGATCCCGGTGGCGTTGCACGAGGCCAATCGCGTGCCCGGCCGCACGGTTTGCCTGCTGGGCCGCCTGGTGCAGCGCGTCTATTTGCCGCAGGGCGTGCGCCTCTCCAGCGTGAGGGCGTCCGCCACGCGCCACGTCAGCCTGCCGGTGCGCCGGGAAATTTCCCGCCAGCCGCGCGCCGCCGCGCTGGAACGCCTCGCTCTCGATCCCATGCAAAGGGTCCTGGTCGTTTTTGGCGGCAGCCAGGGGGCCTCGGCGCTCAACGACTGGGCGCGCAGCCAGCTCGACCGCCTCGCGCACGCCGGCATTCAGGTTTACTGCATCACCGGCCTCGGCAAGGGCCGGCACGAAGTCCTTCAGCTCAGCACGCAGACCTACGCGCCCATTCGCGCGGTTTTCCGGCCCTTCACCGACGACGTCGCCGATCTGCTCTCCGCCGCCGACCTCGTGGTGGCCCGCGCCGGCGCCGGCACGATCGCCGAGCTCATCCGCTGCACCACGCCGGCCATCCTCGTGCCGTATCCGCACGCCGCCTCCGACCACCAGCGGGCCAATGGCGCGTTTTTCGAAAAGCAGGGCGGGGGCATTGTCGTCGACCAGATGTTCATCCCCACGCTCCACGCCGAGGTGCTGGATGTGATTTTCAACGACTGGCTGCTGCACAAATTCCGCACCAATCTCGCGCGCATGGATCACGCCGCCTCGTTTGACCTGCTGCTCGACGACCTCACCGGGCTGATCGTTCAGTCTCCGGCAGAAAAGAAATCCACCGCGCTGCCGCCGCCCACGATCCAGCCCCATGCCGCCTAAAGGCAGAAATTCCAAATCGCAAAGATCCAAATGCCAAAAAACTCTCAAGCAATCTGTAATCTGTAATTTGTAATCTGTAATCCGATTTAGCATGAAATGAGACCCGCTCCTCCACCACCGCTTTTTTCGCGCGATGTGCGCCAAATCCACTGCGTTGGCGTGGGCGGCATGGGCGTCGGCCCGCTGGCGGTTTATCTCGCGCAACTCGGCTTTGAAGTCACCGGCGAGGACGACGCGCTGGTGGAACCGATGCGCGCGCTGCTCACGCGCGAACACGTGACGGTGGTGCCGTCCGGCGCCGTGCCCGCGGGCTGCTCGCTCGTGGTTTATTCATCGGCCATCGCGCCATCGCATCCGGCCCGCGCCGCTGCGGTCGCGCGCGGCCTGCCGCTGGTGCGCCGCGGCGAGCTGCTGGCCGAGGTGTTGCGCGGAAAAAAACTCGTCGCGGTCTGCGGTGCGCACGGCAAGACCACGACCACGGCCATGCTGGTCACCGCCCTGCGTCGCGCCCAATTTCCCGCCGGCTGGGTGCTCGGCGGCCTCTTTGCCGATGACGCCATGGCGCCCGCGCGCGCCGGTTCGAGCGATTGGGTCGTGGCCGAGATCGACGAAAGCGACGGCACCATCGACGCTTTCTCCCCGGAGATCACCCTCGCGACGAATCTCGACTGGGATCATCCCGACCACTATCGCCGCCTCGACGATTTCGCGACGGCCTTTGCCGCGCTGTTTGCGCGCACCAAATCCACCGTGCTTACGTCCGACGCCTGCGCGCTGTCGCAGCGCTTGGTCGCAGCGGCCCAACCGGGTTCGCCATCACCCCAGTTTTTTTCCTTTGGCCGCAGCGGCGATTTCTCCTGCGAAATCACCGGTGAAACGGGCGAGCACCTGCGCCTGCGCCTCGGCGGGCGTTTTTCCATTACCGAGGCGCAAGTCCGCGCCCGGGGCGAATTCAATGCCGCGAATGCCACGGCGGCGCTGGCCGCCGCCCAGCTGATGGGCGCCGGACTCGCACCGCGCCTGCTGGCCGACTACGCGGGCGTGTGCCGCCGCCAAAGCGTGATCCACGCCGCGCCCGGGCTCACCGTGCTGGAGGACTACGCCCATCATCCGGCGGAAATCCGCGCGCTGCTCGCGAGCCTGCGCGGCCGGGTGGGGGAGCGCGGCCGCCTCATCGTCCTTTTCCAGCCGCACCGCTTCAGCCGCACCGCGCAGTTTAAAACGGAGTTTGCCGCCGCGCTCGCGCTGGCCGACCGCGTGCACCTGCTCGATGTCTATGCCGCGGGCGAGGCGCCGCTGGCCGGCGGCACGACGGCCGACATCTATGCCGAGTTGAAAAAGAATTCTGCGGCCCTGCCGGTGGACTACCTACCCGGCGACGACGCGGCGCTGTTTCGCGCGCTCAGCCGCGAGTTGCAACGCGGCGACCTGGTCGCTTTTGTTGGGGCCGGTGATATCGATCAAAAGGCGCGCGCATGGCTCGACCTGCGCCGCGCGGATGAAATGAAAGCAAAAATTTGGGACGACTTTGCCGCCGCGCTACGGCCCCGGCTTTCGGCCGGGACGCGGCTGGCCCGCGAGGAATCGCTCGCGGCGAAGACGACGATGCGCGTCGGCGGCGCGGCGCGGGTTTATGCGGAGCCGGCCACGGTGGCGGACCTGCAGGTATTGCTGCGCGAGGCGCACGCGCAAAAAGTGGAAATATTTTTCCTGGGTCGTGGTTCCAACCTTATCGTGCCCGACGAGGGTGTGGATGGCCTCGTCATCGCGCTTTCGCATGAAAATTGGCAACGCTTCGAGCCGCGGCCCGACGGCCGGGTGTGGGCGGGCGCGGGCCTGCGCCTGAAAAATCTCTGCGGACTCGCGGGCAAGGCCGGCCTGGTCGGCTTCGAATTTCTCGAGGGCATCCCCGGCTCGGTCGGCGGCGCGCTGCGCATGAACGCCGGTGCGATGGGTGGCTGGATGTTCGATGTGGTCGAAGAGGTCGAGATCATGACGCCCGACGGCGAAGTGAAGACGCTGCGCAAGGCCGACATGCACGTGGCCTACCGCCATTGCTCCGAGCTGCACGACGCCATGGCGCTTGGCGTGCTCCTGCGCCCCGCGGCCCAGGCCGACACCGAGGCGATCAGCCGCCAGATCGATGTTTACCGCCGCAAGCGCCACGAGACCCAGCCGCGCGAGCCGAGCGCGGGATGCATTTTCAAGAACCCGGCGGGCAATTCCGCCGGCCGCCTGATCGACGAGGCCGGCCTCAAGGGCGAGCGGGTGGGCGACGCCGAGGTCTCGACCGTGCATGCCAACTTTATCATCAACCGCGGCCATGCCACCGGCTCGGACGTCATCGCCCTTATGCGCCACGTGCGCGCCCGGGTGCGCGAGGCGCGCGGCGTCGAGCTCGAGCCCGAGGTGCTGCTCTACGGGAAAAAATGGGAGGAGGTGCTTTGAACATTCAACATTCAACATTGAACATCCAACGCTCAAGTAGGATACTCCCAATCTGCGATATGAGTTTCGGTGCCGGAGATGCGAGGTGGCGCGTGTTACCCTCAACGCACTGGATCATGCGTTTTCAAGGGCCTGACTTGAATGTTGAACGTTCGCTGCTCACGGAGGTGCTCCCATGAGCCTCCCCATCATCGCGGTCTTTGCCGGCGGCACGTCCGCGGAGCGCGAAGTTTCGCTCGGCTCGGGCCGGGCTTGCGCGGTGGCGCTCGCGCGTTCGTTTCCCACCCGGCTGTTTCAGATCGACGCCAATGCGTTGCCGGCAGAGTTCGATCCCGAGCGGCATGTGGTATTTTCCACCCTGCACGGAAAATTTGGCGAAGACGGCGGCATGCAGCGCCTGCTCGACGCCGCCCATGCGAGCTACGGGGGCTGCGATGCGGCCGCGAGCGCGCTGTGCATGGACAAAACCGCCGCGAAGGAGCGCATGGCCGCCGCCGGCGTGGGCGTGGTGCCCGGCGAATGTTTCGATGCGGCGCGCAAGCCCGCGGCCGCGGCTCTGGCCGCGAAGCTGGGCGACGATGTCGTGCTCAAGCCCAACGACGAGGGCAGCAGCGTCGGCCTGCAAATCGTCTCCGGCCAGATCGAGCTCGCGGCCGCACTCGAAAAAATTTCCGCCGGCCGCTGGCTGGCCGAGCGTCGCGTCTTCGGCCGCGAGCTGTCCGTCGGCGTCCTCGCCGGCCGCGCGCTGGGCATCGTGGAAATCCGCCCAAAGTCCGGTCGCTACGATTACACTTCGAAATACACCAAGGGCCTGACCGAGTATCTCTGTCCCGCGCCGTTGCCCGACGCCACGACCGCGGCGGTGCGCCGCGCGGCCGAGACGGCCTTCGCCGCGTGCGGCTGCCGCGATTATGCGCGGATCGATTTTATGCTCTCGGAAAAAAATGAATCGTTTTTGCTCGAAATTAACACGTTGCCTGGCATGAAAGAGACCAGCCTGCTGCCAATGAGCGCGCGCAGCGCGGGGCTGGATTTCACGGCGTTGGTTCGAGAGTTGGTCATGCCCGCGGTGCAACGTTTTGCGTCGGCTCGCATTCCCGCATGAGCAAAGCCACCGCCACACCCTTCGCCCGCACCTGGCAGGACATCAACCAGAGCGTGAATCCGCGCGCGATGTCGAAGGTCAGCCGCCAGCGCCGCCTGGTTTATACGCTCAAGTTTGCCGGCATCGCCGGCGTGCTCGCGATCATCGTGTGGGGCACGGTTGAAATTGCCGAAACGATGGGCAGCAACCCGAATAAACTTGGCCTGGCCGAGTCCGGTCCGCCGCTGAAGGACATTGCGCTGACCACCGACGGCGTGCTCGACCATACCTGGGCCGAGCGCACGCTCACGTTGCCAAAAAATGCGACCCTCATGTCGCTCGATCTCTACGCGCTGCGCACGCGGCTGCTCGCCCATGGCCAGGTCAAGGCCGCGGTGCTGACGAGAAATTTTCCCTCCACGCTGGCGGTAGCCATCCAGGAACGGTCACCCGTGGCGCGCGTCCAGGTACAGGTCGGCGATGCGTCGCCCCGCGCCTTGCTCGTGGCGCGCGACGGGGTGGTTTTTGACGGCAAAAATTACGACCCGGCCCTGCTTGGCACCCTGCCGTGGCTCGACGGCGTGAAGCTCGTTCATGTTGGTGATGGTTTTGCGCCGATCGATGGCATGGACGCGGTGGCCGACCTGCTCGCCACCGCCCGCAACCAGGCTGAACATCTTTATCGCACGTTTGAGGTCATTTCCCTTGCCCGCCTCGCCTCGGATGGCGAACTCGTCGTGCGCTCGAAAGACATCCCGGAAATCACTTTCAATACGCGCGACGATTTTTTCCGCCAGCTGGCCCGGCTCGACTACGTGCTCGATCTCGCCCGCGCGCAGCCCGACAAACCGCTCAAGTCGATCGATCTCGCCAATGGCCTGCAGGTTCCCGTGACGATCGACACCGTGGCACGCCTGCAAAATTCCGCCAGTGCGTCGGCTCCCGGCGCTGGCCTCTTCCCTTTGCCAAACTCAACCCATATCGCTCAACGTGATTTCTAACACCAAGATTGTCGGCGCCGTTGAAATCGGCACCACCAAAGTCACCGTGCTCGTGGGCGAGATCGCCCGCGGCCGCGAACTCAGCATTATCGGCGTGGGCGAAGCCTCCTCGCGTGGCGTGATCAAGGGCGCCGTGATGGACTTCAAGGCCGCCAGCGAAGCCACTCACAACGCACTCCTGGCCGCCGAGCAAAGCGCCGGCACGCGCGTCGATGAAGTTTACCTCGCGCAAACCGGCGGGCATCTCGAAGGTTTTGAAAACGAAGCCTCGGTCAATGTCGCGGCCGCGGACAACACCGTCAGCGCGATGGACACCGATACCGTCTGCCGCCTCGCCATGGCCAAGGAATTGCCCGAGGGCCGCATCGTCGTTCACCACATCCGCCGGCCGTTCCGCCTCGACGGGCGGCTCGTGCCTGACCCGGAACACCTCGTCGGGCGCCGCCTCGATGTGAGTTACTGGACCATCCACGGCCTCGAAAGCAAAGTCGCCGACAATACGCATGTGATCAATGGATTCAGCGTCCGCGTGACCAAGCTCATTCTCTCCAGCCTCGCCTCGGGTGCGCTCATCACCACGGCCGAGGAGCGGCACAACGGCGTGCTCGCGATCGACCTGGGCGGCGGCACCACGGATTTCGCCCTCTATCGCGACGGTTGCGCCCACAAGACCGGCGTGGTCGCCGTCGGCGGTGGCCACCTCACCAACGACCTTGCGCTCGGCCTGCGCGTCCAGCAAGGCCAGGCGGAAACCCTCAAGCTCCGCTACGGCCGCGGCACCGTGCATGCGCGCGACAAGAAGGACAAGGTCATGCTCATCGGTGACTTTTCCATCGGCGACCGCGAGTTTCCACGCCTGACCATTGAGCAGATCACTGCGGCGCGGGTGTGGGAGATTTTTGAAGTGGTCCGCCAGAAACTCGGCGCGTCCTTCGCCCCGGAAAAAATTCCGGCCGGCGTCGTGCTCACCGGCGGCACCGCCAAGCTGCCCGGCATCACGGAGGCGGCCGCGAAGGTTTTCGGCACGAGTGCGCGCCTCGGCGAAGTGCCCGCGTGGATCGGCGAAAACCTGCGCGATCCCGGCTACGCCACCGCGCTGGGACTCCTGCATTTCTCCCTCAACGCCCAAACCGACCGCGCCACCGCGCCCCGCCGCAGCCTGCTGAGCAAGCTTTTCGCCACTGCATAGGCGCTGCCGCAAAGCGCCAGCGCAAAAAACAAATTCCAAAGCATCAAACGCCAACAAGAATAGGGTTCTGAATACCCATCTGAAATCTTAAATTTCTCCTGGAATGCCACCGCCCGACGAACTTCCGCTCACTTCTGAAATTCTCGCTGACCGCAACATCGCGATCAAGCTCGTTGGCATCGGCGGCGCCGGCTCGAACGCGGTGGACCGGCTCAAGATGGAAAACCTCGAGCGCCTGCAGCTCGCGGTTATCAACACCGACTATCAGGCGCTGTCGAGTTCGCCCGTGCAGGATAAGGTGCTCATCGGCACGAGCGTCACGCGCGGGCTGGGTGCGGGCGGCGATCCCGAGCCGGGCCGGCTCGCGGCCGAGGCCGACCGTGAGAAAATCTCCGCGGTCGTGCGCGACTGCGACCTCGTGTTCCTGCTCGCGGGCATGGGCGGCGGCACCGGCAGCGGGGCGGCGCCCATCGTCGCGGAAATCGCTGCCGAGGAAGGCGCTCTCGTCATCGCGTTCGTCACGATGCCGTTCAGTTTCGAGGGCGGACGCCGCCTCAAGCAGGCCGAGGAAGGCCTGCAGGCGCTGCGCCGCGTGTGCGACGCCGTCATCCCGCTGCCCAACGACGTGCTCATGCAGGAGGCGGCCGACAACGAGACCGTGCTCGATTCCTTTGCGCGGGCCGACGAGTGGATCGGCCGCGGCGTGAAATCGATCTGGTCGATGATGTTTCGCACCGGCCTGATCAACCTCGACTTTGCCACGCTCCGCCAGGCCTTCCAGCAACGCGGCGGCAAGACGCTGTTCGGGCTCGGCACGGGCGAGGGCGCCAACGCCGTGGCCGACGCCATCGAAAGCCTGAAACTTTGCCCGCTGCTGCACACGCCGGAATTTTCGCGCAAGGCCGACCGCCTGCTCGTCAACATCACCGGCGGCACCGACCTCACGCTGCCCAAGGTCAATGAAATGATGACGGCCGTCACCGAACAATTCGGCAAGGAGTCCCACGTCTTCATGGGCGCGGTCATCGACGAAAGCCTCCAGAACCGGGTGGAAATCTGCGTGCTGGGTACGAGCGATCTCGGCGGCCGCGGCCTACCGTCGCGCCGTATGGCGCCATCGGCCCTTCGGCAAGCCCAAGGCCGCGCGCGCACGGAGGAAAAAGTTTTGATCGCTGCGGCCATGGAACGCGCGGGCGAGGGCGAGGAAAAACCCGTGACGCACACTGTGCCAGTGGCGCAGGACGAGTTCGGTTTCGACCGCGACGTCGAAAGCCGCGGCTATTTCGACAAGACCGACCGCAATTTATTTGAAGGCCAGGACCTCGACGTGCCGACCTACCTGCGCAAAGGCATCAAGCTGGGGTTGTGAGTCGGCAGTAGTTTCAAGAGTCAAGACCCTCGATTCGGTTCGACCTTAATTAGCGCGGACGACCTGCTCGGATCGATCTCCGGGCTTCCTTATGCGAGCTGACCTGTTCGGGCTACCTATGGCCGGCTTGGGTTCCAACACGATCGTGGCTTTGATTTCTTCACGAATCGCCTCGGCCTCTTCCACCCACCTTTTGGAGCCGCCGGGCGTATCGTCCGTAATTTGGAAACCAGCTTCCAAAAACATATCTCTATCGATTGGAAACGAGAATACTTGCGTCTCTGACGGTGCCAACTCACCAGCCGCTGGAGCACCGCCAATTGTATTACGCCAACGATAAATCCACTCCTTGTTCATGAGGGTTGCCTGACCAAATTTAAATCCCTTTCCGGTCTCACGATTACCTATCCACGAACGAACATAACGGTCCAGGCCATCAAGCGAGGCAATGTCTTCACCGTGACCTTGATCACGCTGCACCACGAAGAAAAGGCAAGCGGACGGGGTCAGAAGGCAAGCGGACGGGGTCATGTCTTGAATCTTGACTAAATACATTGGTCGAGCCGTTGTCTCGGCGCGCCCGGTCTCCTTCGCTAAAGCTACGAAGACCAGGACGGTCGCGCCCTACCTTTCGATCCGCGAATATCCGCGCCATCCGCGGTTAAAATGATCGGAGAAGCCAAGCCAACCGGGTCAGGTTTCTAAGCGTTAAATTTAAAAACGAGTCGGGCTGGAAATCGCGCTAGAGTGGGGATGATCACTGCTTGCGGTAGCGAGTTGGAAGGCTACAGGCGTGAGGTAGCCACAAAGGATCACAAGGATCGCATAGAAAACATGAGTGGTTCAGTCACTGGTTTTCACTGCTGCAGATTGATTCCAACGGCTGATTCACTCTCTGCGATCTTTGTGATCCTTTGTGGCAAAAGTGGATTGGATAATCCGGCTTTAACGCTGTGAATATGTTGCAAGGTTACCCGCCTGTGCGCATAGTGACTCCAACCTTTTTAATCCATGGCCACGAAGAAGAAAAGTTTTGACGCGGTGGCGGCTTCGCGCCGCTGGCGCATCCAGGCCGGCAAACGTCTCGCCGCGATGACACCCCAGGAGCGTCGCGAGCATCTGCAGCGGACGACAGAGGCGTTTTTTGCCGCCAAGGCTGACGCACTTGTCGCCGCCAAGCCGTCACGTCGCGTGCCAGCGCATCGCTGAAATGCACAAATATCTTCAACTGCTGGCCTGGATGGCCCTCGCCCTGTTGATCGGAGCAAGGGCCGGAGCCAGCGCTGGCACTGCGGACGACCATGGGCCATCCTTTGGTGAGACCAAAGATTGGCTGAAAGACCACGGGAAAGATTTCACCAGCTCATTCTCGTTTTCCAACGATTCCCACAAGCACTTCACCATGACGATTCAAAGAATTGAATTCGTCCTGAGGAAGTATGATCCCGATGATACTCCTGTTCCCGGCTGCGTGATCCATTTCTACGCGACCATCCATATCCAGGAAGATAACAGTGATGACAACGGCGGTGAAATCGCGGCATTTCGGGCCGAAGATGTCAGCGATGTGGTGGAAGTCAGGAAACTAGAGGAAAAAGATTTGGGCCCGGCCGTGCGGGATTTTGATGCCCAAGGCTGCTACGGCCTGATCATAACCCAGAAGGATCCGAACTCCGATGCCATTAAAATGGCCAATCTGGGCGCTCCCTATTTGGAGCAGCATGCATTGTCTTATATAATAATTCCGGTCACAAACCAGGCCCTGGCCGAGCGACTGGCCAAGGCCTTGCACCGCGGAATCCAGCTCATCCAGGCGAAGACGGCGGTCAACCCTGGGCCTTTTTGAAGCTGGCTTTCCATGGCAAAAAACACGTCGCGAAATCTCGGGCTCGATGCCGTCAGGGCAGCGGCGATTGGCCTGGTCCTGCTCTGCCACGCCACGCCGTTTTATAAGCCAATTTTGCTGCATCATGACATTGATGTTCACAGCTGGCGGGTGCTGACCGGGGTTACGGGCGTGGAATTGTTCTTTTGCCTGTCGGGATTTCTCATCGGGGGCATTCTGCTTGGATTGGAAGCCTCGAAGCCATCGTACCGTACGGTCGGAATTTTCTATGTTCGTCGCTGGATGAGAACGCTGCCGCTCTATTACTTCGTTCTCTTTGCCATCTCCGACTTCCCGCAGCTCGACCCCCATCACCGGGTGAACTTTTTGTCCTTTGTGACCCTGACCCAGAATCTTTTTGGCCGCATGCCGCCCGGGGACTGGTTTGCGATATCCTGGTCCCTCACCATTGAGGAATGGTCTTACCTGTTGCTGCCCCTCGTCATTTTCGGCCTCTTCGGGCGGACCAAGCGCCCGGTGCTGGCCGGCACCCTGGCCATGTGCCTGCTGGCTTTCATCATGCGGGTCATCCTGCTCTCCCGAACCGGTGCATGGGATGACATTGTGCGCACCAGCGTGCCGGGAAGACTCGATGCGATTTGTTATGGCGTGCTCTCGGTGGTGGCCTTTCGTCAGTTCCGGGACGTATATCTCCGCTGGATCAAGCGGCTTTGGTGGGCGATGGTCGCGCTCTTCCTTTTTAACACCTACCTGTTCTGGCATGATTCGCTGTTGGATGGAATTTATGGGCGCCTCTTTGCCCTGCCGGTGACATCGTTGAGCTTTTCCTCGCTACTGCCGCTCATCATGGATTTTAAGCTGCCTGGTTTCCTCGCGGCGATCATTCGCCATATTGCGAAAATCAGCTACGGGATGTATCTTTTCCACTGGCCGATATATTTTCTCACGATCGAATGGGTGGCGGACATACAATATGCGCCCCTCCCGGTTTTCATCTTTGGAACCATTCTGGTTGCATCGGTGGTTTATTACCTGGTGGAGCAGCCCATTCTTCGCCTGCGGCCTCCCCAATTTGGCCGGGACAAGAACCTGCCAATGGCGGTTTTGCCCCAACCACCCGGCAAGTTGCCTGCGTAGGCTGGCTGGACGAAAACCTCCCCTTGTTTTTGTCCGAATCGAGCGCGTGATTGACGTGCAGGCATAACGCTCCCTTGGCAAAGCGGCGGGGTTCTGTATCGTTGCCACCATGTTTGTCGATGAATGCAAAATAAAGGTGCAAGCCGGTGACGGCGGGCGCGGGTGTGTGTCGTTTCGCCGGGAAAAATACGAGCCGTGGGGCGGTCCCAATGGCGGCGACGGCGGCCGTGGCGGCGATGTCGTGCTCCTGGGCGACAGCAACACGAACAATCTCATCGATTATAAGTACAAGCCGCACTGGAATGCCGAGCGCGGCGAGCATGGGCGCGGCTCCGATGAGCACGGGGCCAACGGCAAGGATCGCGTGCTGAAAATGCCCCTGGGCACGGTCGTGATCAACGAAGAGAGCGGCCTGGTGGCCACGGAAATCATCGAGCACGGCCAGCGCTTCGTGATTTGCAAAGGCGGCAACGGCGGGTGGGGCAACGCCCGCTTCAAGTCGTCGACCAATCGCGCGCCGAAGAATGCCAACCCGGGCCAGCTGGGCACGCGCGGCGAGTTTCGACTCGTGCTCAAGAGCATCGCCGACGTCGGCCTGGTTGGTTTTCCCAACGCCGGAAAATCCTCGCTGGTCGGCAAGATCACCAACGCGCGGCCGAAAACCGCGCCGTATCCTTTCACGACCCTGCATCCGCAAATCGGGGTCATCGACTATACCGACGACGTGCGCCGCATCCGCCACCTGCTGCTGGCCGACATTCCCGGCCTCATCGCGGGGGCGAGCGAGAATCGCGGCCTCGGGCACCGCTTCCTGCGGCACATCGAGCGTTGCGCGCTGCTGGTGCTGATCATCGACCTGGCCGGCACGGACGGCCGCGATCCCCGCGATGACTACGCGACGTTGCTGAAAGAGCTCAAGCTCCACGATCCGGCGCTGCTCGACAAACCGCGCCTCGTCGCGGCGAATAAAATGGACGTCGAAACCGCGCCGGCCAACCTCGCGAAATTCAAACGCCGGTATCCCAAACTGGCGTTGGTGCAAATCTCCTGCCTCACGGACAAGGGGATCAGCACGTTAAAGAAGGAATTGCTAAAGCGGGTGGGGGCGTTGCGCCGTGCTGGAAAAAAGTAGCCATTCGGGCAGCTTTGGTTAAGTTATAGCACCATGGCAGAAAACCGCCCCTTGCTGATGCGCGTCAACCGTTTGCTCGGTGCCGCGCTGGTTGAGCACAACCTCGTGAAAATCGAAAATCTCGAGGCGGCCAATGAGCGCCTGTTGGAGGCGGTCACCTCGGGTGACCACCGCCGGACCAGCGTGCTCGCCATTCTCGCCCACGAGATGAAAGTGGTGAAGGAGGAGGATGTGCTGCAACACCTCGTGGAGACCGAGGGCATTGGCCTGGTCGATTTGCACAATTACGAAATGCCCGATGAACTGCGGAAATCGCTCGATACCGCCGATTGCTGGGCCACGTGGACGCTGCCGTTCGACCAGGAGGAAAATTTTTATTTTGTGGCCACGGCCCACCTGCTCAGCCCGGCCGTGCGCGCGCACTGGCAGAAAAAACTCGGCGGCCAGATCCTCTGGTATGGCACCACCCTGGAAGTGATTGCCGACACCCTCGAAAAGATCGACACCGAAAAGGTGCAATACGCCGGCCTGGCCCAGGCCGCCAGCGCCAACTAGCGCCATGCCACTCGGAAAAATCCAGACGCAGATCGTGGCCAAGCTCGAGGAGATGGAGTTGATCACCACCGAGCAGTGCGAAACCATCGGCGCCGTGCCCGGCGAGCCCACCGGTGACGTCCTCGACAAGCTGTTGCAGGACGAATACAAGGTCACGCCTTTCCAGCTTCTCGTGGCCAAGGGCAGCGCGCTCGGCCTCGCGCCCTTCAACGTCAGCCGCTATCGGGTGAACAACGAGACCTACCAGCATCTGCCGCAGGAGTTCTGCAAGGAGAACGTCGTGCTGCCTGTCGGCAAAGTGGGCAATTTTCTCCTGGTGGCCTTTGCCAATCCCTTCGAAGTCTCGGTGCCGAACAAGATCGCCGAGATGACGGGCCTGCGCGTCATCCGCCTGCTCAGCCGGGAAAAGGATCTCCGCGACAAGTTTGTCCGCGACCGCACCCAGGGCGACGCGCAGTTTGCCGAGGTCGTCAAGGAAATCGGCCAGGAGTTCGGCGATAAAGACGTCGAGATCAATATTGATGATGTCACCGAGGAGTCCGGCCCGATCATCCAGCTCAGCAACCGGATCATCGAGGATGCCTACTTTGCCGGGGCCAGCGACATTCACATCGAGCCCCAGGAAAAAGAGGTGATCGTCCGCTACCGCGTCGATGGCACCTGCCAGGAAAAACTCCGCCTGCCGGCCAAGGTCGGGCCCGCGCTCGTCGCCCGCTTGAAGATCATGTGCGACCTTAATATTGCCGAGCGCCGCATGCCGCAGGATGGGCGCATTGTTTTCAAGCATTACTCGAAAAAAGGCGTCGATATCGACCTTCGTGTCTCCACCGGGCCGCTCAATCACGGCGAAGGCGTGGTCATGCGTATCCTCGACAAACAGAAATCGACCCTGCCGCTCACCGCCCTCGGTTTTTCCCCGGAGAACCTGGCCAAGTACCGCGACGTCATCCGTCAACCCTATGGCATGATCCTGCACTGCGGCCCCACCGGCTCCGGCAAGTCGATGACGCTCTATTCCGCGCTCGGCGAAATCAATTCGTCCGAGATCGTCATCCGCACCGCCGAGGATCCCATCGAATACACGCTGGATGGCATCAACCAGATGCAGATGCACAAGCAGATCGGCCTCACCTTTGCCACGGCGCTGCGCGCCTTCTTGCGCCAGGATCCGGACATCATCCTCG
Source organism: Opitutaceae bacterium (assembly GCA_035569995.1). Lineage (GTDB taxonomy): Bacteria > Verrucomicrobiota > Verrucomicrobiia > Opitutales > Opitutaceae > DASRHD01. Next base: position 26,926 of record DATMLS010000067.1, on the reverse strand, counting down.
TCGGCGAAATCCGCGATCGCGAGACGGCGGACATCGCCGTCGAAGCCGCGCTCACCGGCCACTTGCTCATCAGCACGCTGCACACGAACGACGCGCCCAGCACGGTTGCGCGCCTCACCGACATGGGCATCGAGCCCTTCATGATTTCGTCGTCGTTGCTCTGCGTGTGCGCCCAGCGCCTGCTGCGCCGCGTCTGCAAAAACTGCCGCGTGCCCTACGAACCCAAGGGCCGGGAAAAGGAAATTCTCGACAATGCGCTGGGCTGGAGCGGGCAGATTTTCAAGGCGAATGCCAAGGGCTGTACCAAGTGCTCCAACAACGGCTACAAAGGCCGCGTCGGCATTCACGAGCTCATGACCGTCAGCGAGGAGCTGGTGGCGGGCATCAACAAGGAACTTGAAACGGCCGAGCTGAAAAAAATCGCCATGAACAACGGCATGAAGACGCTCCACCAGGACAGCATGCTCAAGGTCAAGGAAGGACTGACCACCATGGAGGAAGCCATCGCGAACGTGCCGCCCGATTTGGAAAGGGGCGAAAAAAAACCGGAGAAGGAAGCAAAAGCCTAGCGCGGCACCGGCCTCACGCGTAAACGCCGCCGCCGAGCAGTTTTTCGCCTTCGTAGAATGCCAGGATTTGCCCGCTCGCGAGCGCGCGTTGCGGCTCGCGAAACACCACGCGCGCGGAGCCGGCGCCGGCCTCGGGAAAAAATTCCAGCGGCACGCGCGGATCGCGGTAACGCACGCGGCCCTCGAGCGCGCCGGGCGCCGTGACGGGTCCGCCGATCCAGCTCAGGTGGTGCACGCGGGTTTCGCGGGTGAACAGCCCCGGGGCTGCCGGCTCCTCGAAGGCCACGAGCAGTGCATGGTCGGCGGCGCGCTTGCCCACCACGACGTAATTTTTGCCGTCGGTGTTCGACGGGATGCCGATGCCCTTGCGCTGGCCGAGGGTATAGAAATGCAGGCCGCAGTGTTCGCCGAGCACGCGGTCGTCGGTCGCGCGCACGATGGGGCCGGGGTGGTCGGGCACATAAGTACGCAGGAAATCCGCCATCTTGACCTGGCCGATGAAGCAGATGCCCTGGCTGTCTTTTTTGTCGGCGTTGGCCAGGCCGGCCTCGCGCGCGAGCCGGCGCAACTCGGGCTTTTCCAAGTTGCCGATGGGAAATCGCGCATCGGCGAGCTGCGCCGGCGAAAGCAGGGCGAGGAAATACGACTGGTCCTTGTTTTTGTCCGCGCCCTCGAGCAGGGCCACGCGGCCATCGGCGAGCGATTCACGCCGCGCATAATGCCCGGTGGCCACGGCGTCGTAGCCCTGCTCGCGCGCCCAGCTGCGAAACACGCCAAACTTGATCTCGCGGTTGCACATGATGTCGGGGTTGGGCGTGAGGCCGTGGGCATAGCCGTCGAGCAGGTACTGCACGACGCGTTCGCGGTAGTCGCGCATGAGGTTGACGACTTGAAACTCAATGCCGAGGCGTTCAGCCACCGCGCGCGCATCCGTGATGTCCTGCTCCCACGGGCACTGGCCCGCAACGCCATCCTCGTTGATCCAGTTTTTCATGTAAGCGCCGGCCACGTCGTGCCCCTGCTGCTTGAGCAGCAGCGCGGCGACCGAGCTGTCCACGCCGCCGGACATGGCCACGAGGATTTTTTCACGGGCAGGCATTTCTTTAAAGTGGATTTTCTGGCGGGAGGGGCAAACTCGAATGGCGAATGGCGAATGAAAAAGCCCGTGAGAGCATTTTTCTAAAAACAAGCAAAATACCCGCGCTAAATTTTCCGGCTTGTGCGCGCCTGCGCACGCCGGATGCTTATCTGATCGTATGCGTTCGCGTGAGAAGAAAATTGCCCGCGCCTGGCTCACCTCGCCTTCGAGTGGCGTGATCGAGCTCGCGCACGACTGGCGCGCCCGCCACAAGCCGCCGCTTTCCCTCAGCCTGGGCGGCGCGGCCGCCGCGCCGCACTTCGCCACGCTCACGCGGCTCCCTGACTATACGTTCGGCCTCGAGAGCGCGTACTTCGTCAATAAAAAGGGCGAAATCTTTTTCTTCCTGCCCACCTCGCGCCTGCCGGCCGACATCGATTTCCTGACCACCGCGGTTTACCTGGCGGGGGACTTCAACGGCTGGGAGCAGGCCGTCGGCCAGCGGGAATGGCGCCTGCAGGCCGGGACGCTCGCGGGCGACGCCGTGCTGATGCTCGCCCAGCGGGCGGACAAATTCTTCGGTCAGCCGCCGATGCGGTTCAAGTTTATCACCGGCGACCACCGCTGGCTCGGCGTGCCGAACGATGCGCCGAACCTCATCCGCGACGACCAGGGCAACGCGAACCGTTTCATCGACCCGGAGCGCACGGGCCAGCACCGGTTCCATTTCACGCTGGCCGGGCCACTCGACCTCGCGGAACCATGGGCCGTGCTGTGGTTCGAAGGCGAAGTTGCGCAAAGCGTGCCGCTGCGGCCGGGAGATTTTTTCCACCAGCTCAAGACCCACCTGCCGCTCGGCTCGTTCCCGGGCCAGGACGAGACCGTCTTCCGCCTGTTCGCGCCGCGGGCCAAAAATGTCGAGCTGCGCGTCTGCGACAACCTCGCGGCCCAGGACACCGCGCATGCTTACCCGCTGGCGCGCAATCCGTATGCGCCGGCGGTGTGGGAAGTCACCCTCGCCCAAAATCTCCACGGCTGGTTTTATTGGTATCAGGTGGATGGCCCGCAAAATGAATTTGGATTTTTCAACCGGGCGCAGCGCATTCTCGACCCTTACGCGCTGGCCACGGTGGACCGCATCGGGCCGGGCATTGTGCTCGACCGCGGATGGGTGGGGCGGGGCGACCGGGATTTTTCGACGCCGGCGTGGCAGGACCTTGTCATCGCCGAGGCGCACGTGCGGGACCTCACGGCCCATGCGCCGGTGAAGGCCAGCCCGGCCGAGCGGAGCGGCTTCACCGGCCTGACCAAGTGGGTGCAAAGCCCGTCGTTCTACCTGCACAAACTCGGGGTGAACGCCGTCGAGCTGCAGCCGGTGCAGGAATTCGACAACCAGACGCGTGAGGAATACCACTGGGGCTACATGACGAACAGTTTTTTTGCGCCGGAAAGCAGCTATTCGCTCGACCCGGCGCGCGCGTCCGGCGTGCGCGAGCTGCAGGACCTGGTGCGCGCGTTTCACCGGCGCGGCATCGCCGTGCTGCTCGACGTGGTCTTCAACCACGTGGGCGAGCCGGCGCACCTCATGTTCATCGACAAGCTTTATTACTTCGAGCAGGACGACGACGGGAAGCTCGCGAACTGGAGCGGTTGCGGCAACGACCTGCGGGCGCGTTCCGCCATGGTCACCCGGCTCATCATCGACAGTTGCACGCACCTGATCGAGGTTTACGGCGTGGACGGCTTTCGCTTCGACCTGGCCGACCTCATCGGCGTGGACGTGCTGCGCGAGGTCGAGGCATCGCTGAAAAAAGTGAAACCCGACGTCGTGCTCATCTCCGAGCCGTGGAGCTTCCGCGGCCACATCGCGGGCGCGTTGCGCGACACCGGCTGGGCGTCCTGGAACGACGGATATCGGAAATTCCTGGGCGAGTTCGTGCGCGGCGGCGGCACGCACGAGGGGTTTGCGTATTTTCTCAAGGGCTCGCCGTGGCATTTTGCCAAGTGGCCGGCGCAGACGGTCAACTACACCGAGTCGCACGACGACCGGACATGGATCGATCTGATCACGGAGAATGCGGACCATAATGGTTTCGCGCCCACGGCCAACGACCGCCGGCGCACCCACCTCATGGCGGCGGTTCTCTTTGCGAGCATCGGCATCCCGATGATTTCCTCGGGGCAGGATTTCCTGCGCTCCAAGCGCGGCGTGAACAACACCTACCAGCAGGGCGACCTCAACGCCCTCGATTACCGCCGGCTCTATCGCTTCCCCTCCACTCACGCGTATTTTGCCGACTGGATTGCCTTTCGCCGCAGCGAACGCGGCCGCCTGCTGCGGCTTTTTTCACCGCCGGCGGAGACGTTCTTCCAGTTTTGTTTCGCCGCCGATTCGAACGCCGTCGCGGTGATCTACAATGCCGACCGCAGCCACGGCCCGCTCCGCCTGCTTTTTGCCGTCAATCCCACGCTGAATGATGTGAGTGTCCCGCTCGGCGAACCGGTCGCATCCGCCGCGTGGCGGCAACTTGCCGACCATGAACGGTTTTTTGCCGACGGATCGCATGAACCCGCGCAGCCGGTCGAGGCCGAATTGTTTTTGCCCGCGCTCGGTTGCGGCCTGTGGGTGAACGAGGGATGAAAAGGCTGAAAAACTGAAGGGCTGAATCCAAAATCAGCATTCAGCTCTTTTTAACTTTAAGTCTGGTTCAGCCCTTCAGTTCTTCAGTTTTTCAGCCTTTCGCGCGAACGCGCGACGCGATTGGCACTTGCCAAGCGGAAAAGTCGCGTCTTCTTTGGTTCTTCCGCGTCTACACGCGGGATTCCTTAAATCAGCAAACAACCACACAGAAACGGAGACTTCCATGGCAGTGAAAGTTGCAATCAATGGGTTTGGCCGCATCGGCCGCCTTGTATTTCGCGCTCTTGTCGAGCAGGGTCTGCTCGGCACCGCATTTGACGTCGTTGCCGTCGGGGACATCGTCCCGGCCGACAACCTCGCCTACCTGCTGAAGTACGACTCCACGCAGGGGAAATTCAACGGCACGGTCGACTCGAAGAAATCTTCGCCCGACAAGGCCGAGCCCGACGTGCTCATCGTCAATGGCCACGAGATCAAGGTCGTCAGCGCCAAGACCCCGGCCGAGCTTCCCTGGGCCGCCCTCGGCGTGCAGGTCGTGATTGAATCGACCGGCCTCTTCACCGAAGCCGAGAAGGCCAAGGGCCATCTCGCGGCGGGCGCCAAAAAAGTCATCATCTCCGCGCCGGCCAAGGGCGAGGATATCACGGTGGTCGTGGGCGTGAACGACTCGAAATACGACGCCACCAAGCACCACATCATTTCCAACGCATCCTGCACCACGAACTGCCTCGCGCCGCTCGTGCATGTCCTCCTGAAGGAAGGCTTCGGCGTCGATGAAGGTCTCATGACCACCATCCACAGCTACACCGCCACGCAAAAGACCGTGGACGGCCCCTCGAAGAAGGACTGGAAGGGCGGCCGCAGCGCGGCGATCAACATCATTCCCTCCACCACGGGCGCGGCCAAGGCCGTCGGGCTCGTTTGCCCCGAGGTCAAGGGCAAGCTCACCGGCATGTCCTTCCGCGTGCCGACCCCGACGGTGTCGGTCGTCGATCTTACGGTGAAAACCGTGAAGGAAACCTCGTACAAGGAAATCTGCGAGGCCATGAAGCGCGCCAGCGAGACTTATCTCAAGGGCATCCTGGCCTACACCACCGACGAAGTGGTCTCCAGCGACTTCATCCACGACAAGACCTCGTCGATCTTCGACGCGGGTTCGGGCATCGAGCTCAACAGCAAGTTCTTCAAGCTCATCAGCTGGTACGACAACGAGTGGGGCTACAGCAACCGCTGCATCGACCTGCTCAAGAAAATCGCGACGAGCCTCTAAGTTCTTTTTTTAAACCAACCGCGGATGGCGCGGATGATCGCGGATAATTCTTTCGAACATTCGTGCCCATCTGCGTAATCCGCGGTTATTTTTTTCTGATTTCCAATGTCTAAATTCAAATCCATCCGCGATCTCGATCTGGCCGGCAAGCGCGTGCTCATGCGCGTCGATTTCAACGTCCCGCAGGACAAGGCCACCGGCGCCATCACCAACAACCAGCGCATTGTCGCGGCCTTGCCCACGATCAAGTTTGCCCTCGAGCAGGGCGCGAGCGTCGTGCTCATGTCGCATCTCGGCCGGCCTGACGGCCAGCGTATCGCGAAATTTTCGCTCAAGCCCGTGGCCGCTGAACTGGGCAAGTTGCTCGGGAAGCCCGTGGCCTTTGCCGAGGACTGTGTCGGCCCCGTGGCCGAGAACGCCGCGGCTGCGCTCAAAGCCGGCGACGTGCTCCTGCTTGAAAACCTTCGCTTCTACATCGAGGAGGAAGGCAAGGTAAAGCTGGAAGACGGCACCTCGAAGAAGGCCGACCCGAAGGCCGTCGAGGAATTTCGCGCCAGCCTTTCCCGGCTCGGTGATGTTTATGTGAACGACGCCTTCGGCACCGCGCACCGCGCGCACTCGTCCATGGTGGGCGTGAAGCTGCCGGTAAAAGCCGCGGGATTCCTGATGGAGGCGGAGCTCAAGGCCTTCGCCGCCGTGCTCGACCATCCGCAACGCCCGCTGCTCGCCATCCTCGGCGGTGCCAAGATCGCCGACAAGATCCCGCTGATCAAAAATCTCCTCGAGAAAGCCGACGAAATCATCATCGGCGGCGGCATGGCCTATACCTTCAAGAAGGTGCTCAACCACATGTCGATCGGCAACAGCCTCTTCGATCCTGAGGGCGCCAAGATCGTCGCGGAACTCGCCGAGAAGGCCAACGCGCGTGGCGTGAAGCTCATCTTCCCCGTCGATTATGTCTGCGCCGACAAGTTCGATGCCAACGCCAATACGCAGCCGGCCGACGACAGCACCGGCATCCCCGCCGGCTGGCAGGGACTCGACGCCGGCCCGAAGTCGCGGGAGCTTTACCGCGCGGCCATCCTTCGGGCCAAGACCATCATCTGGAACGGCCCGTCCGGCGTTTTCGAATTCGAGAAGTTCGCCGGCTCGACCAAGGCCATGGCCGAGGCCATCGCCGAGGCGACGGCGAAAGGCGCGACCACCGTGGTGGGCGGTGGCGACACCGCCACGGCCGCGAAGAAATTCAAGGTCGACACCCAAGTGACCCATTGCTCGACCGGCGGCGGCGCCAGCCTCGAGTTTTTGGAAGGAAAAGTGCTGCCGGGAGTGGCGTTCCTGGAAACCTGATCGATTTATTTCACCACGAAGGCACAAAGAGCACTAAGCACACACAAAATCTTTGAGTATTTCTTTGTGAACTTTGAGTCTTTGTGGTGAATTCCTAACACCCAATTTTATGATTCGCAAAAAGCTCATCGCTGGAAACTGGAAGATGAACAAGACCTCCGCCGAGGCGGCGGAACTGGCGCGCGAAATTGTCCTCGCCGTGGCCAACCGGCCCGATGTGGATGTGGTCATTTGCCCGCCGTTCACCGCGATCGAGTCGGTCGCCAAGGTCGTTGAGGGCTCGGCCATCAAACTCGGCGCGCAAAACATGCACCACGAGGCCAACGGCGCCTTCACCGGCGAGATCTCCGCGCCGATGCTGCGCGCGTTCTTTGCCACCCATGTCATTCTCGGCCACAGCGAGCGTCGCACGCTCTTCGGCGAGACCGACGGGTTCATCAACAAAAAGGTGCTGTCCGCGCTGAAAAACCAGCTCCGTCCCATTCTCTGCGTGGGCGAGACCCTGGCCGAACGCGAGGCTGGCTCGACCCTCAAGGTCGTGCAAACGCAGCTCGAGGCCTGCCTCGAAGGCGTGAGCAAGGAACTGGCGACGAATGTCATCATCGCCTACGAACCGGTCTGGGCCATCGGCACGGGCAAAAATGCCACCGCCGACCAGGCGCAGGAAGTGCATGCCTTCATCCGCGGGCTGTTGACGAAAATTTTCGGCGCGCAGCCGGCCGGCCGCATCCGCATCCTTTACGGCGGCTCAATGAAGCCGGCCAACGCGGCCGAGCTGCTCGCGCAAAATGACATCGACGGCGGCCTCATCGGCGGTGCGAGCCTCGAAGTTCGCAGCTTCGTCGAACTCATCAATGCCGCCGCCGCGGCGTAGTAGTCGGTTGACTGATTGGTCGTGTTCTGAATCCGACCCGACCGGTTGCTTTATGGCGCCGGATTTGATCGCGGCTGGCACAGCCACTGTTCCCCTTCGGCCTGGCTGTTAAAGATGTTGAGTTCGCTCGGCATATCGTGGTTGAGGCCCTGGAGCATGCGAAACATTCCGTGGGCGGCGGGGCTTGCGACAATCACCGCGACGCGTGATGGGGTGAGAATATGCCGGTGGCGGTTGAAGATCTCCGTCAGCCGATACACATGTTCTTTCGACGGTGGCCCGGCTACGGTGCGATCCACCAGGCAGGTGAAACCGGCCTGGTAGAGAGGATCTTGAAATGCCAGCAACAATCCTTCTTCGGCCTCAGCCATGGTTGGCTCACGGTTAATCCGAAGATAGACGATCCGCTTGGCGGTGTCGATGGTATGGGATATGGCCGTGGTGGACACGCCAGATAAGATTAAGCCAACCATTGGCAGGCAACAGAAGATTCTTGACCCATGGATTTAGCGTGTTGCCCAACAACACGATACTTGCAGCGAGATAAATGTGGCGGATCTTGGCCCAAAGACGTTCAGCTGGAACGCGAGGCCATCATTTCGATCAGCGCGGCGAGAAAGGTTTTGTCGCCGGGCAGGCGATTCAGCGCCGCGCTGGCGGCATCGGTGTGCTCGCGGGCGAAGCGGCGCGAGGCGTCGAGGCCGTGGAGTTTTACGAAGGTGGTCTTATCGGTCTTGGCGTCCTTGCCGGCGGTCTTGCCGAGCGTGGCGGTGTCAGCCGTGGCATCGAGGATGTCGTCGATGATTTGAAAGGCGAGGCCGAGGTGGTGGCCGGCATCGTGTAGCGTGCCGATGTCGCTTTTAGTCGCGCCGCCGCAGAAGCCGCCCAGGGCGAGCGAGGCTTTGATCATGGCGGCGGTTTTGCTGAGGTGGATAAATTCGAGTTCGGCGGCGGTGGCGTCGGCTTTTTTCTCGGCAAGCAGGTCCTCCATCTGGCCGCCGATGAGGTGGGCGCTGCCGGCGGCAACGGAGAGTTCGCGCACCATCTCGGCGACGAGTGCGGGCGGGTAGTTTTCGGCGAGAAGGGCGAAGGCGTGGGTGAGGAGCGCGTCGCCGGCGAGGAGCGCGGTGGCTTCATCGAATTTCTTATGGGCGGTGGGGCGGCCGCGGCGGAGGTCATCGTTGTCCATGCAGGGCAGGTCGTCGTGGATCAGCGAGTAGGTGTGCACGCACTCGATGGCGATGGCGGCGGGCAGGGCGTCGGACTTTCCCCCGAAGAGTTCGGCGGCGGTGAGCACGAGCACGGGGCGGAGGCGTTTGCCGCCGGCTTGCATGGAGTAGCGCATGGCTTCATGGATGCGGCGCGGGCCGGAAGGGCCGGAGTCAGCCACGGGCGGCAAGTGTTGGTCGATGCCGGTTTCGATGCGGGCGATGAGGGAGTTTAATTTGGTTGGGAAGTCCATGCGGGCACTATTGCTGTGCCGAAATGCCTGCGCTTGAGCAAGTTTACAAACGGTTATTGAGCGATTCGTCCCGGTTCGTGAAGTGCGCGATGGAAGGACGGCTACCAGTGGTGTTTCCAATCACTTTTACGATTTTTGCAGGATTGCCCACAGGATGGCCGTTCGATGCGGCGTTTTCTCGGGTTGTAGAAGAATCTCGCAAAACCGGCGGCTGCGCGCCATAACATCAAGCAGCTTTTCGCTATGCCCACTTACGACTACGTTTGCACGAAGTGCGACCACGCTTTTGAGGTGTTCCAGTCAATGAAGGACGCCCCGCTCATAAAATGCCCGAAGTGCGGGCGAAAATCGCTCAAGCGCCTGATGGGCGGCGGGGCCGGATTAATTTTCAAGGGCAGTGGTTTCTACGAGACCGACTACAAAAGATCTTCCACCAAAAAAACCGATGGGGCGGACAAACCGGCCAAACCTGCGGGCGAAAGCAAGCCGGCGCCGGCCGTCGCCGCAAAATAGGAGCAAACCATGAATAAAAATGTGCAGCGTGCCATGTACGGGCCCGGTATTCTCGAAGTGGTGTTCGGGGCGGCGTTAAGCCTGGCCTTGGGTATGGTTTTGGCGGGACTTTACCTGGTGCTCAAACCCGTCTCGGTGGTGGATAAGCTGCCGGCCGCGGATAAGCGCGAGGATGGGATGGTCTATTATGTCCAGGGCGAGAAAGGCTCGGGCGAGAGCGGGCAGCTTCTGCGCAAACAGCAGTTGTTCCTTGAAGGCAGGTCGGTCATCCTGACCGAAGCCGAGCTTAACACCTGGATGGCCTCGAGCAATAGCGCGCCAAAAAAACCGACTGACCCCAAAGCCCCCGCCGCGAATGAGCTGAACTTCCACCTTGACCGGGGCGTGCTGCAAATCGGGCTTCCTTACACGTTGGATTTGCTTGGGCTGAGCGGGGCGGTTATCATCCAGATGCAGGGCGCCTTCGCGAAGGAGGGCGATGAGTTTGTGTATGAACCAAGCACGATTTATATCGGGTCGTTGCCTGCCCAGCGCATCCCCATCCTGCTGACATTATTGAAGAGAAAACTCTACTCGGCGCAGGAACTGCCGGAAGACCTCGCGGCCGCGTGGAAAAAGCTCGCGAACGTGAGCATCGAAGGCAACCGGCTGCGGCTGACGATGCCGAAGTGAGGCGGGCAGAGGCTGGCTGGCGCGAAAGGCGATCTCCCCAGGCCCGTGATTTGACTTAGTCGGGTCGATTCATTCTTTCCCCGGGTATATGCCGATTGATCGCCGTGAATTTGTGACTCTCGTTGCCGGGGCTGCTGTTTCGAGCCTCATGGCCCCGACAGCGCTCGCGATGGAGGGATTCTCCGGGTCGAAAATCAAAGCCGTCGCTTTTGACGGTTTTCCAATCTTCGACCCTCGCCCGGTCTTTGCCCTGGCCGAGCAGATCTTCCCTGGTCATGGGGTGGAGTTGAGTAATCTTTGGCGCACGCGCCAGTTCGAATACACCTGGCTCCGAAGCATGATGGGAAAATACGCCGATTTCTGGCAGGTAACCGGGGATGCGTTGGTTTATGCCGCGCACACGCTGAAGCTTGAGTTGACCGCGGAAAGACAGGCGCGGCTCATGCAGTCGTACCTTGAACTCAAAATTTGGCCCGACGTTGCGCCGGCACTCAAGACGTTGCGCAATTCGAATCTCCGATTGGGAATTTTGTCCAACCTCACTCCGAAGATGCTGAGTTCCGGCATTACGAATTCAGGCCTCAATGGCGCATTCGAGCACGTCCTTAGTACCGATCAAGTGAAGACCTACAAGCCAGACCCTCGGGCCTACCAAATGGGCCTTGATGCCTTTGGCCTTCCTCCTGAAAGCGTGCTTTTTGTCGCTTTTGCCGGGTGGGATGCAGCCGGAGCCAAAAGCTTCGGCTATCCCACTTTTTGGGCGAACCGGATGAACCTTCCCGCAGAGGAACTCGGTGCCTTCTCCGACGCAATAGGCCATGACCTGACTGATTTGACGAAGTGGCTTTTGGATGCCTGAGCTGTTTTTCACCACGCCGCTAAAACGCCGCCAGCAGTTTTTTCAGGTCAACGTGCTCGAAGATGAGCCGTTTGATGACGGGAATCTTGTCCATGTCCTGTGGCTGGGTTTTCACCGTCATGCTGTTGATCTTAGAAGTGATGGTGTAGCTTTCCTCGCACGCGGCGATGACGGGGATGTCGGTCTGCGCGAGCAGCTCGAGGAGTTTTTCATGCGGCAGGATGTCGTTGGTGAGGATGAGGCCGGCGATGGTCTTCTGGCCGAACAGGCGTGCGCTGGAAATGGCGGCGAGGATGATGTCATCGCGATCCCCTGGCGTGATGATCAGGGTGCCGGGCTGCAGGTAATCGACAATGCCCTTGGCGGTCATGGCGCCGACGACCACGCGCGAAACGCGCTCGGTCGGCGCGGTGGCGCGGGCGTTGAGCCAGCGGCCGCCGATCTCCTCGGCGATTTGCAGGAGATTGGGCGCGGAGAGCATCGGCTGCACGGGCAGCAGGCCGAGCAGCGGCACGCCGAGGCGGGCCAGGCCCAGGCCGACATATTCGGCAATCTGCGGAATCTTATCGGCTTCGACCTTGTTCAGGATCGCGCCGATGACCTCCACGCCTTCCTGGTCGAAGAGCGCCTTGTTGAGGGCGATTTCATCGACGGGCCGGCCGATGCCGCCGGGGCTGACCAGGATGACTTTTGCGTCGAGGAGCTTCGCGACGCGGGCATTGGAAAGCTCGAAGACGGAGCCGACGCCCGCATGGCCGGTGCCTTCGATGAGGGTGAAATCTTTTTCCCATGAGACGCGATCGAAGGCGCGGCAGATTTTATCCACGAGCTCCGGGTAAACGGCGTCGGGCTGTTTGAGGAAGCGGCGGGTGAACGTGCCGTCCACCGTGACCGGGCTCATGCTCTCGATGGGCACATGGACGTGGTAAATCGTGTCGAGCAAGTACGAGTCTTCATCGACCTTGTGGCCGTGGACTTCGATGAAGCGCTGGCCGATCGGCTTGATGAAGCCGACGCGGGGGAAAAGGGATTGGAGCGCCGCAAAGAGGCCGAGGCAGGTCGTCGTCTTGCCGTCGTTCATGCGCGTGGCGGCGACGAAGATGCGCTTGGTGATGGTATTGGTCGGGGTGCGAAGCAGCGGCAGCGGCGGCTGGGTGAAAGGATTCTGCGAAGGCAGGTCGCCGAATAGATCAGGTTGTGCCATAGAGGAGGCGGTGGTCGGTGGCCTGGCAGCCGACGACGGCGGCGGCGCCAAAGATATCATGGGCGCTGGCGCCGCGGCTGATTTCGGCCGCGGGTTTGCTGAGGCCGGTGAGGATCTGGCCGAAGGTGTTGGCGCCGGCCAGGACCTGCACCAGTTTGTAGCCGATGTTGGCGCTGTTGAGGTCGGGAAAAATGAGGACGTTGGCGCGGCCGGCCACGGCGCTGCCAATTTTTTTGGCCTCGGCGGCGTAGGGGTCGAGCGCGGCATCGAGTTGGAGTTCGCCGTCGATTTCGAGCGGGAGGCGCGCGGCCTTGGCCTTGGCGCGGGCGAGTTCCGTGGCGGTGCGGACTTTGACCAGCGAGGGCTGGCTGGAGGTGCTCTTCGAGGCGTAACTGAGCATGGCGATGCGCGGAATCTCGTTGGTGAGATGGTGGGCGATCATCGCCGTCGAAAGCGCGATGTCGCAGAGCTGCTCGGCGGTGGGGTCGGGGATGACGCCGCAGTCGGCCAGGAAGAGCGAGCCGTCGCTGCCGACTTTTTTCTCGTCGAAGTCGAGGATCATGAGCGAAGAGGCGACGCGGACGTTTTCCAGGCGCGGGATGATCTGGAAAAGCGGGCGCAGGGCGCTGGAGGCGGTGACGGTGGCCCCGGCCACCAGCGCATCGACCCGGCCGGTGGCGAGCATCATGGTGGCGAAGTAATTGGTATCGCACATCGCGGCGCGGCCCTCGTCGGGCGTGAGGCCTTTGTCCCGGCGCAGCTTGGTGAACTCCGCGGCCAGGACCTCGAAATCCTCGCTGCGGATCGGCTCGATCAGGCGCATGCCCTCGAGGTTGATATCGAGCTTGGTGGCGGCGGTTTTGATCGCGGCGCGGTCGCCGAGCAGGATGGGGACGCCCATGCGGCGGGTGACCCACTGGCGCGCAGCCTGCAGGATGCGCGGATCGCTTCCTTCAGGGAAGACGATGCGCTTCGGATGGCGCTGGAGCTTCTCGACGAGTTTAGGGACGAGCGGCATGGTGGCAGAGTGTTTCCGGGAGGCAGCAGCGTCAATGCCACAGGGTTAATTCTTGCTAAGGTAAAACCTCAACGCGAAAACTGGGGCTGTGTCGAAGAAGATCAAGGACATCGGCGTCATCTCGTTTCTAACGGCCATTTCGCGCGTACTCGGGATGGTGCGCGACCAGCTCGCGGCGGCGATTCTTGGCGCAACCATTTTCAACACGGCATTCCTGACGGCCTTTCGCCTGCCGAACCTGTTTCGCCGCCTGCTGGGCGAGGGCTCACTGACCGCGGCGTTTGTGCCGACGCTTCAGGAGGAGCTGCATGAAAACGGGCGGCCGGGCGCGTATGTGCTGTTAAACAAGGTGGTCAGCTGGCTGTTGGTCGTCACCGGCGGCCTGGTGGCGCTGGTCATGCAGGTCTTCAGCCGATCCCGGCTGATTCCCGGCCTCGATTCAAAATGGTATCTCGTGGCCGACCTGACCGTCCTTCTGTTCCCGTATCTGGCGCTGGTGTGCATCGCGGCTGCGTTCAATGCGACCCTCAATGTCTTCGAACGTTTCACCGAACCGGCGCTTTCGCCCATCTGGCTGAATCTTTCGATGATCCTCTCGCTCGGTGTCGCCGGCCTGCATTGGGCGAAAACGCCCTTGGGCGAAGTGCATTGGTGGTGCGCGGGTGTATTGGTGGGCGGATTCCTGCAAATGGCGGTGCCGGCGGGCGTGCTGATCCACGATGGCTGGCGACCGCGCTTTGACCTCGGGTTGTCGCCGCGCGTGCGGGAAATTGCCGCGCTGATGACGCCGGGATTTTTCGGCACAGCGATTTACCAGGTGAACACCACGGTTTCCGGCGTGCTGGCTTATTCGATCAACGACTCGGCCGGCACGTTGCTGTTCTATGCCAATCGCCTGATGGAGCTGCCGATCGGCGTGTTTGCCATCGCCGTCTCGACGGTGGTCTATCCACTGATCGCGCGGCATGCGGTCACCCAAAATTTCACCGCGATGGCCGGAGATTTTCGCAAGGGCCTGCGGCTCATCCTGATCATCAACGTGCCGGCGGCGGTGGGCCTCGCGTTGTTGAGCGGGCCGATTGTGCGACTGCTTTACCAGCACGGAAAATTCACCGCGGAAGATTCACATGCGATGACCCCGCTGCTCGCGCTGTTTGTGGTGGGCCTGCCGTTTTTTTCCATGGTCAACCTGATCGTGCGGGCGTTCTATGCGGTGAAGGATACCTCAACCCCGGTCAAGGTCGCGGTGGTGGATTTCCTCGTGAATTTGGTTTTGAGCGTTTCCCTCATGCACTGGCTCGGCGCGATTGGCCTCGTGATCGCGAGTACCACCGCGATCATTGTGCAGATGGTGCTCTTGCAGCGCGCGCTTGCCCGGCGGCTGCCGGGCATGACGCTCGCTCCGCTCTGGCCGAGCGTGGCCAAGGTGATGCTCGGTGCGTTGGTGATGGGTGTGGTGGTGTGGGCGGGCTGGCAGCTGGTGGGCAACATCGGCGCAGAAATCCATTTCCCCATCTATAAGGTTCATTTGAAGGTGCACGTGGCCGATCTGGTCGCCGTGCTTGGCCTGATTCCACTCGGCGTGGCGGTTTATGGCGTGGTGCTGTGGCTGGTGAAAATCGAGGGCCACGATGAGTTCAGCACGCTGCTGGGCAAACTGCGGGCAAAATTCTTTAAGCAATCTGCGTCGCCACTTTGACAAAGCTCTGTTTCTCACCTCGTTCCATTTCACTTCACTATGAAACCAATTACATCCGACACATTGCTCGAGGCCCTCCACTGGCGCTACGCCACTAAAAAATTCGATCCCGCGAAAAAAATCCCGGCCGACACGTGGGCCACGCTTGAACAGGCGCTCGTGCTCGCACCGTCATCGTTCGGTTTGCAGCCGTGGAAGTTCATCGTCGTGCAGGACCCGGCCACGCGGCAAAAGCTCTCCGCCGCGTCGTGGGGGCAGACCCAGCCCGTTGAGTGCTCGCACTACGTCGTCTTTACGGTGCGGAAAAATCTCGGTGCCGATCATGTTGACCATTTTCTCGACCGCATCGTCGAGGTGCGCGGCGGAACGAAGGATGCGCTCAAGGGTTATCGCGATATCATGCTCGGCAGCCTCGAAAAGGCGCGGGCTGGCGGTTACCTCGACATGTGGCAGTCGCACCAGGTTTATATCGCGCTCGGCCAGTTCATGGCCTCGGCCGCGGTGCTCGGCGTGGATGCCTGCCCGATGGAAGGCATCGAGCCGCCGAAATATGACGAAATTCTCGGCCTGGCTGCCCAGGGATACACGACACTGTGTGCCTGTGCCGCCGGCTATCGCTCGGCCGAGGACAAATACGCGACTGCAAAAAAAGTCCGCTTCAAGTCGGCCGATGTCATTCAGCACATCTGAGCGGCTGAAAATCACAAACGCCAAAACCCAAACACCAAAGAAAGCCCAAGAATCCAAATTCCAGCGAATTGGCCATCTGGAATTTTTTTGAAAACTGGGGTTTGTGATTTGGGTTTTTCATCAAAATGCATGTCGTTCAACTTGCCGCCGTCAACGAGCTTAAAATTGCCAGCGTGCCCGATCCGCAGGCTGCGCCAGGGGAGGCGGTCGTGCGCCTGCGGGCGGCTGCGCTCAATCATCGCGACGTGTGGATCAAGCTCGGCCAGTACGCGGGGCTGAAGTTTCCCTGTATTCCCGGTTCCGACGGGGCGGGTGTGGTCGAAAGTGTCGGCGCGGGCGTGGATGCCGCGTGGCTGGGACGCGAAGTCATTATCAACCCGGCTCTCGACTGGGGCCACCGCGAGTCGGCGCAAGGGGAGGAATTTTCCATTCTCGGCCTGCCGCGCGACGGCACGCTCGCGGAAAAAGTCGCCGTGCCGGCGGCCAACCTCGCGCCCAAGCCGGCCCATCTCACTTGGGAGGAAGCGGCGGCGCTCCCGCTCGCCGGCCTCACGGCGTATCGCGCGCTTTCTGCCCGGGCCCAGTTCAAGCTGGAAGATCGCGTGCTCATCACCGGCATCGGCGGTGGCGTGGCGCTTTTTGTCCTGCAGCTGGCCGTCGCGCATGGCGCGGAAGTTTTCGTCACGTCCAGCAGCGCGGAAAAAATTTCCCGCGCCGTCGCGCTCGGCGCAAAAGGCGGGGCTAATTACAAAGAGGCGGGCTGGGCGGCGGCGCTGGCCAAGGCGCACGGGCCTTTCGACGTGATCGTGGACAGCGTGGGCGGCGAGGGGTTCAACGATCTCATCGAACTCGCCGCACCCGGCGGACGCATCGTGTTTTATGGCGCGACCAGCGGCAATCCGTCCGGCGTGGCCTTGCGCAAGATTTTCTGGCGGCAACTTTCACTGCTGGGATCGACGATGGGCAGTCCCTGCGACTTTGCCGGGATGCTCGATTTTGTCGCGCTGCACCGGCTCAAGCCTGTCGTGAGCGAGGTGTTTCCGCTCGCCCGCGCCGCCGAGGCCTTTGCGCTGATGCAACGCGGCGGGCAATTTGGGAAAATCGTCGTGACTCCATAGGTCCTATAGGGCCAATAGGACGTATGAACGACGCCCAGCTCCACCGCGCGCGCCGCCTGTTGTGCGCGCTGCAGGATCACATCCTCGCCACGCTGCTGGCCGCGCGCAAAAAAAGCCCGGCGAATTTCGCCCGGGTGGCTGCGGTCACCGCTGCCGACACGATTTACCAGGTGGACCGGGTGGGCGAGGAGGCGATCATCGCCTGGTTTGAAAAAAAATGGCCCCACGCCTGGCCGGTAGAACTCGTGATGGAGGGGATCGAGGACGAAGAGACGGTTACGTTTCCGCGCGGCACGCCGGTCGTCCGCACGGTATTCAAATGCATTCTCGATCCCATCGATGGCACGCGAAACCTGATGCACGACAAGCGCAGTGCCTGGACGCTGGCCGCGCTCGCGCCGCAGCGCGGCGCCAAGACCAATCTCGCCGACTTGGTGGTCGCGGCCATGACGGAGCTGCCCACCAGCAAGCAATGGCGGGCAGACCAGGTGAGCGCGGTGCGTGGCGGTGGCGCCCGCCGGCTGGTGGCCGAGGCGATCGACCTGCGCAACGGCACGCGGAAAAAGTTTTCACCCCGGCCTTCGCCGGCGCGCGATTTCCAGCATGGCTTCGCCTCGCTCGTGAAGTTTTTCCCCGAGGGCAAGTCGCTGCTGGCGCGCGTCGAGGAAGAATTGTGGGGCGAGCTTTACGGGCTGGGCCGGCCCGGCGCACCGATGGTGTTCGACGACCAATACCTCACGACGGGCGGCCAGATCTATGAATTGCTGGTGGGCCATGACCGCATGGTCGGCGATTTGCGGCCGCTGGCGTTTGCGAAACTGGGCTTTGGCGCGTCACTGGTCTGCCACCCTTACGACATCTGCACGGAGTTGCTGCTGACGGAAGCGGGCGGCGTGGTCGAAGCGCCCGGGGGCGGGCCGTTGCGCGGGCGGCTCGACACGACTTCGCCCGTGGCCTGGGTGGGCTATGCAAATGCGGGACTGGCCCGGCAGGTACGCCCCATTTTGCGGCGGCTGATCAAAAAATATTTTTGAGCGGGTTTTTTGCCACAAGGGAACACAAAGATTATTTTTCGCCACGAAAGATCACATAGAGCTTAAAGAAAGGTTGTTCTCTGTGTTCTTTGTGATCCTTCGTGGCTACACTAATTTTAAACCGCTCTAGGCTCCGACCTACGTGGCAGGCGCCAGGGCATTGCGGATCGCGCGTCCGAGGTCCGCGAGGTGATAGGGTTTGAGCAGGTTGTCTTGCACCCCGAGTTGCTTGAGCACGGTGGTCGTCTCGCTATCGATGCGGCCGCTGACGGCGATGACTTTTTGCGCGGGGTGAAGTTGCCTGATCCGATTGAGGATAACGAGGCCGGTCGTGTCCGGGAGCTGCAGGTCGAGAAGGACAAGGTCGAAGGCCTTGGGTGACGCGGAAAAAAGCGTGGTCGCTTGTTCGCCCGTGCCGGCCAGGGTGATTTTGTAACCGTGCTGCGTGAGCACGGAGCGAAGCATATCGCGCAAAACCGCTTCATCTTCGACCACCAAGACGGATTCGTTGCCTTGGGGAAATCCTTGGTAGGAAGCGGCGCCGCCGGAAGCTTTCTTTCGGGTACTCAGGGTCACAAGCTGGCGCGTGAATTGCGCCGCCTGCTGGGTAGCATCGTGGATGGCGTTGAGATATTTTTCGAGTTTCTCGTCTTTATGGCCATTGCCCAGGTATCCCAGGCAGACCTCCGAATAGCCGTTGATGATGGAGATTTGGTTGTTCAGGTCGTGGGCGAAGTTCTCGGGGAGGGTGGTGCCATTGATCTGGATGAGATTCGCGGGTGCCAGCTGCGACGGATCAATTTTTTTAGCGGCCGCGCCTCCCGGCAGCTGCGGGGTGGCAGGCAATGAACCGGATGGCGTTTTTTCCTCTCTTGGCATGATCAAAGGATGCATCCTGCGGTAACTTTGATTTGATTTCCACCCCAAATCTCGGTTCAGGCTGGTTTCACCTCGTCTTCGTCTTCCTGATGCGGGCGATTGCTCATGTTGCTTCCGTCGTTGGTGTGCAGGCCGGAAAAAATCAGGCTCGATAGGACGGTCACACAGCCGAGGATGATAAAGGCATGGTGCAAGGCATGCACGATCAGTGCTGTGTCGCTGCGGTCGATGCCACCGAGAAACCATTCGGCCAGCAGGGAGGCGAACGCGACGCCGAAGCTGAGTGCCATCTGCTGGGCCGTGCTGGCGATGCTGCCGGCCTTGCTCGCGTCGCGGTTGCTGATTTCCGCATAAATCAGCGTGTTCATGCAGGTGAATTGGAGCGACGAGAAAAATCCCTGCGCAAAGCTCAGCATGAGTATCTCCCAGATGGGCGTGCCCGGCGCGACATGCACGAAGACCATGATGGTGAGGCCGAGTAGCACGGTGTTCACGATCATCACCAGGCGGTAGCCGAAGCGGGCGAGCAGGGATTTGCCGAGCACCTTCATGCCCATGGCCGCGGCGGCCTGCGGCATCACCAGCAGGCCCGCCTGCCAGGGCAGGTAACCGAGGCCGATTTGGTAGAGCAGCGGCAGCAAAAACGGCATGCCGCCAATGCCGAGCCGCGTGACCAGCCCGCCGACAATCGAAAGCCGGAAGGTGCGGAAACGAAACAGTTCCGTGGCGAGCACGGGCGCGGCGGTCTGCCGCGAATGCCAGCCATAGGCGAGCAGCAGCATGCCGGCGCAGCCCAGCAGAAACACGATGGAGCCGGCGCCGAGGGTATGCTCGCCAAAGAGTTCCAGGACGTAGGAAAGCAGCGCCACGCCGCTGCCGAAGAGCAGGAAACCCTCGAGATCGAGCGGAGGCACGCCTTCCTCGCGAAAATCCGGCATGTAGCGGCGCAATAAAAAGAGGCCGCCCACAGCGAAGGGCAGGTTCATGAAAAAAATCACGCGCCAATGCAGCCAGTGCACGATCAAGCCGCCGACAAACGGCCCCAGCAGCGGCCCGACCATGGCCGGAATCACCACATAGTTCATCACGCTGATCATCTCCGAGCGCGGAAACGACCGCACCAGCGCGAGCCGGCCGACCGGCGTCATCATCGCGCCGCCGATGCCCTGCAGGATGCGCGAGGCGACGAGCATCGGCACATTGACTGAAAGCCCGCAAAAAAGTGAACCGGCCATGAAAAGCGTGATCGCCAGGGCAAAAACCCGCTTGGTGCCAAAGCGGTCTGCAATCCAGCCACTGATCGGGATGAACACCGCCAGGGTGATCGTGTAACTCGTCAGCACCGCCTTCAGGCTCAGCGGCGGCACGCCAAGGCTGCGCGACATCACCGGCACCGCCGTGTTGACGATGGTCATGTCCAGCGTCTCCATGAACAGCGCAACTGCGACCAGCCACGGCAGATAGCGCAGCGTCTGGGCGGAAATTTTGTTTTCAGTGGATAGTGTTTCGCTCATGTTGGTCCCCGGCACATGGACGAACCGATGATTAATGGCTCGCCACCGCTTCTGTTGTGTGTGACCTGCGAACAGCCTGTGAACAACTGGAAATTTTTTCCCATTGCCGCGCGAAAATCCGGCCTCTCTAGTGAATCCCTTACATGTATCTGAAGGCGCTAAAACTCCACGGTTTCAAATCATTTGCCGACTCCACCCCCCTGCGTTTCGAGCCCGGCGTCACCGCGATCGTCGGCCCCAACGGCTGCGGCAAGAGCAACATCGCTGACGCCATCCGCTGGGTGCTCGGCGAACAAAGCGCCAAGGCCCTGCGCGGCGGCAAAATGCAGGACGTCATCTTCGAGGGCGCCGACACCCGCAAACCCGCCCAGCTCTGTGAAGTGTCGCTGCTGCTCACCGACTGCGAAAAACAGCTCGGCAGCGAGTTTCACGAGATCGAGATCATGCGCCGCGGCTCGCGCGACGGGCAGGGCGAGTATTTTTTCAACGGCCAGCCGTGCCGCCTGAAGGACATCCACAAGCTTTTCATGGACACCGGCATTGGCCGCACCAGCTATTCGATCATGGCGCAGGGCCAGATCGACCAGATCCTGTCGTCCAAGCCGGAGGAGCGCCGCGCCGTGTTCGAGGAGGCCGCCGGCATCACGAAATACAAATCCCAGCGCCGCGAGGCCATGAACAAGCTCGCCCTCACCGAGCAGAACCTCGCCCGCGTGGCCGACGTCGTGGGCGAAGTCTCGCGCCAGATTGGCAGCCTCAAGCGCCAGGCCTCGAAAGCGCTCCGCTACAAAAAGCTCAATTTCCGCCTCGGCCATCTTTCGCTCGCGGTCAGCGGCTGGCAGTTCGGCTCGCTTCGCGCCGTGCTCGATGAACTCGAAGGCAAAACGGCCGCGCTCCGCACCGAGGCCGACCGCCGCCGCGAGGCGCTCGCCGGGCGCCAGGGCGAGCTCGACGAGAAAAAATCCAGCCGGAGCCGCCTCAACCAGCGCGTGCAGGACGCACAGCAGGCCGTCTTCGACCTCCGCTCGCAGAAGGAACAGGCCGAAAACCAGGCGAACGTCGCGGCCATCAAGCGCACCGGCCTGCAGGAACGCCTCGAATCGAGCCGCGACAACCTCGGTGAAACCGAGATGCAGGTCCGTGAACTCGCCGCGCAGGTGGACACCGGCGCGCAGGACAAGCAGATGCAGCTCGGCCTGCTCGGCAGCAGCGACGCCGCTTTCCAGACGCGCAACCGCGAGCTCGCCCTCAGCGATGGCGAGTTGAGCAAGCTCGAGCAGGAACTGCAGCAGGCGAAATTTCATTTGTTGCAGCTCGAGAGCACGGTCGCGCGTCTGCGCACCGACTGTTCCGGCTACGAAGTGGATCAAAAGACCAGCGCGCTCCGCCACGACGGGCTGGCGCAGGAACTCGAGCAGGTCCGCGCCCAGCAGTCCGCGGCCGCGAAGACGGCCGGTGAATTCACCACCCATGTCGAGGAGGCGCAGGCCGCCAAATCCCGTGCCCACAACGAGGCCCAGGCCGCCCAGCAGTCGCTCAGCGACCTCACCCGCGAATTTCGCGATGCGCAGCGCAAGCTGCAGGACACCGACCGCCAGCTCGCCCAACGCACCGCACGGCTGAAACTGCTCCAGCAGCTCCAGGAAAAATTTGAGGGCTTTGGCGAGGGTTCGAAAGCGCTGCTTTCCGGCCGGTTCGCCGCCGCGCTCGGCGAGGTCAAGGCGACGCCCATCACGCAGGGGTTCGAGGTGAAACCCGAGTTCGGTCCCGCGCTTGAGGCGCTACTGGGCGCCGCGGTCGAGGCCATCCACGTGGCCGATCTCGGCACGGCGAAAAAAATCCTGGCCCAGCTCGAGGGCGAGCAGCTCGGCAGCGTCTGTCTACAAATCTCAGATCTCAAATCTGAAATTTCAAATCATTCGGAGCTGCCGGCATTCCTCATCCCGGTGACCTCGACGCTGAGCAACATCGATCCTGCGCATCCGGCGCTGAGCCTGCTCGCCGCCTGCTACATCGCGGACGACCTCGGCGCCTTCCTCGATTTCTGGAAAAGCAACCCGGGCTTCAGCTTCCTCGCCGTGGCCACGCGCAAGGGCGAACTGGTTGACCGGCGCGGCCTCGTCTTTGGCGGCTACGGCAAAAAATCCGCCAACGGCATCCTGCAGCGCGACATCGACCTGCGCGAAACCAAGCGCGAACTGGCCAAGGACCAGAAATCTCACGACGAGCAACGCGCGCAGATCGACCTGCTCAACGGACGCATCACCGTCGCCGAGCAAGCGATCGAGCAAAAGCGGGCCGACGTGCTCGCGGTCACGCAGGCCATGGCGGCCGCGCAGACCGAGCAGCGCAACGCCCAGCGTTCCCTCGATGAAGTGGTCGCGCGCCTCCGTCGCATGGAAGGCGAACTGACCGCGCTGGCGCACGCCCGCGACGAGACGCAGCAGCGTTTCACCAAGGCGCAGGCCGGGCTGACCGAGGCCGACACCGCCGCAATCGTGCAGCGCGAAAAAATTTCCAAGCTGGAGACCCGCATCGTCGAGGTGCGCACCGAGCGCGACCAGAAAAAGGAATCCCTGGCGCAGGCCCGGCTCGAACTGGCCGAGCGCCGCCAGAAGGTCGAAGTGCTCGACCGCGGACTGGGCGAGATGGAACGCCGCCGCATGCAATTGCAGGAGCTGCTGGTCCAGCGCCAGCAGGAGATCGAGACTTGGACCGAACAGATGGCCGAGCTTGAGCAGGAATCTGCGGCGCAGCGCGCGCGCGGCGAGGAGCTGGCCAAAACGCTCGTCGTCACGCAGGAATCGGTCGAAAAGATCCGCCTCGAGCTGGTCGAGTTTGAACGCGAAATTTCCGCCAGCGAAGCTGCCCAGGCGTCGGTTCGCGCCGAGGCCGAGGTGGCCCAGGGCGAATTGAGCCGTTGCGAGGTGAAGCTGGCCGAAAGCCGCTCGCGCGCGGAATTCCTCACCGAGGAGGCCCGCCGCGAATTCTCGGCCGACCTCGCGACCGTCGATTGGAAGCACCAGCTCTGGCACGCCGACGACGAGCCCGAGGGCTTGAAGCCGCTCGATTTGGAAGAGGAAGAGGACGCGGAAAACCCGGAAAGCGGAAAATCGAAAAAGCGAAAAATGAAACAGAAGGGCGAGCCGACCGAGGCCGACCTGGCCGCCCTCGACGCGACGAACTGGGACGAATTGCGCGCGGAGGTCGAGGCCCTGCGGCAGCGGCTGCGTGGCATGGGCGAGGTCAACCTTGTCGCCATCGAGGAATACGCCGAGCTGAAACAGCGCCACGATTTCCTGAAAGGCCAGACGGACGACCTGACGAACGCGCGGGTCGAACTGCTCAAGGCCATCGACGAAATCAACCAGACTTCACAAAAGCAGTTCACGGTGACGTTTGAGCAGGTGAAGAAAAATTTCGTCTATACGTTCCAGACGCTCTTCGGCGGAGGGAAGGCCGAATTGCAAGTCATCCAGTCCGACGACATCCTCGAGAGCGGCATCGAGATCGTCGCGCAGCCGCCGGGCACGAAGTTGAAAGGCATCACCTTGCTGTCGGGCGGCCAGAAAACGCTGACCGCGGTCGCGTTGCTCTTTGCGCTGTACATGGTGAAGCCGTCGCCCTTCTGCCTGCTCGATGAACTCGATGCGCCGCTCGATGAATCAAACATCGGGCGGTTCACGGAATTGCTGAAGAAATTCGTCGGCAACTCGCAGTTCATCATCATCACGCACAACAAGCGGACGATCGCGGCGGCGGATGCGATTTACGGCGTGACGATGGAGGAGCGCGGCGTGTCGAAGACGGTGTCGATGCGCTTCGACCATGAACGCGGCGAGGCCGAGGTGCACCAGGCGGTCACCGTGGCCGACGCGGTGCGCGGCGCGCAACCGCCGGTGCGGGTGGAAGCGGCCGTCGGCGCGTAGCGTTGCTACGCGCCTCGAACGCCGAACATCCAACATCGAAGTCCCGACTTGAATCAAGGTGGAACGCGTCGTCCCGACGCGTTTAATTTTAAATTAATTCATCGCGGAAACGCGGAATGACTGAATCGCGAAAGCTTGTTGGCTTGAGGTGGAGCGCGTTGTCCCTAACGCGCTGGTTCGACATTGTTTATTGAACGCGTCGGGCCTACTTCGCCAAGGCTACGAAGGCCAGGGACGACGCGTTCCACCTCGGACATCCTTCGAAAAAGGTAGGGCGCGACCGCCGGGCGCGCCGGGTTTGCGCTTCGCGGGGTGAGGGCACCCCGCCTACAGAATTTTGGGATCAAGCCTCCATCGCGAACGCAAAAAAGCTGAAACGCGGAGAATGCTTTCACCCTCTGCGTTTCAGCTAACTAACTAACGCTGATATTGGATCGATCCCGGCTTAGTTCCAGTAACCCTCATAAAATCTATAGGCAGCGCCTTCCTGTTGCCAACGCGGTGACACCCACGTCGATCGTTCGGTCGGGGGCAGTTCCCAATGACCGGCTATCCATTGATACTGGTCGGTGCGCCATGTCCAGTAGCCGGTCAGCCACACATGCTTGGATGAGGGCTGGGGACCCACGATGTCCGGCTGCGGCGCCGGTGGAGCCGACTGGGTCACGATGGTGGTGCTCACGGCTGGCGTTGAGGTCGTGGTGGAATCAGGGTTGGTCACGACGGTCGGAGGAGTCGTGGTGGTTGTCGTTGTCACCGAGCCAGTCGGCGCCGATGTGGACGGGGGCAGGGTGGTAACGATATGCGAATCCGGCTCGGAAGCGCAACCGGCGAGAATACCCAGGGCGCCGCAACAGGCGAGGAGGGGTGTGAGCTGCCTGACCGCGCGAGCGGAGGCGGAACGGGACAGAAGCTTAAGGACAGGTTTAATCATAGCCCCGAGCTTACACCTACCGCGGTCCCGGCGGTATGGGGTGTTCAAGGCAATCGATTCGCCGGATTAATTTCATATCGCGGAAGCGCGGAGGAGCTGAAACGCGGAGGCTCGTTGGCTTGGGGTGGAGCGCGTCGTCCCGACGCGTTGGTTCGACATTGATCCATGAGCGCGTCGGGGGACGCCGCGCTCCACCTTGAGCGTCTTCAAGCCAGATTGTCATTCCGAGCCGGGCGAGGAATCTCTGGTCTGGATAAACGAGATTCCTCGCCCGGCTCGGAATGACAAAGGGGAGGGCGGCGCCGCAGGCAATCATGGCGCAGCGAACAATTCCGTATTTTCGCCCTTCCGCGTTTCCGCGATCCGGTTTTCCCGGCTGGCTCGATCAGCCAAAATATCAATTTCTTCAGCCAGATCTGCTTATTTACTCGGCTTTTTCTGGTACTTCAAGAGATCACCGTCATCTGGATCATCCCAATATGACCAGAGGAATAGAGCGCCTTTTGTTTCACCAAATTCTAAAGAAAAGCCGTTCTGAGATCCATCAACAAGGACGTGCATATTAAGCTCGGAAACATCCTTCTGGCCAATCATTGGCGCAATAGACCAGGTGCCCTGACAATCTACGTATCGTGTGGGCATTACGAGTAACGAACAATAGCGACAGGTTTTATCTGGTCGCAGGTCAATCTGATATATTCTGCCACTGCTAGGGCGGTATGGATCAGGCCCCGTTTTCTTGGCCATGGCAAGGCTCTCGTCGGTAAGCTGCCAAACCCCGACAACCTCTTTCTCTGAGACGGGACGGTGCAGGGAATTATCCAGAGCCAAAGAATATAAGTATGCTAGACCAACAATGCTTGCCATTGCGCCGACCATGCCTCCAATCGCCCATGCCGCGCCTTTCCAGCTGCGCTTTATTATGGCGAGGACAAGGCAGATAACGCCTATTACGGGACTGCCAATAAAAGCCAAGATGAGTAACAACGAGAGTATATTCAATCGTACTTTCGCTTAGTTAATACCTACCCCCTCACCCCATATCCGGCGGGATGTTGGCGAGGGCTTCCTCGATCGTGCTGAGGCCGATCTTCACCTTGAGCATGCTGTCCTGGTGGAGGGTCTTCATGCCGTCGCGGATGGCGATGCGCTTGAGCGCGGCCGTCTCGGCCTTGGCGTTGATCGCCGCGGTCAGTTCCTCGCTGTTGGTCATGAGTTCATGGATGCCGACTCGGCCTTTGTAGCCGGTGCCGTTGCAGGTGGGGCAGCCTTGCGGGTTGGCCTTGAAAATCTGGCCGCTCCAGCCGTCGAGCGCCTTTTCGAGGATCTGCTTTTCGCGGCCTTCGGGCATGTAGGGCTGCTTGCAGTTCTTGCAGACGCGGCGCATGAGGCGCTGGGAGCACACGCACACGAGCGAGGCGGAAATCATGAAGGGCTCGACGTCCATCTCGGTCAGGCGCGCGATGGTGCTGGGCGCATCGTTGGTGTGGAGGGTGGAGACGAGCAAGTGGCCGGTGAGCGCGGCTTCGATGGCGATCTCGGCGGTTTCCTGGTCGCGGATTTCACCGACGAGGATGACGTCGGGATCCATGCGCAGGTAGCAGCGCAGGGCGCGGGCA
>DATMLS010000066.1:0-14276 GCA_035569995.1 Opitutaceae bacterium | reverse complement strand
GGTGGCACAACCGGCGGCAGCCCGACGAGCTTCACCATTACGGCCAGCGCAGGCTCCGGCGGTTCGATCAGCCCGTCCGGCAATGTCGTGGTGAACAAGGGCAACAACCAGAGCTTCTCGATCACGGCCAATTCTGGATTCTCTATCTCCAGCGTGACGGTCGACGGTGCCAGCCAGGGCGCGATCAGCTCCTACACGTTCAGCAATGTGCAGGCCAATCACACCATCGCGGCCACGTTCTCACAAAACGTCACGAACTTCACCATCACCGCCAGCGCCGGTTCCGGTGGTTCGATCAGCCCGTCGGGCGCCGTTTCGGTCGCCCAAGGCTCCAGCAAGACCTTCTCGATCACGGCCAACTCCGGTTTCACCGTGTCCAGCGTGACGGTTGACGGCGCGAACCAGGGTGCGATCACCTCCTACACGTTCAGCAATGTGCAGGCCAATCACACCATCGCAGCCGCGTTCTCAGCGACGAGCACGAACTTCACCATCACCGCCAGCGCGGGTTCTGGCGGTTCGATCAGCCCGTCGGGCGCCGTTTCGGTCGCCCAAGGCTCCAGCAAGACCTTCTCGATCACGGCCAACTCCGGTTTCACCATCTCCAGCGTGACGGTCGACGGCGCCAATCAGGGCGCGATCAGCTCCTACACGTTCAGCAATGTGCAGGCTAATCACACCATCGCGGCCGCGTTCTCAGCGACGAGCACGAACTTCACCATCACCGCCAGCGCGGGTTCTGGTGGTTCGATCAGCCCGTCGGGCGCCGTTTCGGTCGCCCAAGGTGCCAGCCAGACCTTCTCGATCTCGGCCAACTCCGGGTTCACCATCTCCGGCGTGACGGTCGACGGCGCCAGCCAGGGTGCGATCACCTCCTACACATTCAGCAATGTGCAGGCCAATCACACCATCAGCGCTTCGTTCCAATCCTCGGGCGGCGGTTGCCAAACGGCAGCCGGCTCCTGGACGAGCTATGCCACGAGCACGGTAACGGGAACCTACACCGCCACGTTTGACGCGACTCCCCATGCTTCGGGGATCACGGCCTTCATCGGCATGACCAACGGCTCCCAGACCAGCAAGAGCTCTGCGCCTTGGTTGGTGAAGTTCCACTCCACCGGTGATGTTCAAGCCCTGAACGGCACGTCCTACACCGCGGACAACACGATCAACTGGGTCAGCGGCAGCACCTACCACTTCCGCGTGGTGGTCAACCTCACCGCCGGAACCTACTCGGTCTATGTGACCCCTCCGGGCCAGGCCGAGCAGACCGTCGCGACCAACTATGCCTTCCAGGTCTCAGCCTCCACGCTGAACAGTTGGGGCATGCAGGACACCGCGTCCTCACTGGTCGTTTGCAACTTCGCTGACTAACCAATGAGAGTTTGAATGGCATTTGGATGCCATAAGTCTTCAACGCCCGCCGCACTTCGCGGCGGGCGTTTTTTTTATCAACCAAAGTGGTTCACGATAGGTTTTTTCGTTCCAGAGATTTCTTTCCGGCGACGGTGCAACCGCCCAAGGCAAAATGCAGATCGACGCCCACAGCCTCACCGCCAAAAACCCGACGCCGTAAACCGATCGAAACCCATGATTGCACGGGCGGCGTCCATGCCGCCCGTGTTTATTTCAAATGCTTTAAAGTTAGCCATTAATTCGAATCAAAAAAATACCTCGCCGTGCTTTTGTGGGAACCGTTTGGGCCATGGCATTTCCAAATTAGCGGACACGAAAAAGCCGGCACTTCTGCTAACAGGCTGTTGCAAACGTTCACTTAATTCCCCACCCTAATCCTTCAACCATGAACTTCATACCCTTTATCGCTTGCTCGTGGCCTGCCCAAACTTTTGGTTTTTCGGCAAGGCCGGTTAATCCATCCCCTTGCGCCCATCCACCCGGCGCCGGGCTTGTGCCTCGCACCTTGCAACGCGTGCGCGGCGGGTTGGCCTTGTTGCTTTTCGCCGGTGGACTTGCCGTTGGCTCAACCGGGCTGCGCGGCGAATCCAGCCCCCCTTCGACCATCCATCTGGATGCCACCTTGGTTTCTCCCATTGATGTCGTCTTGAAATGGAACGATGCCTCGCCGGTGGTCGCCACTCACATCATCGAATATGCGACGAACCCGGCGGGCCCCTACATCATCCTCAACTTTTGTCCGCCCAGCCAGACCACCTATAAGCACCCGAACCTAATGCCGCAGACGACGTTTTACTATCGCGTCCGCGCCATCTACGGGCCGACGACCGACCCGGTCGAGGTCACCCTGCCCGCGAGCTTGTCCGACGCCGACTATGCCGACCGTTATGCCAAGCCGGAGGATTATTCCTGGACCGCCCCCAAAATCCTTCCCGACCCGGCACCGATCAAGAAAAAATCCATTCGCGATGCGGCGACCGCCGCCGCCGCTCCCACCGATTTCAAGGCCACCTTTGTTCCCACCACCGTCAGCGGCTTCCAGTTCACCTGGACGAATCATTCGAGCGATGAAGAAGGATTCTTCCTTGAAACCAAGGAGGCGGGCAGCCCGGATTTCACGATTTGCGCCAAAATCGCCCCCAAGACCAATGCCTTCGGTTGGGGTTTCCACCCGCCCCAAAGGAAAGCCTCCTTCCGCATCCGGGCCTATTATTTCGGAACGCCTTCCAACCTGGAGAACGAAACCACCGTGCTGCCCTCGGCTTGGAAAAAGCCGACGGCGCAACTGGCAACGCCATCCAAGCCGGGCCATTAACCAGCTGCGGGGTGCGACATGTACACTTATCCTGGAGCCCAGCCCAAGCAGAAGTTTTCCTGGCGGCTGCTCGCCGGGGTGGTCGTGGCGGGCGCAGTCCTCTGCTGGTGGGCTTATCGCGCCGGCCGGGCCTCGTTGCCATCCGGCCCGGCCGCATCGTCGCCGGGTCCCGCCCTGGATTTGACCAGTCTGGCGGCCCCGGACGCGAACGCCGAAACGTATCGAACGGCTGGATACGATGAACTCCTCGCCCTCCTGCGGGGCAAACTCCCGGGATCGGGCGTCGGGGTGCAGGCCGCGCTGGCTGAGATTGCCCGGGATCGGCCCGACCTGGCCATCGCCCTCGCCCAGGAACTCGGCCGCACGGATGCGGAGAAATCAGCCTGGGTGGCGGGTCTCGTGAAAACCTGGACCCTGCACGACCCCAAGAACGCCTGGGCTTGGTTGGCGAATCCCGGCAACAAACTGACGACTCCACCCCTGCTCGGCGTCGTCATGGACGCCATGGCGGTGTCCAACCCGCAAATGTTGCTCGCAACCGTGGATGCGCTCCTGCTCAAGGACGACCATTCCGGCAGCCCATTTTCGGCCATGAATTCGGTAAACATGGGCCTGCAGGCCATGGTCAAAAGCGGCCATATCGATCTCGCCCGGGCCGCCGTTGAAGCCTGGGCCAATGATCCAAATAAACTGCCGATCGGACCCGCCGCTTATCAGATCGTGGCGATGGGCATGGATAAAACCACCCCGGAAGTTACCGCCGCCTGGCTCAGGTCCTTGCCACCCTCCGAAGATCGCAATACCGCCCTCACCGCCCTTGGCACCATTTGGGCCAATAGCGATCCCGCGGCCGCGATGCGCTGGGCTGAATCCCTCCCGGCCGAAGAGAGCCAGTCCGCGACGGTCAGCCAGATTTTTGTCGGATGGATGCAAAGCGATCCCAGCGCGGCAATGAATTGGCTCGACGATTACATCCCCCGCACCGCCGGGACCGTGGAGGACGATACTTTGATCGGGAGCATGATCCTGTTCTCACCCACCACCAAAAATGATCCCGGCGAAGCCATGAAACTGGCGGACGCGATTGCCAACCCGCAAACCCGGATGGTCTATCAGCAACAGTTGGTCCAGTCGTGGGGCCGCACCGACCCCGGGGCGGCGGTCGAATATGTGATGAACAGCCAGACGATTGACAAAGATCAGAAGCAATTACTGATTCAGGAAATTCAAGACGCCAATAAAGCGGTCAACTCGCCCAATCCGCCGGAGCAGTGACCAAGCTTCCGCCCGACCGCGCCTGTGAATACCAAAACTGTGCGCCCGCCGCCATCCTTTGCCGCGTCCCGCACGGGTATTCTTCTTGCCGGCGGCTTGCTGGTGATCGCCGCGCTCGTTGCTTACCGCAATAGCTTTTCCGTTCCGTTTCTCTACGATGATGTGCCGGCGATTCCCGACAATCCCACGATCCGGCATCTTTGGCCGATCGGGCCCGTGTTATCGCCGCCGGGCCGGCTGACCACCAGCGGCCGGCCCATTGTCAATCTCTCCCTCGCCATCAACTATGCCTTCGGGAAAACTGACGTAGCAGGCTATCACGCGCTCAACCTGGCCATCCATATCCTCGCGGGTTTGACTCTGTTTGGCCTCGTGCGACGCACCCTCCTTCGCCAAGGCTACGGAGGGCAGGCCCTCGCGTCGCTAGACGCGACGCGAGCATTTCAGATTTCAGATTTAAAATCTAAGATAGTGGAGGGCCCGGCGACAACCCCATCTGAAACCTCAAATCTGAGATTTGAGATCGCAGCGGATGCTACGCTGCTCGCTTTTATCATTGCCGCCATCTGGATGCTTCATCCGCTCCAAACCGAGTCGGTGACTTACATCGTGCAACGGGCCGAATCGCTCATGGGCCTGTTTTATCTGCTGACGCTGTATTGTTTCGTTCGTTCCACGAACGAAACAGGCAAGAGGCAAGAGGCGACAGGCCAGTGGCCGGAAACCGCAAGGCAAAATCCAGATGCAACCCAACCTTTATCCTCTCGCCTCTCGCCCCTCGCCTCTCGCCTTTGGCAGGCGGCCTCGATCCTCAGCTGCCTGCTCGGCATGGCCAGCAAGGAGGTCATGGTTTCCGCCCCGTTGATGGTGCTGCTTTATGATCGCACCTTCATCACAGGGTCATTTCGCGAGGCGTGGCAAAAACGACGTTATTACTATTTGGGATTGGCGGCCAGCTGGCTCCTCTTGGGATTCCTGGTGGTGAGCACGGGGGGTAGCCGCAATGGATCCGCCGGTTTTTCCAGCGGCCTGCCTTGGTGGACGTATGCGCTGACTCAACTGCCGGCGATCGCGCACTATCTTCGGTTATCCCTCTGGCCGTATCCGCTGATTTTCGATTACGGCACTGCGGTCCTAACGCAGGCCGGTCAAGTCATGCCAGCCGCGCTCATCATCACCGCCCTGGCAATCGGCACGGTGATCGGACTACGGCGTTGGCCGGCCATCGGTTTCGCCGGCGTTTGGTTTTTTGCCATTCTCGCTCCCAGCTCGAGCATCGTCCCCGTGGTCACAGAGACAATGGCCGAGCAGCGCATGTACCTGCCGCTGGCGGCGGTGATTGTGCTCGTGGTGCTCGGCATCTACGCTTGGGCCGGCCGGCTGGGCGCGTATCTGCTCCTCGCCGTGGCGGTCCTGCTGGGATTTTTCACCTTCCAACGCAACCAGGCTTACGCCAGCACGCTGTCCATCTGGAGCGATACGGTGGCCAAGCGCCCGGAAAATGCCCGGGCCCATAATAATCTGGGTGAGATCCTGTTCAAGGCCGGCCAAAAAACGGAAGCCGTGCAGCAATACCAAGAAGCCGTGCGACTCAAGCCCGCCGATCCTGATTACCATTATAACCTGGCCACGGCCCTGTCAGATACGGGCCGCGCGCAAGAATCTCTCGGGCAGTTTGAAGAAACCATGCAGTTGGTGCCCGACTATGCACCGGCGCACCTTAACTATGGGCTCGCCTTAATGAAAGCAGGCCAGGCGTCGAAGGCCATCGAGCACTACCGGGAAGCGCTTCGGATCAATCCTGACTATGCCGAGGCGTATAACGAGTTAGGCATCGCCCTGGGGCAGACCGGACAGATGCCGGAAGCCATCGCGCAGTTTGAACAAGCCCTGCGAATCGATCCTGACGAAGCCAAACCGCACAATAACCTGGGATTTGCCTTCCGCCAGGCTGGGCGGCTGGAAGACGCGCTCGCCCAATTCAAGGAAGCGCTGCGCCTCAACCCCGGTTTTGACGATGCTCGCAACAACCTGGCCCTTCTGTTCGATAAATTGGGCCGGACGACCGAGGCCATCGGGCAGTACCAGGAATTGCTGCGCTCCAACCCGAGCGATCCCAGCTATGCCGACGCCTATTATAACCTGGGTGTCGACCTGGCTTCGCTGGGCCGGGTGCCGGAGGCCATCGCACAATTTCAGGCGGCGCTGCGGCTCAAACCCGATCATGCTCAGGCCCGCGCCAAGCTCGCCCAACTGCAGGCGGGCCAGCCGGAACCCGCTCCGGTTCCGCCTATTTCCCCCCGTCCATGAATTTGAGGCTAGAGCATTTTAACCACTGATGCACACTGATGGTCACTTATCCGGAAAAACAGATAAAAAATGAGTTCGAACCCAGCTTCATATTATCAGTGACTATAAGTGTACATCAGTGGTTAACTCGGTCTTCTGCCTGCTTGGAAGTATTAGTGCTCATTAGTGTGCATTAGTGGTTAAAATGCTGTAACCCCCGCCTCCTCCGGCGGCATCTTCTCCCACCATGAAAAAAATCAGCGCCATCATCGCCTGCTACCGCGACGAGCCCGCGATTCCCATCATGTACGCGCGGCTGAAGGAAACGTTCCAGCGCATCGGCGTCGCCTATGAGATCATTTACGTCAACGATTGCAGCCCCGACAATTCCCGTGCCGTGCTCGCCGAGCTCGCCGCGCGCGACCCCGACCTGGTGGTGATCAATCACACCCGCAATTTCGGCTCCCAAAACTCTTTCACCAGCGGAATGAGAATCGCCACCGGCGACGCGGTGGTCTGCCTCGATGGTGATTTGCAGGATGAGCCCGAGGTGATTGCCGCTTTTTATGAGAAATGGATCGAAGGCTACGACGTCGTTTACGCACATCGGGTAAAACGGGGGGAAGGCGCGGTCCGGCGGGCGGCTTTCCGGCTGTTCTACCGTCTTCTCCATGCCACGTCCTATGTCGACATCCCCTCCGAGGCCGGCGACTTCGCCCTGCTCGACCGCAAGGTGGTGGATGCGCTCAATGCGTTGCCCGAGAAAAATCGTTTCATGCGCGGCCTGCGGAGCTGGGTCGGTTTCCGCCAGGTGGGCGTTCCCATTGTGCGTCCCAACCGGATGTTCGGGCAGAGCACGCTCTCTTTCACCCGGTATTTCGACTTCGCGCGCAAAGGCATCCTCTCGTTTTCCTACGTGCCGCTGGATCTCATCATGTGGCTGGCACTGGGCATCGTTTCCCTGGCCTTCATGGGCGCCATCGGACAGGTCAT
The DNA here is from genome assembly GCA_035569995.1 of Opitutaceae bacterium. GTDB lineage: Bacteria > Verrucomicrobiota > Verrucomicrobiia > Opitutales > Opitutaceae > DASRHD01. The sequence goes on along the minus strand of DATMLS010000066.1, from coordinate 6,988 downwards.
TTGGCGCTATGCCCATCCCGAGCGGGTGCCGACCGGCTTCACCACCGTCATTATCCTCGTTCTTTTCATGGGCGGCGTGCAGTTGCTCTGCCTCTCGGTCATCGGCTCCTACATCTCCCACATCTACGACGAGGTGAAAAACCGCCCGGTCTTCATCGTGGAAAGCATCCTGAATGACCCGCGGAAAAAACCAAAGGACTCCTGAGTGGCTCGTCCTTTACTTTGTCATTCCTCGCACGGCTGCCAATGAACTCATGCCTGTTGTCGTCAATTTTTGGCTTTGGCGCGGCAGCGCCGCATGAGCATCATTCTCGTTCTCTTAATCGTTCTCATAATCAAGACACACGAGAGTACGAGAATGAGTATGAGAACGAGAACGATTCGGTGTTACCCGTCATGGGTCCGTCTAAACCGAAAAAGATTTAACGACCGCCGCGCACCACTTCATGTCACGCCGCCTTCAATCCGCCCTCCTCGTTGCCTTCCTGCTGGCGGGCTATTATTACATGGCGGTGAGCGCGTCGCGCACGAAGGGCACGACGTTCGACGAAGCGGTGCACATCACGGCGGGTTACAACGCGTGGAGGCTGCACGACCACCGCTTTGATCCCGGCAACGGGGATTTCCTGAAGCGGTGGGCCACGTTGCCGCTCCTGTTTTCCCGGCCCAACTTTCCGCCGCTCGACAGCGAAAACTGGCGCACGGCTGAGTTTGTTTTGTTCAGCCACGACCTGCTCTTCCACGCCGGGAACGATCCCGATGCGATCCTGCTCCAGACCCGCTGCATGGCCGCACTCATCGGCGTCACCCTGGGCTTTCTCGTGTTCGCCTGCTCCCGCCGTCTTTTTGGCAGCGCCGGCGGCCTCGTCTCCCTCACCCTTTTTGCCTTCTGCCCGAATATGCTCGCGAACGGCGCCCTGGTCTCGACGGATCTCACGCTCGCCACGATGCTCCTGGCCTCGACGTGGTGTTTATGGCGTCTGCTCCACACGGTGACGTGGACGAATCTCCTCCTCAGCCTGCTGGCTTTTTCCTTGCTGGTGATCTCAAAGATGACGGCCGTGCTGATCGCGCCCGTCGCCGTCATCTTGATCGCTGTCCGATTTTTCAACCGCGAACCCTGGCCCTGGTCGTTGCGGGAAAAAACCTCCCTCGCCACCCGCGGCCGGCAAGCGGGAGCCCTGCTGTCGCTCATCCTTCTCCACTGCCTGGTCGGCTGGGGTGTGATCTGGACCACGTTTGATTTCAAGTATGTGGCCCGGGGCGATCCGGCGGATGTGACTCTCACGCTGCCGCGGCCCCCGCCGGATTCAGAGGTGCGCGGCGTGATCGGCCAGCTGGCGGATTTCTGTTATCGCACCCATGTTTTGCCCGAGGGCTACGTCAACGGCATGGAGCAACTGATCGGGACCAGCCAACGCCGGGCCTCGTTCATGAACGGCCATTGGGCCATCGGCGGGCAAATCTGGTTTTTTCCCTACACCATTTTGGTCAAGACGCCGCCGGCGTTGTTCTGCCTGCTTGCGCTCGGCGTGGTGGGCTGGGCCTGGCCGCGAAAGGCCAAAATCCTCCCGGATGCTTCCGCCCCGCCGTCCGCGCGCAGCGCACTCTACCACTCCATCCCGCTGTTCGTGCTCGTGGCCGTCTACGCCACCGTGGCCATGCGGCAGGGACTTAATATCGGAATCCGCCACATGCTGATTGTATATCCCGTCTTCCATATCCTCGCGGGTTCGGTCGCGTTGTCTTTTCCGTCGCGCCAGCGCGCCGTGGAAATCGCAGTGGCGTTGCTGGTCGGCTGGTATGCGGTCGATTCGCTGTCCGTTCGGCCCCACTACCTCGCCTACTTCAGCGGCGTGGCGGGCGGCCCGGCGCAAGGCTATCGGCGGCTGGCCGACAGTTCGCTCGACTGGGGACAGGACCTGCCCGGGCTGAAACACTGGCTCGCCGAGCATAATCCCGGCGATCGCGAGCCGGTTTTCTTTTCCTATTTTGGCACGGGCGACCCGGATTATTACGGCATCACCGGCAACCGGCTGCCCGGTTTTCCGGATTGGCGAAAGCTCGAAGTCTTCACGCTAATCCCGGGTTATTATGCGATCAGCGCCACCATGTTCCAAAATCTCTACACCCAGTATTACGGGCCGTGGAACCGGGTCTACGAGGAGAAATACCAGGCGGCGCTGCGCAACCTGGGCCTGACGGAGACCTCGATGGGCGCTGACGCCGCCCTGGAGAATTCACTCCAACGCTACCCGGATCCGTATTGGCAGGACCAATACGGCAGGCTGGAAAGGCTCCGATTCAACCGGCTGTGCGGCTGGCTGCGCGCCACCCGCCGGGCGCCCGACGACAACGTGGGTTATTCGATCCTCATCTGGAAGCTGGACGCCCACGACCTGCACGACGCGCTCTGGGGGCCGCCGCTCGAGCTGTACGACAAACCGGCGATCAAGTCGGCGCCAGCCCACTCGGCAAATTAAGCACGCTTCCGACTCCGATCCTCTTAATTAGGAAGCCAGGAAACCAGGAATTGAAGTAGCCACGAAAGAACACATAGAGCTCAAAGAATGTTTCCTGGATTCATGGCTTCCTTCTTAAAAACCAATCCGATCATTTTTTAGAAGGAAGCCAAAAAGCCCGGAATCGATCCGGCGGCTGTTTCAGAGGTGGAGCGCGGCGTCCCTGACGCGCTCGATTTGATCGGACATAGGAAAGCGCGTTAGGGATCCGGCCTTCGCACACGGCTACGGCGGACAAGCTAACGCGCTCCACTTTCAGCCAAATTGGCTCCGATTCTTGTCACTTGATACCTGCCACTTGATACTTCTTCCCTTTACGGTTTCGGTGCTGGCGCAGGAGTCGTCGCCGATGCCGCCGGTGCAGCCGTCGCGCTGGGCTTTGCCGCCGCGGCCTTGGCTGTGTCCTCGGCGGCTTTGGCCTGCTGCTGGGCCACAAAATCGCGCGTCATCTGCTGGATTTTCTGCCTCGCTTCGGTCACGCGCGGCCGGAGTGTTTCCATGATTTTCTGCTGGATGCTGGGCTGTTTGGCCAGGAACGCCCGGCCGGCGGGCGAGTTGTAGAAATCCGCAATGGCCCGCAGCTCATCCGCGGTAAAAGTTTCGACGTAACTGCGCGCGGCCACGGCATGGATCTCGGCGGAGCTCAATCCGACCATTGCCGTATCCATGGCTTTTTGTTGGAAGGCCGCGATCGCTTCCTTGGGCGTGCCGGGCTGGATCGCCATTCCAATCATCCGATTAATAAGCTGCTTTTGCCCATCCAGCGCCTTGCCCATCATTTCATCGTAATGCAGGGCCTTCAGGACCGTGTCGGCCGCATCCGCCGGGCTGATCTGGGCGACCGGTGCCGCAACGGTCTCGGGTGCGGGTGCGGGCGGCGTCTCTACCGCTGGCACGGCGGATTGGGCAAACAGGGCGGTGCAGGCGAAAAAGGGGGCAAGGAGCAGAAGACGAAGGGTTTTCATGGGAGGGTAATTAAAAGCGTTTAGCGCCGGGTGCGTCGAGGTTTTCTTTCGTGGTGGGCGGTGATGACCGACGTGAAACCGCCCCGGGCTTTCCAGTGGGCGATGACCGTGAGGCTGCGCGGCTTAAGCACGGCGCCCAAGTGGTCGCAGATCTGGTTCGTCGCCCCTTCAAAAAAGATCCCTTCGTTGCGGTAAGCGTGGAAGTAGAGCTTGAGCGACTTCAACTCCACGCATTTTTTATCGGCCACGTAGCGCACGGTGATCTCCGCGAAATCGGGATGGCCCGTCATCGGGCAGAGCGAGGTGAACTCGTGGTGCGTGTGCTCGATAAGGTAGTCGCGCTGCGGCGCGGGATTAGGGAAAACCTGGAGGAGTTTGGGATCCATGATCGGACGATAGGCTATTGGCTATTGGCGATGGGCGATGGGTGGAGATCTCAGAGATCAGAGGTGAGATGTCAGACAAAATCGGAGTGAGGATGGTTGAAATTTCCTGTTTCTGCCCTATCGCCTCTCGCCTCTTGCCTGCGCGCAGCGCGCCTCTCGCCTCGGAGACTGCGACCTCGCGCAAAGCGCGCTAGGTCGCCGTCTCCGTGAACCTCGCTTCGCGGATCACCGTGATCTTGATCGTGCTGGGATATTGCAGCTCCTCCTCGATTTTTTTCCGGAGCGCCTTGGACAGTTCGCGGGCCTGCTCGTCGGTCACGGCCTCGGGCTTGACCACGACGCGGATTTCGCGGCCGGCCTGGATGGCGAAGGCCTGGTGCACGCCGGCCATCGACATCGCGAGTTTCTCGAGGCGCTCCAGGCGCTGGAGGTAACCCGCCATCGACTCGGCGCGCGCGCCCGGCCGCACGGCAGAAATGGTGTCGGCCAGGATGACGAGCCCGGCATAAACCGTCTCCGGCTTCACTTCCTCGTGGTGCGCGGCGACGGCATTGACGACGATGGCGGTTTCGCCATGGCGCTTGATGAACTCGGCGCCGATGATCGCATGGCTGCCTTCGTATTCGCCCTCGACCGCCTTGCCGATGTCGTGGAGCAGGCCGGCGCGCTTGGCGATGTTGGGGTCGAGCCCGACTTCGCTCGCGATCATCGAGCAGAGGAACCCGACCTCGACCGAGTGATCGAGGACGTTCTGCGCGTAGCTGAAGCGGTGCTTGAGCTTGCCGAGAAGCTTGATGATTTCCGGGTGCAGGCCGTTGATCTTGAGGCGCGTGACCGCGTCTTCGCCGGCTTGCGTGAGAGTGACGTTCATCTCCTCTTCCGCCCGCTTGACGAACTCCTCGATGGTCGCGGGGTGGATGCGTCCGTCCTTGATGAGATTTTCAAGCGCCACGCGCGCAATTTCGCGGCGCACCGGGTCGAACGACGAGATCAGGACCGTCTGCGGCGACTCGTCGATCAGGAGGGTCACGCCCGTGACCGCCTCGAAGGCCTTGATGTTGCGGCCTTCCCGGCCGATGATGCGGCCCTTCATGTCATCGCCGGGCAGCGACACGATGGTGGCGGTCACATCGTTGTTGGGCTGGCTGGCGAGCCGTTGCATCGAGGTGAGCAGGATGCGCTTGGCCTCGTTCTGGATATCCTGCTCGGAGCGGTCGAGGATGTCGCGCCGCAGGGCACGCAACTCATCCTGGCACTCGAGCTGCAGTTCCTCGCGCAAATGTTTTTTGACTTCCTCGGCGTCCATGTTCGAGACGCCTTCGAGGCGCTTGCGCAGGTTCTTCGAGAGCGAACGCATGGCGTCGCGCGCCTGCTGGACGGCGGCGTTTTCCCGGGCGATGCGCTCCTGTTTTTGCTCGAGCTGGTAGTCGAGCAGGCCCAGCGACTCCTCATGCGAGCGCATTTCGCGGAGCTTGAGGTCGGCCTCGATCTCGCGGCGGTCGATTTCGCGCATGAGGGTGACGCGTCGAGCCGAGATTTCCTCCTCCGCCTTCTGCTTGGCCTCCTGGCCGGCAACGGCTGCCTCGCGTTTGGTGACTTCGAGGAGCTGGGCCGCGCTTTGCCGGGCCAGGCGGCGGGTATGGGCCGTGACCACCCACACGAGGATCAGCCCCGTCGTTGCGCCAAACGTCACCGCGGCAATGAATGACCAAGGCAGCGAGCCCATTTGTGCGATCAGGAAGACATATTCGGCGACTCTCACTGATTTAATAAGAGGGGCAAAGTAGCTGTCGCCCTCGAAAGCACAAGTCTTCTCCGAGGCCCGGTGGGGAACGGGGGCAAATCCCAAACGCCAAAAAACTGAAAATACTCCGCAGATTTAATTAGGAACCCCGGAAGCCGGGAATCGGATGTAGCCACGAAAGAACACATAGAGCACAAAGAATAGGATTTCTTTGCGATCCTTGTGATCTTTTGTGGCAGAAATATTCGTCATTCGCCATTCGGATTTCGTCATTCTTCCGCCGTCGCTCTTGTTTCTTGTCACTTGATACCTGATACCTGTTACTTTCACGCCATCGTGAACCGAGCTTCCACCGAATTCCTCAGCGTCTTCAAAACCACCACCCGCGCGCGGTGGGATGTGGTGACGCCGCTGGCCTTGTTCGGGTTGAGCGCGTTCGGCGTGGCCTTCATTTACAGCGCGCAATTTTCCACCCACGGCAATGCCTGGGCCCTGCAGTTGCTGTGGCTGGCGGCGGGGGCCGTTATTTATGTGGCCGTCTCGCTGGTCGATTACCGCTTCTGGCTAAGCACCGCCCACTGGTTCTACCTGGCCTGCCTCGTGCCGCTGCTCGCCGTGCTCATCCCGGGCATCGGCGACACCCAATTCGGCGCCCAGCGCTGGATCGACCTGGGAATTTTCAAGCTCCAGCCGTCGGAACCGGCCAAGATCGCCGTCCTCCTGATCACCGCCAGCATTTTGATCTGGTCGGAGATCGGCACGGTGGAACAATCTTTCAAAGTCCTTGGTAAATTGGCTCTTGCGGTAGGATTGCCTTTGGTATTGATCTTGTTGCAGCCCGACTTGAAGTCGGCGATAGTGTTGCCCCCGATGGTCTTTTCCATGCTCTACGTTTCAAAGCTGCCTTCGCGTTTCTTCGCGGCAGCGCTGGGGGCGTTTGTCGTGTTGCTGGGCGTGGTGGCGTTCGACAGCTACCGCTACATGGCCTTCATGGAGACCCACCACTACTCGTACATCAACGACAAGGGCAAATACGAGCACCACACTTGGGTCCCCCTCCACGACTATCAGCGCAACCGCATCGTCTCTTTCATCGCGCCCGACAAGATCGACCCCATGGGCATCGGCTGGAACCAGCGCCAGTCGCTCATCTCGGTCGGCAGCGGCGGCCTCCTCGGCACCGGCTGGACCGAGGGCACGCAGGCGCAGCTCGGTTACCTGCCGCGCGCGGTCGCGCACAACGATTTTATCTTCTCGGTCATCGCCGAGGAAAAAGGATTTCTGGGAAGCCTTACGGTTCTCGGCCTGTTTGGTCTGGTTTTGTTCAACGGCATCCGCATCGCCGGTCTCTCCCGGGACCGCTTCGGCACG
>DATMLS010000065.1:0-6718 GCA_035569995.1 Opitutaceae bacterium | reverse complement strand
CTGGACGGCGAGGTTGAGTTCCTCGATCACGCGGCGGAGCAGGGCGGGGTCGAGGTGGTTTTTCTTTAAAATTTCAGCGACTTTGCTGACATCGATTTTCGGCATGGCTTTTTTGGTGGAACAGTCACGAATGGACGAATGCACGTGAAAGTAAAGGAAAGGTGTGGCTGGGTAGGTTGGTTTGTGGAGAATGGATTGAAGTGGGAGCGGCTTTACGCCGCGACTTTAGTGTAGCAACAAATCTCATCGGGGCATAAAGCCCCTCCCACATTTTCGAACTTTATGCCTGAAGAATTTTTCGATGTGGTGAACGAGCGCGACGAACCGGTCGGTCGGGCGACGCGGCGCGAGGTGCATGCCCGCGGTTTGCTGCACCGGGCGGTGCATGTGATCGTGGACGACGGCGCAGGGAAGATTTTTCTGCAAAAACGCTCGATGAAAAAAGACACGTCACCGGGGCGGTGGGATTCCTCCTCCTCGGGCCATGTCGATGCGGGTGAGGACTACGACACGTCGGCGGTGCGCGAGCTGGGCGAGGAACTTGGGCTGCACCCGGCGGTGGCGCCGGTGCGATGGTTTCGCGTAGAGGCATGCGCGGATACCGGCCAGGAGTTTGTGTGGGTTTACCGGCTGCGCGCGACCGGGCCGTTTACGCTCAATGTTGAGGAGATCGAAAGCGGCGGATGGTTCACACCGGCGGAAATCACGGCGTGGGTGCGGGCCAAACCTGAGGAATTCGCGCCTGCATTCAGACTCATCTGGCAACGCGGAGAGAAATTAACGGCCGCACAGAAATAAAAACTGTTTTTCCACGGCGAACGATCTTTTGAGTGTAACCTATTGGGTTACACTGTGAGTCTTCGCGGAGAATAGCTCTTTGTGATCCTTGTGCTCTTTTGTGGCTAAAGAGTCTCCATTGAGGCTTTAGCCACAAAGGATCACAAAGAACACAGAGAGCGCACGTGTTTTGGCAGCTGACTTTTCCAGGGGGATTCCGAGCGCAGTGGAACTTATTGCGGGCGGAGTCGCTTGATCGTGTCGAATTGCTTCTGCGAGAGCAGGCGGCGCGGAAGGCGGCGGGTGGCCTCGGCCAGGAGTCTGTCCCAGTCCTCGTCGGTCGGCGGGTGCGGTTCCCACGATTGGTGGTGGCCGGACTTGCGATGCCATTCGAGGGTGCCGCCGTGGAAGTCGGCGCAGATTTGAAATTTGTCGCCATCGGCATTGCGCGACCACCAGCCAAATTCAGTACTCATGCGGAGGAGAGGATTTTCGGCGATGTCGCGGCCGACGCGAGCGCAAAGGTGGCCAGCGTCTCGCCAAAGCAAAATACCCCGCCGCGGCTGACAATGCGGCGCAGGATGAGTTTTCCCTCGGTGAGATCGACGGCACACGCTTTGGCCGGCGCGCAAAAAGATCCGGTGTTGATGACGATGAGGCCGCCAGGCGCTTGCACGACGCCGGGACGGTGGATGTGACCCATGAGGAGAAAGCGCGCGTGCGGACGATGCGTGCGCAGAAACGCGGAGGCGAGGGCGGGCGTCTCGCGCCAGGTGCGGAGAACGGCGAGGGTGCGGGTCGGCCAGGCGACGTCAGCTAAAAGGCCGAAAGTATAGAGGAATGGGTTGCGCTCGGCGTGATGCCCCCGCTGCGGCACGTTGGCGCAAACGCGGCGGAAGGCGGCGAAACGAAGGTCGAGCCGCCTGCGCTCATCCGGCGTGAGCGCGGCGAATTCACGGGCAAGGAGCTTGCGCATGATGGGCGTATCGCGGCTCCATGGCACGATGTCATCGAAGAAGATGTCGCCGTGCGTGACGAAGACTTGCCCGTCGGCGAGATCGAGGGCGTGCTGGGTCGAAATATCCGGGTCGTGGTTGCCGGTGAGGAGGGTGGTGGGCGGGGTGTGGTGCGCGAGGAAGTCGAGGAACCCGGCGCGCTGCGCGGCCGTGTCGGCATTGGCTGCGGCCAGGGCCGTCGCGGACAGGTGCACGGGGCCGGGCCGGGTGTCGAGGCTGTCGCCATTGAGCACGAGGGCATCGGCTCCGTCGAAAAGCGGTGCGAGCTGTCCCAGCGTGCGCACGCGGCAACCGCGGTCACCCAGGTGCAGGTCGGAAAAAATACGGAGAACGCCGATCTTCGCGGTCATGATGAAAGAAAGAAGCGAGGAGGCCGGAAAAGGAAAACACTAAGTTTTCTGCCGGGTGGGTGAAAACGGCCATGGTCCATCGTCTGCTTGCCAGCACGCGTGGCGACGACTGGACTGGACGGCATGACTGTTTTCGGAACCCTCGACACGCTACGCGCCCAGCTTGCGCCGCCGGAGCATTTCGCGGCGGCGCTTGCCTATATGGCGGAGGCCTTGCGGCCACACAGCACGGTGCAGGCGCGCATCGGGAGGATTGCTGCCGGTGTGACGGAGCGCGTCGAGCTGGCCGGTGGCGCCTTCGCACTGGAACAAGCCTATTTAACGAGGCCGCGCACCGAGGGCTGCTGGGAATCGCATCGCGCCTACATCGACGTGCAGGTGGTGGTGGCCGGGGAAGAGTTGATGGAAGTGGCCGACGTGGCGCACCTGGCCGTGGCGGAAGACTTCAGGCCGGCGAAGGATTTGATTTTCTACCGGCCGTTCGATCGCGGTTCGGTGCTGCACGTGCGCGCAGGCGAGGCCGTGGTGTTTTTCCCATCGGACGCGCATCTGCCATCGCTGCGCACCGGCGCGGCGGCCATGCTCGTGCGCAAAACGGTCATCAAGGTGCCGGTTTGGGCATGAACTACCGGCACGCATTTCACGCGGGCAATTTTGCCGACGTCTTCAAGCACGCGCTGCTCGTGCAGCTCGCGCGTGCGCTGCAGCGAAAGGAAAAGGGCTTCCTGTATCTCGACACCCATGCGGGGCGGGGCAGTTACGACCTCGCGGCGGCGGCGCGCGGCGACACGCTTGTGCGCAAACCGGAGTGGCCCGACGGGATCGGGCGGTTGTGGGAAAAGTCCGACCTGCCCACGGCGCTGGCGGATTATGTGACGCTGGTGCGCGACTTCGACCGGGATAATGGCAACGCGACGGATGAGCCGCGTTTTTATCCCGGTTCGCCGCGGCTGGTGCAGCGGCTCGCGCGGCCGCAGGACCGGCTGGCGCTGTGCGAGAAGCAGCCCGGCGAATGCGCGGCGTTGCGCGCGGAGTTTGCCCTGGCGCATCGCGCGACGGTGCAGGAAATGGACGGCTATGTCGCGTTGCGCGCGATGCTGCCGCCGCCGGAGCGGCGTGCGCTCGTGCTCATCGACCCACCGTTTGAATCGCAGGACGAGTTTGCGCAGGTCGCCGCGGCGCTGCGCGACGGATTGCGGCGGCTGCCGGGCGGAACGTTCGCCGTGTGGTATCCGCTGACGGAGCGGGCGCGGGTGGACGATTTTTTTGCGGAGCTGCTGGCGCTGAAGCTGCCGCCGACGCTCGCGCTGGAGCTGGCCATCGCCGGCGAGGGGAGCGGCCTGAAAATGCGCGGCTGCGGGCTCGTGGTGGTGAACCCGCCATGGCAATTCGACCGCGAGGTGGAAAAGTTTTTGCCGGCGCTGACTGAACTTCTCGCGCAAGCGCCCGGCGCGGACGCAACCGTGAATTGGCTCGTGCCGGAGTGAAGCAAGAGATTGACCACGGATCACACGGATCGGGCGCGGATAGTTGCCCTGTCGCGCGGTAGTGCGGGTGGAGCGCGGCGTCCTCGACGCGCTCACGAACGCGTCGGGACGCCGCGTTCCACCTCGGAAGGCCGAATTCGAACCGCAACTGGCATGAGTTCATTAGCAGCCGAGCGAGGAATCTCGTCCTGATATCTGGCACTTGATACCTGATACTTGGTTCTTCTACTCCTTGCGCGATTTCTTCTTTGGAAAACGCGCAACGAAGGGCAGGTCGCCACCCGCCTGTTTGGGGATGGGCAGCGCGGGAGCCTTAAAAACCGGGCGGTTCCATTGCACGTCCTTGCGCGCGACCACGCGCACGCTCTCCGCGCTGGGATGCGCGGAGCCGCGTACGCGACGAAGGCGATAGAAGAGCAGACGCATGGGATGGTGTTGGTCGAAGGGCTTTCGCACAGAAGATGGAGCGGTTATCAGCCAAGGGCTTAAGCCACGTTCAATGCGCGGACAGGTGTGGTGACACCGCCGGCGGCGATTTGTTTCTTCGGCAAGGTGATGGTGAGCACACCTCCGGCGATCTCGGCTTGCAGGATGGCATAGTCGAGGCCGTGGCCGAGCCGAAGGCGCAGCTGGTAATCGCGTTGCGAGTTTTCCAGGTGCAGGGCCTTGAAATTCACGCGCACGAAGTGAGCCTTGCGCGCCGTGACGGTGAGATCCGGGCCGCGCGAGGTGATCTCCACGCCGGCCGCTTCAACGCCCGGCACGAACACGGTGAGCTTCAGCGCGTCGCCGAGGTCCTGGCAGTCGTAGTGCGGCTTGCGGTAAAGCCCGGTGGAAGCCGGAGCTCCAGCGCTGCTGCGGGCAGGACTGAGGGAGTTGGTGGATGGGATGATCGTTTGCATGGGAAAAAGTGTGTTAATTGGAAGTGGGAAAATGAAAAATCCAGCCGGTCTCGGAAGAGAACCGTCGGGCGTTTCTTGGTGGCTAAACCTTTTCCGCTAGGGCGGAATATTTAGGCCAAGCAGCCCGTGCGCGTGGATTTATGCCACTGCTGGGCGACGACCGGACGCATCTGCGCACAGCAAATCGCAAGGCGGGCCTTCGTAAACGAAGTGCCAGCCGTGCTGCGCGTGATGTTTTGATAAATCCGGTTCATTGGAAGACAAGAATACGATGCATATAGCAGCTGTGATGCCAAGTTTTTTTCTGCGTGCACGGGTGACAATCGCGCGTCAGCCTCGCCGTTATGAACCCGATGACCGATGCGACGGCGACGTTTGCCGAGACCAAGGCTCGCGTGCTGGCCTTTGCGCGCGAACGCGACTGGGAGCAGTTTCACGCGCCGAAAAACCTGAGCATGGCACTCGCGGCCGAGGCCGCCGAGCTGATGGAGCATTTTCTTTGGGGCACCCCGGAGCAATCGCGCGACATCGCGCGCGACCCGGCCAAGCGCCTGAAAATCGAAGAGGAATTGGCCGACGTGATCATTTACGCGCTCGAGTTTGCCAACATGACCGGTATTGACGTGGCGGCGGCGATCGAGGCGAAGATGGCGGCCAACGCCAGGAAGTATCCCGTCGAGAAAGCGCGCGGACGGTCGGAAAAGTATACCGAGCTGTGAGCTCAAGTGACAGTAAGAGGTATCAAGTAACAAGATTTGATGCGTCCTGCTCTTGTTACTTGGCACTTGGGACTTAGATTACTTCAAAACAATGCCCTCATTTATTCCGAAAACCGACAAAGTCGTCCGTCACTACTACGTGCTGCCGTGCTGCCTGCTGCTGCTCAACCTCGGCAACTCGATCATCACCTACAAGGCCGGCATCATCAGCGATGTGCTGGAGCGCACACTCTTCGTGATCGGCATGGTGTTGTTCGGCAGCTCGGTGGTGGCGTTCGTCGTCGCGCCGGCGATCGAGGCGCTGGTGCGGTCGCTGCACCGCACAAGCCGGAAGGGTGGCGGCATGCTGGGTGAGATCCTCTTTCTGGCTGCGCTTGGTTTGGGAATTTTCCTCCTATACTACGTGGCGACCATCCACGGCGCGCAGGCGCTGCTGCCGGCGGAATGGAGAAACTAAGAGAAGATTTAACCGCGGATGAACGCGGATGGACGCGGATAAATTTCCGTTAGCAGCATTTTTAATTTAATCGGCCCCATCGGCATGCCTTTGCGACGCATCCTTTATTTTGTCATTCCGAGCCGTGCGAGGAATCTCCGAAATGGGAATCGACAAAAACAGCAGAGATTCCTCGCACGGCTCGGAATGACGATTTAGCGTGTCATGGGTCTATTGAAACCGAAAATGCTCCAAGTATTGGCTAGCTCTTCTTCTTGAAAACATCGATGGCAGATTCATCCCATTTAAAATCTGTGCCCCATTTCCCTGGCTTTGGAAAATTCCTGCGGCAATAACCGCGCTTCTTTGCAAAATCAAAAACAGCATGAGGGTAGGAATTTATGAAAATGGCCGCCTGTCGACTATCAGCTGTCCAAACCAAGACCACTTCGGACGGCTTCGCTTTATCTGTGACGTTTTTCACGTCGTAGATACTCATCGCCTCTTGGATCGGGCTGCCTTCTTTCTGCGAAAAATCCAGAGCGTAGAAATAACCAGTATCGCCTTCGTCCTCGAAAACGACCGCGTAATGCCCATCAGGTGAGCGCGCTTCGAACGTCGCGGGCTTGCCGACTTCGAGTTCAAATGGAGGTGAGGCGACAGGGGTATTCATACTCTTCGTGCCTTTGCGTCTTTGCGCTTAATTAAACCAAACTCAAATCACCCAGTTGCCGAAATCCACCGGCTTGCTGGTCTCGACCAGGGTCTCGTCTTTCTGGCGGGTGCGGATGACGAGGTTTTCCCCCTTGAAATAGACCGTGCTGTGCGGAGGCACGTTTTGCAGCAGCCACACGCTGGAACCGATGACCGAGTGTTCACCGATGCGGGTTTCGCCGCCGAGGATGGTGGCGTGTGCATAGATGGTGACGTGGTCGCCGATGTCGGGGTGGCGCTTGACGCCTTTCACCGGGTTGCCGGAAGGATCGAACTCGAATGATTTCGCCCCGAGCGTAACGCCGGCGTAGAGCTTC
>DATMLS010000064.1:0-77596 GCA_035569995.1 Opitutaceae bacterium | reverse complement strand
CAAACCCTTTGCTCCGCGCAGGTACATCATTGTGCCGATTTTATTTTGGACTTTGGTCGCAGCCTCGGGTCTTTGCGGGGTCGTAAACTCCTATCGTCGTCTCCGCGCGGAATCCCGGCTGCACGGGCTGATGCAGCAGAGGAACACCCTTGCGCTCGATATGCTGTCGCTGGCCCGCCAAACCACCGGTTTCAAGGCAACGGAGGATCTCGCTCATGACCTGCGCGACTGGCTTGCGCTGGCCCCGCCCACCCAGGGCTTCTGGATCAAAATCAACGAAGCACTGCGCGGTCATCTGCAGGTGCAGGATATGTCCATCGACCGCATCTCCGGGCAGCCACAGATGCGCCTCGTGATCACGGTCAGTGCGTCGGAAAAGGAAGCAAACGAGGCCTTCAATCGGGTTTCAGCCGTCCTCGGCCGGGAAGGATACAAGACCATAGATTTCAAAACCTACACCGTTCCCAACGGCTATCAATATGACCACCTGCTCAATGTCCCCGTAAACTGAGAACCTTTTGTATCCGCCATGCGTTCGTTTTTTATTCCCTGCCTGACACTAATCGGGCTCGCCTTGCTGGGTGTTTTCATCGCCCTGGCCACTTTTCAAAAAGTGGCGCAGCTGCAGCTTGATGTATCCGCAACAAAGCAGGAGGTCGATGAAGACAAAATCCAAAAGGCGATCATCGCGTCCACCCTGAGCCGCCTCAGCGCGGAGTCCCGACCGGCCGACGATTTTATCAAGGAGTGGCAGCGTTCTTTCCTGACCGAAGACGACACGCAGCGTATTTTGCCAACCTTGGACAGCCTCGCGGTTACAAACGTCGTCTCCAGTTCGGACAAACAGAACAAAGCGGATCCGGGTTATACCTTCCGCAATAAAATCATCCCGGTGGAAAGCGTGAAGATCTCAGTCAGCGGAGATTATTATCGATTATTAAACTGGCTCGGCGCCGTTGAACAGCAGTTTCCGCTGGTGCGCGTGGAAGCCGTCAACTTCACGAATCAAAACGGGTTGAAAATGACCTCAACCTTCTCGTTCCCCACCTGCTTCAAACTACCGTCCGCGGCGACGCCATGAAACCATCACTTTCCCTTTTTTTTGCTGTTTTCCTATCTGTAGTTTGCATCGCATCGGCGGACGACAGGCCAAACTCTTACGCCGGTTACAATCTGGCCTCACGAGTCGCGGCGACGCTCGATGAAAACTTCTATAATCCTTTCAAATTGACCGCGCGCCAGGCCGCCCTGCCGCTTTCCGCCCAGTCAACGCTGACCAACGAGGAGATCGCCCAACTGCTCGGGGAGCGGAAAGTCCAAGGATTGATTTTCGGTGCGGATGGAATGACTGGGAAGAGAGCCATCATCGGCGACGAGGTTTTTGCCGTCGGTGATGAAATCGCCTTCTACAACAATGATTATGTCCTAACCCGCCTGTCCCCTGCCGGAATTATACGCTTGGTGAAAATCACCCGTGAATCGCTCGAATTTGAGATCTCGGTGAGCGGACAGCCCTCCCGCAAGATGGATTACTCGCTCAGCTCATTTCTCACTCCCTGACCTCCTGTCAATGCATCGCGCACCCGACAGCTCACTCGCGCCGCCGATGGATAATTCCATCCCGCCCGATATTCTTTTTTCCAAGCATCGCATTCTGCCCCTGCCCAACGGCATTGAACGCGTACCACAGGAAGCAGCCTATCGCTTCCAATGCTGGTGTGATTTTCTCGGCGTTTCCATCCGCTCACTCATCGAGCCGTGGATTCCCATCGGCAACATCGGCCCGGTCCTGCTGCTCGCGCACCATGATCCTTTTTCTACGGAAATGGTGCTGCCGCGATGGTTTTGCGGCCTTTTCAATATCTCACGGGAAAACTACCTGGCCTTGCAGAGGGATCTGAACGGCATGGAGGAAGACGCGATCAGCCTGCGGTACGAACGGCCGGCCAAAAGCTGGCCTGGCTCCGTCCCCGACTTCAGTGAAGATTTTGAAGCCTGCCAGTTTATCCTCGATCACGTGATCATGGACGATTCTTTGCGAATCGCGGCTGCCTCCGCCGTTCGCAATCGGGCTTCCGTCACGGAAATGCCACCAGAACTGCGGGAATCCATTCTTTTGCTGCGTCATCAGTGCGCCGTCACAGAGATGCGCTTTATCCGCCCGCCACAGGCCCTCACCGAACTCGCACCAAACACATTTGGCCGGTACAGCAGCGTCGCCTTTTATCGCACCGATCGGGCGGTCTGGCTCGCTACTCCGCTCGCTCCCGACGATCCCGCCCGCCGCGAGTGCATCGACAATTTCATCGCCGAGGCGCGGATCAAGCCGCAGCCACGGGTGCAAACCGTGGTGGCACCGCGTGATCAGATCGCCAATCTACTTCTCCGGAGCAAATCCGGCGGGATGGAGTCAACGGCGGTCAAGGTCGTCGGCCACTACGCGCGCAAGGCCGACCTGACGCTCGACTTGGTGCAGCTCCAGCAAATCGACCCGCACAAAAACGACACGTCCGAACGAAAGACCGTTGAATGGCTGATCGGCCAGACCATCCTGAATAACTCCCAGGACCTGCACGCGGACTATGCCGACGGGGAGGGACGTTTTCGCATCAACGTCGATGGCAAGCTGCAGGAAATCCTACGCGTCACGGAAAGCCGCTGGCGCATCTGCAACGCGCTGATTCGCGACCATGCGCGCTGCACCAAGTCTGAATTCGATTGTGAATCCAAACACTTCACCTGCCGGTTGGACAGCGAGCTCGTGGACTTCCGCGTCGAGGCCACGACCTTTCGCGACGGTAGCATGCCGCCGAGTTTGACCCTGCGCCTGCTTGGCCGGCAAAGCACCGGGCGTCTCCTCTCCGACCTGCGTCTGCGCGAGGACTATGTATCCGGCATCCGCGATTTCATCCGCCTGCCCTATGGCCTCATCCTCGTCACCGGCCCGACGGGCTCGGGAAAAACCACCACGCTTTACGCCGCCCTCAACGAATTGAACAAACCCGATGTCAAGATTCTCACCGCGGAGGATCCGATCGAGCAGATCATCGACGGGGTGCTTCAATCCCAGGTGGACGAAGGCAAAGGCATCACTTACGAAAAGCTTCTGCGTTCATTTCTACGGAACGCCCCCAATGTGATCCTGATCGGGGAAATCCGCGATAAAGAGACGGCCAAGATTGCCGTCGAAGCGGCCGGCACCGGCCACCTTGTCCTCGCGACCCTGCACACCAATACGATTGCCGGCGCTGTCACCCGGCTGCACGACGCCTTCGGCATCAATCGCAGCGTCCTCTCCGATGTTTTTATCGGCGGCCTGTCCCAGCGGCTCCTGCGCATGCTTTGCCCTGAGTGCAAGCAGAGCGCCGTCTTTTCGGCCGAAGAAACCGTTCTCTTAAAACGGCTGGAGATCCCCGTACCGCCACGTTGCTACCGGCGGCGTGAAAAAGGCTGCCAGCATTGCAGTGGACGCGGCACCTTTGGACGGGTGGCGGTGATGGAATTGATGAGAAACAACCGCAAGTTACGCGCCGGCATCCGCGACGACAAGAACGCGGAGGAACTTTCCGACATCTCGCACACCAACGGTCACTCCAGCATTTTGCACGAGGGCCTCGCCCGCTTTGCCGAGGGCGTGGTGGATTTTGAAGAAATTCGCCTCTTCGAAATGCTGGATCGCTGAATTTTTCCCATGCCCGCCACCGACTTCAGGAACTGGCACCTGTATCAATTTGAAATCACCTACCGCAAGAAATCGCGGCGGGCCTATGTCTTCACTCCGGTGCCGGCCGACGCAGCCGCGCTCGCCGCCGGCAAGGCCGAGGACGAGACCATGATCAGGCACAAAATTTCCGTCGTGGACGAGGCACTCCAAAAATCATTCATCCGCAAAAAACCAAAGCTGTCAGAACTGCAGAAATTCTTTCTCGCACTGTCACGGGCCTATGCCGTCAGCGCCGATTTTCGCAACGCCCTCACCCTCGCCGTCGAGATGGCGGAGACCCCGT
This sequence comes from Opitutaceae bacterium, assembly GCA_035569995.1. Lineage (GTDB taxonomy): Bacteria > Verrucomicrobiota > Verrucomicrobiia > Opitutales > Opitutaceae > DASRHD01. Next base: position 73,589 of record DATMLS010000064.1, on the reverse strand, counting down.
ACTTTCGCGGCGTGATCGCCGGACTGATTTATTACAAATCCCAAAGCGATACCCTCGCCAATCTCTTCGGCCGTTTTCCCGAAGCCTTCAATCCCACGATCATCGCCATGATCAAACAGGCGGAGGCCACCGGCAATTATGCGGAAATTTTCCGGCAGTTCGCAGAGGAACTGAATGACAACATCACGTTGCTGCGCGAAATCCGGCAGGGACTCACCTACCCGGCGGTCGTCGCCCTGGTCGGCATCTTCGGCACCATCGTGACCAATTTTTTTATCCTGCCCAGGATGTCGGAAAATTTCCGGACGATCGGGTTTCCCCTTCCGCCCATCACGCGCGCGCTGATGTCCTGTAATGCTTTTTTACTGCATAACTCCTGGGTGATCGCGCTCCCCATCGCGGCGCTCGTCCTGGCCTGGATCAGGCGCGCCGCGATCCTGCGGCACCCCACGGTTCAGTCCGGCCTCATCCGTCTGCCAATTTTCGGCGAACTTTATCGCAAGGTCATCCTGGCGCGCTCACTACGGACGCTCGCCATGCTATTGAAAAACGGCATCTGGCAGAAGGTCGCCTATGCCATCACATCCGAGGTGTCAGATCATCCGGAATTCAGGGCGTTTTTCCTGGCGATCTCGGAGCGAATCTCGGCCGGAACGTCCCCGCATGCGGCCTACCTGCTGGAGCGCCATCGTCTCGGAGCGCAAGGCCGCGACCTCGCCAATGAAATGCGCGTCGCCGCCATCACCGGCGAACCGTCGGAAATCCTCGAGACCGTCTCCCGGGTTTACAAGGAACTCGCCATGGACGCCGCCCGCGCCTTCCCCAAGCTGATCGAGCCCGTGCTCATCCTGCTGCTCACCTGCCTCGTCGGCTTCCTCGTCGCCGCGATCTACCTGCCCAACTTCTACGCCGTCAGTTTCGCCCTGAAGCAAGCCAACAGCCACCTGCCGCACTGAAACCCGATCCCTCCATTATTTTCCAAACTTGACCCATGGCACATTTAGACTAGTCTTCAGACCAGTCTTATTACGCATGATCGCCAGACCCGCCAAAAATTCGAAAACGGTCGGGGCCTACGAGGCCAAGACCAAGCTTCCTGCATTGCTCAAATTGGTCGAGCGCGGCCGGGTGGTCACCATTACGCGCCATGCACGCAATGTCGCCCGGCTCGTGCCCGCCGACCAACCGGGCGTTGACCGCTCCATTTTCACGCGCCTCCATGCCCTGCGCTCCCGGCTTACCCTGCGCAAGGGCGAATCCGCCAAGGATCTCATCACCGCCGGCCGCCGAATTTGACCATGAAGGCCCTGGTCATCGACGGCTCCACCGCCATCGGTTTTGTGCTGAAGGACGAGCAGGCTTCGCCCGCGCTCAAGGCACTCGAGTCCGTCGAAAGCGGCATGCCGACGTTTGTCCCGGCACACTGGAGCGTCGAGGTCGCCAACGGCCTCATCATGGCTGAACGCCGCAAACGCGCTTCGCAGGCCGACATCACGGAAGCATTGAACCTTGTGGCCGCCCTGCCCGTCATCACCGATGATGAAACATCGCAACGCGCCGGCAGCGACACCGCCGCCCTCGCCCGCCAGTATGGGCTGACCATTTACGACGCGGCCTATCTTGAACTCGCCATGCGGCGAGGTGCCTCGCTCGCCACCACTGACCACGATCTCGCCAAAGCCGCCAAAGCGGCCGGCGTGGCTGTCTTTCCATAATGGCAAGATTGGCGAGTGTCCATGGAGCCCCATTTGGCTCTAGAAGCCAAAAAGTACTAGCCGCGGATTTTTCGATATTTTGTCCTCGTCATTTATCCCGGCCTTTGGATTAAGCTGCAACTGAGCTGCATTCCAACCCGCCCGGCGGGTTGGAATGCTCACGCAAACCCAGCCCCCAACCCATAGCTCCATCTTTTTATTATGATCACTAAACTCCCCCTCGTTCGCCGCGTAATCTTGCTGGCAGGTATTTTTTCGGCGGGATCCGCCTTGGCCACGCCCCAGGTGGCCACGCCCAATTTCAGCCCGGCGGCCGGCGTTTATGCCAATGCGCAATCGGTGACTATCACCTCGGCCACCAGTGGCGCCTCGATCGTTTATACCACCGATGGCAGCATCCCAACCGTGAGCGGCGGCACGGTCACTCACGGCGCATTGTATTCCGGGCCGATCACCGTTGGCGATACAACCCTTAGCGCCATCGCCTTCGCGAATGGTTACTCCAACAGCGCCATGGCCATCAGCGGTTACACGCTGCAGGCTGTCTCCGATTCCGAGATCCTCCCTCTTATCACCCTCCCCAACTCAAATGTCCTGTATAGTTTTCCCGTCTCCGCCACCGATGGCAATACTCCCGCGGTGGCCCTGATCCAGGGTAGTGATGGCAATTTTTACGGCATGACCTCGGCGGGCGGAGCCAGCAACCTGGGCACGATTTTTAAGATTACCCCGGCGGGTGTCTTGACGACCTTGGTTTCATTTTCCGGCACCTCGGGGGCTTCTCTGGGATCAGCTCCCCACGGAAGCTTGGTCCAGGGCAGCGACGGAAACTTTTATGGCACAACCCAAACCGGGGGCACGACTAACCTTGGCACCGTCTTTAAAATGACTCCGGCCGGCGTTTTTACCACCTTGGTGACGTTTAGCAGCGGTGCCAATGGGCAACAACCTTTCGCGGGCTTGGTGCAGGGCACCGACGGCAACTTCTATGGCTCAACCGAATTGGGGGGCGGCAGCAGCAATGGCACGATATTTAAGATGACGTCGGCGGGCAGCTTGACCACCTTGCTTTCCTTTGACGGCGTTAGCAACGGACGAGAACCCAAAGGAAACTTGATCCAGGGCACCGACGGCAATTTCTATGGCTCAACCGTCTTTGGGGTCACTGGCAACAGCAATGGTACCATATTTAAGATAACTCCGGCCGGTGTCTTGACCACCTTATATTCATTTAGCGGCACCGATGGCGCTTTGCCTCAGGGAAACTTGTTGCAGGGCACTGACGGTAACTTTTATGGCATAACTTCGGGAGGGGGCAGCAGCAGCGATGGCACCGTCTTTAAAATGACTCCGACGGGCAGCTTGACCACCTTGGTTACGTTTACCGGCCCCAATGGAGCCTTTCCTCGATCCAATTTGGTGCAGGGCACCGACGGCAATATTTACGGTGCAACCAACAATGGGGGCAGCAGCTACGTTTCACCAAGCACCCCTGGTATTGGCACCATCTTTTCGATGACCACGACGGGGGTCCTGACGACCCTGCTTTCGTCCAGCAGCACCAGCGGGAGCGATCCGTTCGGCTTGGTCCAAGCGACCGACGGCAACTTTTATACCGTGACGCAAACGGGAGGCACCTCGAATGTCGGTGCGTTTATTCAGTTGCCCATGGTGGCCGCGCCAACGTTCAGCCCATCGGCGGGAACTTATACGAGTGCGCAGACCGTGACCATTTCCACAACGACCAGTGGCGCATCGATCCGCTACACGATCGACGGCAGCACGCCAACTGAGACCACCGGCACGCTGTACTCCACCCCGGTTTCAATCAGCGCAACGACCACGCTCAAAGCCATCGCTTTCCTGACCGGCGACCTTAACAGCCTGGTGACCAGCGGCACCTACACGATCAATATTCCAACGCAAGCACCGGCCGCCAGCAGTGGGGGCGGCGGTGGCGGCGCGACCAGCTACTGGTTTCTTGGCTTCCTCGCGCTCGCCGGCATCCTGCGATGGAAACTGCGCAAAAAACAGGCGTCCATCTGAGCCGGAACAGTTTCTAATGCGGCGCCGCCTGCGATTCTTCCAGCGCATGGCGGGCCATTCCCAAGTTCTCCTGCGCGGAGGGAGAGTCGGGTTCGAGTTGCAGCGCCGCCTCGAAGTGCTGGATCGCCTCGGGCAGCCGGCCGGGAATATTCGCCAGGATAATTCCCAGGTTGGTGTGGGCTTGCGCCAAATCCGGCTTGAGCCGCAGGGCCGCCTGGTACTCGGTGATGGCGTCGGACTGCCGTCCGGGAGTCTGTGACAGGGCGGTCGCCAGGTTGTAGTGCGCCATGGCGAAGTCGGGTTTGATCCGCAGCGCGGTCTCATACTCGGAAATCGCATCGGGCAATCCTCCGACCGTGCCCGCCAGGATGATGGCCAGGTTATTGTGAGCGTCGGCAAAATCGGGTTTGATCCGCACCGCTTCGTTTAAATGACCCATCGCCTCGGGCAGGCGGTCGGGAAAATTCATCAGGACACCCGCCAAGGCGTTGTGCGCTTCCGCATTATCGGGATCAATCTGTAGGGCCGCCTCAAGGTGGGAGATGGCTTCCGGCCATCGAGCCGGAGTTTTTGCCAGGATCCCACCCAGGTTGTAGTGCGCATCCATGTAATCGGGATAGATTCGCAGGGCGGCTTGAAACTCGGTGGTCGCTTCCGGCAATCGCCCCAAGGCCAGATACGCGTTGCCCAGGTCATTGTGGGCCCTCGCATTGTCGGGCTGTTTGGCCACGGTGTCGGTCCAGATGGCCAGCCTGCTGTGGTAAACTTTATTGCGATGGATCGTAAGGCAGCCCAGTCCTACCGCCATCGCGGCAAACAAGACCAGGCTGCGCCGGCCCATCCACTTATACAAACCAAGGACGACCCAACCAACCACTGCGGCCAGTGGCAGGTACATGCGATGCTCGGCCATCGGTTGTCCACCGATCGGAACAACGCTCGTGGTCGGGGCGAGGATCAGGAAAAACCACGCCCCCGCAAACCCGGCCACCGGCCAGCGCCAGAGCGCCATGACCGTGCCCAGCAACAAGGCGGCCAGGATCAGCGCATACGGTACGGCCTCGGATGCATGCTGGATCATATAATGGCCGTAATCGAACACGAGCGGATGCGGCCAGATGGCCAGCTTGAGATAAAGCACAGCGGAACGGCATGAAGTGAGTGCGTAGGTCCACCATGTGTCCGTACCCCCCTCGTCGAATCCCACGGCGCGTTGACCCAGGCCGGTCATCTCATGGGCCAGCAACAACCAGGTGCCCGCCAATCCCAGATAATATTTCCAGCGCAGCCGCCACGCCTCCCGGAATGAGCCGGCGACAAACGTTCGATCGTAGAGAAAAACCATGACCGGCGCCGTCACGATGATCTCCTTGGTCAGCACGCCGAGGAGGCAGGCGAGGATGGAGGCGAGAGGCCAGAGGCAAAAGGCCAGAGGTACTCGCTTGGTTTGCTTTTGTACTTCATCTTCTGATTGCCGATTTTCCGGCCTCTGGCCTCTGGCCCCTCGCCTCTCGCCTGTTTCGTCCGCGGAGCGGACGAAACAATACAGCGTCAGCAAATAGAATAGCCCCATGAGGGATTCAGCCCGCTGCGAAATGTATGCCACGGCTTCGGTCTGCAACGGATGCACCACCCAGATAACGGCGACAGCCAGCGCCAGCAGCGTGGCCTCCGGCATTTCAAATCTCAGATTTGAAATTTCAGATCCTCGCGTCGCCAGACGCGACGCGAGCGTGCGCCTTACAACACCAAACAGCGTGAGCCCGGCCAGCATGTGGATGAGCAGGTTGAAGGCGTGATACCCGCGTGCGTCCATGCCGCCCAAGGCATAATTGAGGGCAAAAGTGAGATTAAACAGGGGTCGACCGCCCGTGCCGGCGTTAGTGGGTGGCGAAAGCGCGCTGCCGAAATGAAGGATCGTCGGATTGTTTGTGATCGACCCGACGTCGTCGAAGAGAAACGGCCCGGAAAAGCTGTTGGCATACGCGGCCAACGCCGCGAGCACGATGATGCCGCCGGCAAGGCTAATAAAGAAAGGATTGGGCCCGGAAGACGGTGGGGCGCTCTTTTTCGACATCGAACAATTCCAATCCGCCAGTGAAATGACGGCAATAAGGATTAACGCTTGGGATATTTCTTCGCTGCCGGCAGTTTGGCCGCTTTCGTGAAATTGCCCGACTTGAGCGTGTTGATCTGGTCGCGCAGCAACGCCGCGCGCTCGAATTCCAGTTTTCCCGCCGCCTCGGCCATCTCGTCCTCCAGCTCGGCGATGACCGCCGCCACGTCGTCGATGCTCTCGGCTGCCACCGGTTCGTCGCGTTCGCCGCTGCCGTCGTAGGTATGCAGGCTCGCCTGGGCCGAACGCTTCGTGCTGCGGGGCGTGATGCCGTGCGCCTCATTGTGCGCGATTTGTTTCGCGCGGCGATAATTCGTGATCTCGATCGTGCGCTTGATCGAGTCGGTCAGCTTGTCCGCGTAGAAAATCACCCTGCCCTTTTCGTGCCGCGCCGCGCGGCCCGCCGTCTGGACCAGGCTCGTCTCACTGCGCAGGAAGCCTTCCTTGTCCGCATCGAGGATCGCCACGAGCGCGACCTCCGGCAGGTCGAGCCCCTCGCGCAGGAGGTTGATGCCCACCAGCACGTCGAAGTTGCCGAGGCGCAGGTTGCGCAGGATTTCCACGCGCTCGATGGCGTCGATGTCGCTGTGCAGGTATTCCACGCGGATTTTTGCGTCGCGCAGAAAACTCGTGAGGTCCTCGGACAGGCGTTTGGTCAGGGTGGTCACCAGCACGCGCTCGCCCGCGGCGGCGGCGCGCTTGATTTCGCCGATGAGGTCCTCGACCTGCCCTTTCGTCGGGCGCATCGTGATTTCCGGGTCGAGCAGCCCGGTCGGGCGGATGAGCTGCTCCGCCACGACGGAGGAACGTTCCAGCTCGAACTTCGCCGGCGTGGCCGAGACGAAGACCGTTTGCCCGGTGATCTGCCGGAACTCCTCGAAGCTTTGCGGGCGGTTGTCGAGCGCCGACGGCAGGCGGAAACCAAAGTCGGCCAGCATTTTTTTTCGCGCATAGTCGCCGTTGAACATGCCGCCGATCTGCGGCACGGACGCATGGCTCTCGTCGATGAAGAGCAAAAAATCCTTCGGGAAGAAATCGATCAGGCAGGCCGGGCGCTCGCCGGCCTTGCGGCCCGCAAGGTGGCGCGAATAGTTCTCGATGCCGTTGCAGAAGCCCATTTCCTGCAGCATTTCGAGGTCGTAGTTCGTGCGCTGGCGGATGCGCTGCGCCTCGAGGTACTGTTTGTTTTGTTCAAAAAATGCCACGCGTTCGTCGAGCTCCTGCTTGATCGCGGCGATGGCGGGCTCGAGCCGGCCACGCGTGGTCACGTATTGGGTGGCCGGATAAAGGTCGAACTGGTCAAGCTGCTTGAGGACCGCGCCGGTCAACGGCTCGGACTCGGTGATGCTTTCGACCGTGTCGCCCCACAACTCGACGCGCAGGGCGTTCTCGCTGTAGGCGGGCATGATGTCGATGACGTCACCGCGCACGCGGAAGCGCCCGCGCTTGAGCTCGTAGTCGTTGCGCTCGTAAAGATTGTCCACCAGCCGCTCGAGCAGCTTGGCACGGCCGAACATTTCGCCGCGCCGCAGCTCGATGCGCAGGGTCTTGAAATCCTCCGGCGAGCCGAGGCCGTAGATGCACGAGACGCTCGCGACCACGATCACGTCGCGCCGGCTCACGAGCGAGCTTGTGGCCGAGATGCGCAGGCGCTCGATCTCCTCGTTGATCGACGAATCCTTCTCGATGAAGGTGTCGCTCGACGGGATGTAGGCCTCGGGCTGGTAATAATCGTAGTAGCTGACGAAGTACTCGACGGCGTTGTCGGGAAAAAAATTCTTAAACTCCGAGTAAAGCTGTGCCGCGAGCGTCTTGTTGTGCGACATGACCAGCGTGGGACGATCCAAGCGGGCGATGACGCTGGCCATGGTGAAAGTCTTGCCCGAGCCGGTCACGCCGAGGAGCGTCTGGTCGCGGTGGCCGGCCTGGATCGAGCGCACGAGCGCTTCGATCGCCTGCGGCTGGTCGCCGGTCGGCACGTAGTCAGCCTTGAGATTGAAAAGCATGGATTAAGAAGAAATCCAGGAAAGCGGGAAAAGCGACCCTGCGCGAGTCAGGCCCAAATTTTAAAATTTAGCGGGCCGGCCTGCGCTTCGGGCCGGTGTTTGCTCGCGGCGACCTGCGGCCCAGCCGCTGGCCCAGCACGGGCCCGAAAAGATACAGCCCCAAGGCGGCCACGGCATACCATTTCGCCTTGTCCCACGCGAGCACGAGGTAAGTTACGAAGCGCGACTGCTTGGTCTCGGCTGCGTGGATGCGCCGTTCAAGCTGGCTGAGATCGATCTCCAGACCGTCTTTTTCCCAACCGGTGCGCCTGAACTCCTGCGCCAACTCAACCTCGCGCGCCTCCGTATCGTGCTTGAGCTGTTCGTCGCGGGCGAGTTGATCGGCATAAACCCGCTGCCTCTCACGGTCGCCGAACCAGCCATCCCACCAGCTCCGCAGCTTGCGCAAACCGGCGATGGCCTTATCCGCCATCTGCTCACGCGCCTGCTGCTGCGCGAATTCGGCCTGGATCCCCGCCCTATGTTTGTTGACGTCGTCCAGCGCGGCGGCGGTGCTCTGGCGATCACCTTTGAGCCCCGCGAGGAATTCCGGCTGCGTGGCGGAAAGATTCACCCGGTCCCGCCAAAGCACCCACAGCCCGCCCGCCGCCAGCACGAGCCCGACGATAAGCAGGCTGACGGCGAGTTTTTGCGCAAGCCGTCTGGCCAGGCGTTTGAACAGGGAAATCATCGGCCCGCACAGGATGCCACGAAAGCATCCGTTCTTTCAATCGTCCAAATCACCCGGGGCTCCGACGGGATTGCTGAAATTCCTGCACCGGCCGGGTGCTCGCTCTGGCGCCGGGCGACGGCCGCCTGACCCGGCAAAAAACGTGCGCTTGGGCACATTCATCTATCCAAAGTTTCAGGCCCTTGAGGAGGTTTATACCCCGCTAGAATGCGTCTCAACCTGATCTGAGAACAGACTGACCCAGATGCCTCATCAACAAGCTGCACAACATAAAACTGTCCGCTTTCCGCCACAAACCCGGTCAATCGATAACTCCCGTTTGCTTCAAAAAAAACATCCATCTCCAGTTGCTGTTCATTCGTCTCCCCTTCATTCAACCCCCCTTCGTACATCTGCGAATTGTCCAGATTAAGTGAAAGATGGTGGCGTCCCGGGGTAAGATAAAGAGGCGGTTTGGGAGCCATGGCTCCATCGATCGTATCAATCCAAACCAGTTTTCCTGCCCTATTTGAGTCGTCGGGTCCAACAAGCGTGGCCGCATCCTGGGCCTTGGTGTTGGCGTAAGGTGGAACCGAGGTACATCCCACTAGCAAGAACGCGATCAGGGGTACTACTGGATTACGCATAATTTTGCCGTTAGCGTTAACTCTCTTAGGTTTATCTCGCGGCAATACGGGCAGCAATCTTGAAATAATACGCCGCCACGAAGCCAGTCGGGCATAAACTATTTGCTCGCATTGGGCGCGCCGGAGGGAAAAATCGCCGGCAACGGGCCATGTTCAAAGAATTCAAGGAGTTCGCGCTCAAGGGAAATGTCGTCGATCTCGCCGTGGGCGTGATCATCGGCGGGGCGTTTGGCGCCGTCGTCACCTCGCTAGTCAAGGACGTGATCATGCCGCCGATCGGCCTGCTGATCGGGGGGGTCGATTTCAGCAATCTTGTCATCGTGTTGAAGAAAGCCGACGCCCAAACGAAGGCCGTCACGCTCAACTTTGGCATTTTCATCAACACGGTCATCAGCTTCACCATCGTCGCGTGCACGGTTTTCATCCTCGTCAAAGGCCTCAACCGGCTGCGCCGGCAACATGAATCCGCCCCAGCGGCCGCACCGGCGGCGCCGCGCCAGGAAGTGCTGCTCGAGGAAATCCGCGACCTGCTCAAGAAGCAGCCGTGAATCTGATCGGCGCTGATTCGGATTGGTTGCCATGAACTATCGCATCGTCATCAGGGTGATTTGGCTGATCTTCGTCCTCTATTGGCTGGCCTGCGCAAGGGGAAACAAACGCGCCGTCCGAAAGCTCAATCCCGGTTTTAGAATTCCACCCATCCTCGGCCTCATCGGGCTGGTACTGCTGTTCGTTGCCTATCCCGGTTTTTTCCGCCAGCAACTTTATGCCCGAACCACCGCGGTCGAAACAACCGGCATTGTCCTGTGCCTGCTTGGTGTCGCTTTTGCTATTTGGGCCCGGAACATCCTGGGGAAGAACTGGAGCGGAGTTCCCCAGATCAAGGAAAACCATGAGTTAATCCAAGCCGGGCCCTATCGGCTGGTCCGCCACCCAATTTATACCGGGATCCTCCTCGCCCTGTTCGGAACCGGCTTCGGCTTCGGCCGCGTCCAAAGTTTGGCGCTGTTTCTCTTCTGCTTCGCCGCACTTTGGATCAAGTTGAAGGTCGAGGAATCACTCATGTCGCAGCAATTTCCGGAGGCCTATCCGCAGTACCGGAACCGCACGAAGGCGCTCATTCCTTATATTCTCTGAGGGATTACGCCCTAAAATCTTTTCCTCAGGAATTCAAAGACCAGGTAGCCGACGATGGCCGTGACCAGGGCGATGGTGAAATTCGGTTCGGTCAGAATGTCGTGCAAGGCCCACCAGAGGCCCCGGCTTCGGCCTTGTCCCGAACTTTCAAATTCCCCCATCAAAAGATTTGAGTAATAAAGGAAGACAATGAAACCAACCTCGATCAGCGCCCGCCAGACCGGAGTCAGCTTCCGGGGTCCAGGTGAATTTGGCGGAGGATTTTCTGTCATGGCGACGTGAAGGCGTGCGCCCTCCATCGCACGTTCTTCCCGGATCATGTCAAGTACACCCGGAGGCATTGAATGTCCTTCTTCGCCCCAACCTTCGCCCTATTCGACGTGATTCGACAGGCTCACCGCAGGCAGGCTCAGGGCTACGGAGTGCAGGCCCAACACCGAACATCCGCCTTCGCTAAAGCTACGGCCGACAGGTCCAACTTCACGAAGGCTTTTTCATAAAATGAAAAAGCCGTTTTCCGAAGAAAACGGCTTCGGGCAAAAAATAAACTGTCACAGATTAAACGTTACCTCTGTGCCGTCGGTCTCGCTGGTCGCGATCTGCGTGGTCGTAGTGTCAAGGGTAAGCCCACTATAGGTTTCTCCGTTCACGACGGCGATCGGCCTGACATAGTTGAAGGAACTTGTACCTTCCAATTGGGGTTCAGTAACCTGCGAGCACCCTTGCTCCAGCATGTATTGCTGGCCTCCAGAGGCGATCTGGCGCAGATTGTTGACGACTGCCTTATAACGCGACGTGTAACGCACTTTATTGAAGGCGGGAATGGCCATCGCGGCCAGCAGGCCGATGATGACCACGACGATCATGATTTCCACCAAGGTGAAGCCTTGGGAGGGATGTTTGCTATTACTTTTCATGGTGTATGAATTTATCTGATGATTTATTTTATTCGGACTAAGACTAACCCCCGTCTGACGACGGATACTGATAGAAAGTTGCACTTTAAGATATGCACCTAAGGCAAACAAGCATGGCTCCAGCCAACGCGGTCAAAATTATGTAATATTGCATAATATGTTCCAGGAGTTTGCGATAGGGATTGCTTAAATAGGCCAATTCAGCTCCACCCGTCATGGCTTTTTACTGCTCCTCACGACATCCGCAAAAATATAAACAAGCATTCAACCGTCTCAAAATGTATACAGAAAGAATCCCGAACGCAGTTTGGGTTCTAACCAGGTACTTTTGGCGGCATGATCTGGCCGGCATCGGCAATGTCCAGGAGCTGCGCGAGGGTGACGGGATACATCGAAACCGCCACGCTGCCATCGAGGTTGACGCGCTTCACGAGTTCGTCCGGGCCGCGGATGCCGGCCGACAAAATCGACGCGCTGGCTTGTGCGTGGGTCGTCGATACCGAGCAGCGGCGCAAGAATAGTTTGTCCTGCAGCGCGCTCACGTCGAGCCATGGGACAGGATCAGCTTTGGCATCGGCCGTGGGCGAAGGCGGCGCGTTTTCCACGAGGCCGAACGTGGCCTTTACCTTGACTTCGACCAGGGCGGTGACGGAAGCCTCATCCCGCTACGTGAAAAAAATCGGGCCGGTGTTCGCGGCCAACGTGGAGCCCAGGGACACATCCTGCCACAAGCTTTTTCATAAAATAAAAAAGCCGTTTTCCGAAGAAAACGGCTTCGTGAAAGAAATACGTTATTACAGGTTAAACGTTACCACCGTGCCGTCGGTCTCCGTGACCGCGAGCTGCGTGGTCGCGCCGGTAATGACGGCCAAGCCGGAATAGGTTTCTCCGTTCACGATGGCGATCGGCCTGACATAGTTGAAGGAACTTGTACCTTCCAATTGGGGTTCGGTAACCTGTGAGCACCCTTGCTCCAGCATGTATTGCTCGGCTCCGGAACCAATCTGGCGCAGATTGTTGACGATTGCCTTATAACGCGACGTGTAACGCACTTTATTGAAGGCGGGAATGGCCATCGCAGCCAGCAGGCCGATGATGACCACGACGATCATGATTTCCACCAAGGTGAAGCCTTGTGCGGAATATTTGCTGTTACTTTTCATGGTGTATGAATTTATCTGATGATTTATTTTATTCGGATTAACACTAACTAAATCCGTCTGACGACGGATACTGATACAAGCTCTACTTTAAAAAATATTTACAAAAGACGACAAGCATGAACCCCGCCAACTTTGTTAAAAAAATGTAATAAAATATAATTAATTCAATATTTTTGCTGCGCTCATGGGCTAAATAGGCAATCCAGCCCTATCCATAAAGCTGTTACCGTTTCGTAACCGTATTCACAAAAATGTAAAAATAACATTCAACCGTCTCAAAACGTATGGATGAAGAGTCCCGAGCGCAGCTTCGGTTCGAACCAAGTGCTCTTTGGCGGCATGATCTGGCCGGCATCGGCAATGTCCATGAGCTGCTCGAGGGTGACGGGATACATCGAAAACGCCACGCCGCCCTCGGCATTGACGCGCTTCACAAGCTCGTCCGGGCCGCGGATGCCGCCGACAAAATCGACGCGCTTGCTTGTGCGCGGGTCATCGATGCCGAGCAGCGGCGCGAGCAGCTTGTCCTGCAGCACGCTCACGTCGAGCCGCGCAACCGGATCGGCTTTTGCATCGACCGGGCCACGCAGGCCATGCCATTTGCCGCCGAGATACATGCTCACCTGGCCGACGGCCGTGGGTGAAGGCGGCGCATTTTCCACGAGGCCGAACGAGGCTTTCACCTTGGACAGGAAATCCGCCGCCGCGTGTCCGTTCAGGTCGAATACGATGCGGTTGTAGGGCAGAATTTTCAGTTCGCTCGCGGGAAAAAGCACGCAAAGGAACCAATTGTAATCCTCCGTGCCGGTGTGGCGGGGATTGCGTTCGCGGCGCAGACGGGCGACACGCGCGGCGCTGGCCGCGCGATGATGGCCGTCGGCAATATACGTCACGGGCACGCGGCCAAACGCGCGAACCCAATCTTCACCGCCGGCGATGCGCCACACCGTGTGGCGGATGCCGTCGGGCGCGGTAAAATCATGGAGCGGCGCTTCCTTCACCTTGGCCTCGACCAGGGCGGTGACAGCAGCTTCATCGCGATAGGTGAGAAAAACCGGGCCGGTGTTGGCGCCCAGTGTGTCGATGAGGCGCGTGCGGTCGTCCTCCTTGTCCTTGCGGGTCTTCTCGTGCTTTTTGATGAGCTCGGCGTCGTAATCCTCGACGTTGCACACGGCGACCAGCCCGCGCTGGCGGTGCGCACCCATCTGCTGCTGGTAAACATAAAGGCAGGGCCCGGTCTCCCGCATGAGCGAGCCATCGCGCTGCAACGCGAGAAAATTTTCCCGCGCCTTGGCATAGACAGCGTCGCTGTGGGGATCGGTGTTCGCCGGCAGGTCGATCTCGGCGCGATCGACGTGCAGGAGACTGCGCGGCTTGCCGGCGGCAAGCGCGGCGGCCTCGGCGGCGTTGACCACGTCGTAAGGCACGCAGGCCACTTCGGGTGCATGGGCTGGCAGGGGAACGAGTCCTTGGAAGGCGCGAATTCGCATGAGTGTTTTATGCAGGCCACCGCGATGCTTCGCGTCAAGCGCCGCCCACAAAAAAGCCCTCCGAATCGGAGGGCTGGGAAAATTGCTGCGTGCCGGGCGGCGATTACTTCGCCGCTTTGGAACCGCGCTTGAACTTCGTGGTAAACTTTTCCACGCGGCCGGCCGTGTCCACGAGGCGCTTCTCGCCGGTGTAGGCGGGATGCGAATCCATCGTGACGTCGCGGAGGACGACGCTGTATTCGACGCCGTCGATTTTTTCCTTGCGGGCCGACTTCATCGTGGACCGGGTGAGGAAACGTTTGCCCGTGGCCACATCGAGGAAGCACACGTTGTTGAGCTGGGGATGGATTTCGGATTTCACGGCGAAAAAAGGTTATAATCAGCCCTGGCGCGCCTTGTAGCGCGGGTCGGTCTTGTTGATGACGTAGATCTTGCCGCGGCGGCGCACGACCTGGCAATCAGGGTGGCGCTTCTTGGCGGATTTGATGGAGGAAACAACTTTCATAGAGTTGTCCAAAGCATAGAGGCACTCCGGCACTGTCAACGGTAAATGTGGTCAGTTTGCGGCCGGATCATCCGGTTCGCCGGCGATCAATTTCCACTGGGGGCCCATGCTGCCGAGCACTGTGCGCCAAAGCTCCACGCCCTGCGCATGTTGCAGCAAGTCGCCCGGCACCGGCGTGACAATCCACGTCTTCTGCTTCAATTCGCCTTCAAGCTGGCCGTCCGGATACTTCACGGAGCGACCATCCCAGCCCGAGTAGCCGAGAAAGGCGCGCAGGTGCAGGCCTTCGTCGGCCCGGAGCTGCTCGGCTTTCCCGGGTTCGATGCCAAAGTAAAGTTTGAAGCCATCGGGTCGGAATTGCCACGCGGCGAGCAACAATTGCTCAGTTTTCACCGGTCCGCCCTGGAACACCGGCACGTCGCTCAACGCACCGAGGGCAAACTCGCCATTCAGCTCGCCGAGGTGTTTGCCGAGCGGGCGGTTGAGAATCACGCCCATCGCGCCGCCTTCGTCATGCGCCGACATCAGTATGACCGTGCGACCGAAATTCGGGTCGCGCATGGCCGGGTGCGCCAGCAGCAGCTGGCCGGCGAGGCTTTCCTTGGTGCTTTTTCGGCGTTCACGCATGGGACGCGGCGGATGGGCAGGCAGTTAGTGTCCAAGCTTGGTCATCTTCACGCCCGCGTCGGCCAGCAGCGGCACGACGAGCGGGTCGTTGTGATAATCGCTGCGGTACTTTATCTCCGCGATGCCCGCCGAGGCGAGAATTTTTGCGCAGTTGATGCAAGGACGATGCGTAATGTAAACCACGCAACCCTCGATCGAACTGCCGCGTCGGGCCGCATCCGCCACGGCATTTTGCTCCGCGTGGACCGTGGCCTGCTCGTGGCCGTCGCGCACGCGCGAGACATGCGGCGTGCCCGGAAGAAAACCATTGTAACCCGCCGCCACCAGGCGGTTCTTGCGCGCGCCACCGCTCACGATCACGCAGCCCACGTGCAGCCGCTCGCATGGGCTGCGCGTGGCCAGCAACACCGCCGTGGCCATGAAATATTCGTCCCACGAGGGACGCCGCGGGAATTTTTTGGCGGCTTGGGCGATCAGATCAACTGGACTCATGAAAAAATACTGGAAGTTCAATGTTCCCAGTTCAAGGTTCAAGGTTTGCGCTCCGCGCGTCATTGGGCATTTGCCGTTGGTGGTTGTTAATTGGTATTTAGTCTCACGACGTTGGGTGCTGGACGTTCGATGTCGGATGTTGGACGTTCACAGCGTGCAGCTTGCCAACGACACACCTTGCGGCAAATTTCAACTGATGCAGCGCCTGCTCCAGCCCGAGATTCTCGATTCGCTCCCGCCCGATCATCCCGACGCGCTCCACAACCGCCGCGATATTTACCGCCTCAATGGCCTCATGGGGAACTTTCGCTGGTTTACGAAAAGGTTGCCCAAACTCCTGCGCCCGGACGAATGCGTGCTCGAGATTGGCGCAGGTGACGGCACGCTCGGCGCCGCGCTGGCCGCCGCCGGTCTATCCTACGATGGACTCGACCTCTGGCCGCGCCCAGCTCACTGGCCGCGCGACGCCGCCTGGCACCAAACCAACCTGCTCAGCTTCGCCGGCTATGCGGACTACCCGGTCGTGTTCGGCAACCTTATCTTCCATCAATTTTCCGACGATGATCTCGCCGCGCTCGGCGCCACGCTCGGCCGCACCGCACGCGTCATCGTCGCCAACGAGCCGGCCCGAGGGCGTTTTTTCCAATTCCTGGCCCGGAGAGCCAATTCATTGATCGGCGCCAACCACGTCACGTTTCACGATGCTCATGTCAGCATCGCCGCGGGTTTCCGCGGCGACGAACTTCCCCGCGCGCTCGGTCTCGACGAAAATATCTGGACCTGGCGCTGCACCACCACCCTCCGCGGCGCGTATCGCATGATCGCCCAGCGCAGATGAACTCGATCGAAATCATCGGCGGCGGCCTCTCCGGCCTTGCCCTCGGGGCGGCCCTGCGGCGCGAGGGCGTGCCCG
This sequence comes from Opitutaceae bacterium, assembly GCA_035569995.1. Lineage (GTDB taxonomy): Bacteria > Verrucomicrobiota > Verrucomicrobiia > Opitutales > Opitutaceae > DASRHD01. The sequence goes on along the minus strand of DATMLS010000064.1, from coordinate 57,106 downwards.
TGACAATTTTTGAAGCGGGCGATTATCCGCGGCACCGCGTGTGCGGTGAATTTATCACCGGCCTCGATGAAAAAACCATCGCCCGCCTCGGCCTCGCGCCCTTTCTCGCCGATGCGACGCGCCATCATCGCGTGGCGTGGTGCCTGCGGGATGCGCCAATGCGCTTGCAAACCCTGCCCTCGCCCGCGCTCTGCCTGAGCCGCCACGCGCTCGATGCGCGGCTGGCCGGGGAGTTCGTCCGCCTCGGCGGGGAATTGCGCACCCACACGCGCGTGGCCGATGACGCCGCCCCGCCCGGGCGCGTTTTTGCCACGGGCCGCCGCCGCGGCCGGCCCGCCTGGCTCGGTTTGAAATTTCATGTGCGCGGCCTCGCGCTGGCGGCCGATCTCGAGCTGCATCTCGGCCAAAGGGCTTACGTCGGCCTCACGCCGGTCGAGGACGGAGTCATCAACGTCTGCGGACTTTTTCATCTCCGCGCCGACGTGCGCGGCGAACACTCGGCGCTGCTGCTCGCGCATCTGCGCGCGGCCGGGCTCAACGCCCTGGCCGGGCGGCTCGAAAATGCCGAAATCGACGAGGCGTCCTTCACCGCGGTCGCCGGCCTGCGCTTCGACCGCAGCCCGCCGGCCACCGACCGCATCGTGCTCGGCGACGCGTTTGCGATGATTCCGCCCTTCACCGGCAATGGCATGGCCATGGCGTTCCAGAGCGCCGAACTCGCGCTCGACCCGCTGCTCGCCTACGCGCGCGGCGAGGCCGGCTGGCCCGCGACCTGCCGCACCGTGCACATGCGCCTGCGCCAGCGCTTCCGGTTGCGGCTGGCCTCGGCCAACGCCTTGCACGCGTTTCTTTTTTCGCCGCGCCACCAGCGCTGGCTTTTCGCCCTCAACCGCGCACGGCTATTACCGCTCCGCACTTTCTATCAGGCCATGCACTAAAGCCGCGGCAAATCACAAAACGCCAAAGGACCAAATTCCAACGAAACCCCAATCCGCAAAATTCCAACGCCCAACAGGGCGCTGACTTTTGTGATTTGGCCCTTTGGTGTTTGGGATTTCTATTTAAAATGTACCTCCACGGCCTCGCCACCGCCAATCCACCTGCGAAATTCAGCCAGCAAGAATGCTGGGAAATCGCCCGGCACTCGTCCGCCGTGAAACGCCTCGATGAACGGGCGCAGTTCATCCTGCAAAAAGTGCTCACCGGCGAGAACGGCATCGCCACGCGGCATTTTGCGATCAGCGGGCTCGACCAGATTCTTGAGCTGAATGCCGACCAGCTCAACGCCGCCTTTCGCGTCGAGGCGCCCAAGCTCGCGCTCGCCGCGCTCCGGCCCGCGCTCGAACAGGCCCGCGTGCGGCCAGAGGAACTCGATGCGCTGCTCATTTGCACCTGCACCGGATATCTCTGCCCCGGCCTCACGAGTTACGTCGCCGAGGAGCTCGGCCTGCGCACCGACGCGTGGCTGCAGGATCTCGTCGGCCTCGGCTGCGGCGCGGCCATCCCGATGCTGCGCGCCGCAGGCCACGTGCTCGCCGCGCGGCCGGAAGCGACGGTCGCATGCGTGGCGGTCGAAGTGTGTTCGGCGGCTTCCTACCTCGACAACGACCCCGGCGTGATCATCAGCGCCTGCCTCTTTGGCGACGGCGCGGCGGCCACCGTCTGGCGGGCCACGCCCGGTTCGAACAAATTACATTGTTTTGAATTCAACACCCTGCACTGGCCAGCCGAACGCGACCGGCTGCGTTTTGAAATGCGCGATGGAAAATTGCGCAACCTGCTTCATCGCTCCGTGCCCGATGTCGCCGCGCGCAGTGTCGCGCAACTTTGGAGCCAGCGCGGCCCGCGGCCGGTGAAAAAAATCCTCTCCCATGCCGGCGGGCGCGACGTGCTGACCGCGATCGAGGCCGCCGTGCCGGGCTATCCGCTCGCCGAGAGCGCGCACGTGTTGCGCAACTGCGGCAACATGAGCAGCCCGTCCGTGCTCTTCGCGCTCGCCGAGGCGCTGCGCGGCGGCCCGCCCGGGGCGGACGGCGATTTCTGGCTCGTGAGCTTTGGCGCAGGCTATAGCGCGCATTGCTGCCGCATCAGCGGCAGCAATGCGCGCTGAAATTACAAATTACATATCCCAAATTTCAGATTTCGCAGAATTTCAAACCATAGGTTATCCGTTCATTTGCTATTTGTAATCTGTAATTTGTAATCTGAGATTGGCTGTTATGACAGCCAATCTCGCAGAGCTCGTCGATTATTGCGACCAGCGCACGCGCCGCGCAGCGTTCAAGGACGCGCCCGGCGCCTTCAACGGCTTGCAGGTGGCCAATGACGGCCGCGTCACCAAGATCGGCGCGGCGGTGGACGCGGGACTCGTACCTTTTCAAAAGGCCGTGGCCGCCGGCGTGGATTTTCTCATCGTGCACCACGGCATGTATTGGGACATGCCGCGGCCGCTCACCGGCCCGGTTTACGAGCGCGTGGCCACGCTCGTGCGCGGCAACTGCGCGCTTTACTCGAACCACCTGCCGCTCGATGCCCACCCGGAGATCGGCAATAATGCCGTGATCGCCCGCCAGCTCGGGCTGACGCCGGCGCGAGGTTTTCTGCTGCGCGAAGGCGAGAATATCGGCCTGATCGCGACCGGCGCGCCGGACCGCGCCGGGCTGCGCGCAAAACTGGAAAAACTTTATCCACGCGTGATCGCGCTCGAGTTTGGTTCGACCCAGCCGGCGCAGATCGGGCTGTGCAGCGGCAGCGGCAACAGCGCGGTGCCCGAGCTCGCGCGCGAAGGCGTGGACACGCTGGTGACAGGCGAATTGCGCGAGGAATGGTTCAACGTCGCGCAGGAGCAGCGGCTCAATCTCTACCTGTGCGGCCATTATGCGACCGAGGTACACGGCGTCAAAGCGCTCGCCGCGGAATTGGGCGCAAAGTTTGGTTTGCCGTGGGAGTTCATCGCGACTGAGAATCCACTTTGAACCATGAAACGCATCGCCATCCTTAACGGCCCCAATCTCGACCGGCTCGGCCTGCGCGAACCGGAAATTTACGGCCACACCACGCTCGCCGGCCTCGAAGCCGAATTGCGCAAGGAATTCGGTTCGACGGCGGAATTGGAGTTTTTCCAGTCGAACCACGAGGGCGCGCTGATCGACAAGATTGCCGCGCTGGCCGACGCGAAGGCCGCCGGCCTCGTCATCAATCCGGGTGCGTTCACCCACACCAGCGTGGCGCTGCGCGACGCGCTGCTCGGCGCCAAGCTGCCGGCCGTCGAGGTGCACATCTCGAACATCTACCAGCGCGAGGAGTTTCGCCACCACTCGCTCACCGCACCGGCGTGCCTCGCGGTCATCAGCGGCCTCGGCCTCGAGGGCTATCACGCCGCCGTGCGGTTTTTGCTCAAACGCTAAATGGCCGAAGCTCTTTTCACGAGCGCGCCGGGGGAAACTTGGTGCGCCTGCCACACCAAGCCGCGGTGCGAAAAAAAATTCGCCGGGCTGATGAGCGCCGAGCGCTTCGTGCACTACCTGCCGCTCGTCCCGAGCGTGCGCCGTTACCAGAACCAGACCAAGCGTTTCACCAAGCCGCTTTTTCCCAGTTACGTGTTTGTGCGCATGGCGCCGGAAAAGCGGGCGCGCGTTTACCAGCAGGACCTGCTCGTGCGCGTCCTGCCGGTGGATGACGAGCCGGGGTTCCTGCGGCAGATGGAGGACGTGCGGGTCATCGTCGCCTCGGGCCTCGAACTTTCGCTGCGCCCGCTCCTCCAACGCGGCACGCGGGCCAAGGTCGTGGGCGGTCCGCTCCACGGGCTGATCGGCGTGGTGGACGACCCGGCCAATCCGCAGGGCATTGTGCTCGCGGTGGATGTGCTGCAGCAGGGTTTGCTCGTAAAATTGCCTCTGGAGAATTTGCAGGCGCTGCCGTAGCGGCGCGAAGCGCGCCGCGGTTCAAGGTTCCAAGTTCAACGTTCCAAAGTTGGCCCTACTTGGGTGTTGAACGTTGAATGTTGAGCGTTGGATGTTCACCGCGCCCACATCCGCCACGCGCACACGGCCAGGTGAAGCGTCGCACACGCGGCGAGCGCCGCGGCCACGTCGTCGATGACGACGCCCCAGCCGCCCGGCAGGTCCTGAAGTTTATTGATGCCAAGCGGCTTGGTGATGTCGAACAACCGGAAAAGCGCGAAGCCGGCAAGCATGACACCCCACAGCGGCAAGGGATGGAGCAACCACGGCCAGCCGAGAAAGCACAGCGGCATGACGACAAATTCATCGAGGTTGATTTCGCCGGGATCTTTTTTTCCGAGCCGCAGCTCGCCTTCACCGCAAAGGGCGACCGCAAAATAAAGCCCGGCCGCGCAGAGCAGCGCGTAGCCGAGCGGATCAAGGCGGAGGAACACCAGGAAATAAACCAACCCGGCCGCCGAGCCCCATGTGCCCGGCGCGGGCAGGCGACCGAGCGGGCCAAGCCGGGCGCAGGCCAGCACGACGGAGGTCGGCCAGGTGCGCGGCCAGGTGGGTTGCGACAGTTTCATCTCAAACAACCGGTCACGGTTCCTCGAACACCACGCCGCGGTATTTCGTGAAATAACGGTAGCCCGACCAGAGAGTGAAAAACACCGCGATGATGAAAATACCCAGCCCCATATTATGGAGCAGATCCGCAAACGCACCCAAGTCCCACGGCAAAACCCGGGCGAGGTCGGTTTCGAGCATGGGCACGAAAAGCAAAAAACCGATGGCGATGAGTTGCGTGACGGTTTTTTGCTTCCCGCCCCTTTCCGCGGCAAAGACCACTCCCTTCGACGCCGCCACCATGCGCATTCCGGTGATGAGGAATTCGCGGCACAGCACGAGCAACACCCAGTAAATCGGCAGCGCATCGGTATCCACAAACCCAACCATCAGGCCGAGTACGAAAATCTTGTCGGTGAGCGCATCCATGAGCTTGCCGAAATTTGAAACGAGGCCGCGCTTGCGCGCGATATAGCCGTCGAGCCAGTCGCTCACCGCGCCGGCAATGAAAAGGATGAAGGCCAGGGACGCCGCGCCCGGCCAGTGGCATTCCATCAGGCTCACGATGACAAACATCAGCGGGATGCGCGACAGCGTAAGGATGTTGGGCAGGTTCATGCGGCGTGGGAAAAAGTATCAGGCACCAGGTAACAAGTGCCAAGGATCAAGTAACAAGGATCAAGTACCAAGTAAGAGAAACCTGTGACAAATTTGCGACTCGCCCCAACCCCCCGATGCACCCCATGATCGGGCCATGCGTCACTGCATCTATCCCGGCACTTTCGACCCTGTCACCTACGGGCACCTCGATGTGCTCGAACGCGCCGCGCGGCTGTTCGACAAGGTCACGGTCGCCATCGCGAAAAACCCGGGCAAGTCCCCGTTTTTCACCGCCGAACAGCGGCTCGCCATGTTGCGGCCCAACATTGAAAAACTCTACAATGTCACCGGCACGACCTTCGACGGGCTGCTGGTGGATTTCGCCCGGCAACAGGGCGCTGTTGCCATCATTCGCGGCCTGCGCGCGCTGACCGATTTTGAGTTTGAGTTCAACATGGCGCTCATGAACCGCCATCTGAATTCCACCATTGAGACGATTTTTGTCATGCCCAAGGAGATTTACAGCTACACGAGCTCGAACCTGGTGAAACAAGTGGCAAAATATGGCGGTGACGTGTCGCACTTCGTCCCGCCCAACGTGGCCTTGGAATTGAAAAAACTCTTTGCGCCCTAGCGACCGGCGGCTGAATTGGTCTTGCCCTGGCCCAATCACCGGCCGCGCAAATTCCCCTCCTCCTGCTATCATGTTTTTCCGCCGGCCAAAAAAAAATTGCGCCCTTTGTTTCGCGGTTGCGTCAAACCACGCACCGGCCCATCGCGGTTAACCGCCTCATCCCGTTTTACTTTGCGAGCAAACGGCCCGTCCTCTAAATCCTCACCCTCATGGCAAAATCTGGAAATTCCAGTCGTTGGATTATCATTTTTTTTCTCGTTCTCCTGGCTGCATTCGGCGGCTGGCATTACTGGGCCGGACGTGGCGAGAAAGCACCTGACTACTATACGGCAACGGTGGCCCGCGGCGACATCGTGCAGAATGTCACGGCGACCGGCACCATCCAGCCCGTCCTGGACGTGCTGGTGAGCAGCCAGATTTCCGGGTACGTCGACAGCCTGTCGGCGGATTTTAATTCCAAGGTTAAGAAAGACGATATCCTCTGCACCTTGTTGCCGACGACCTATCAAGCCCAGGTCGATTCGGCCGAAGGCGACCTGGCCAACGCCCAGGCGAACCTCGAGCTCCAAACGGTCAACGTGAAACGTGACCAGCAACTCCTCGACAAAAATCTCATCGCCCAGTCCGACTTTGACCAAGCAAAGGCCCTGCTCGATGAAGCGACAGCCCAAGTGCAAATCAAGACGGCCGCGCTCAAAACCGCGCAAACCAACCTTTCCTATTGCGAAATCAAGTCGCCCATCGACGGCATTGTCATCAAACGCGTCGTCGACATCGGCAACTCGGTTGCGGCCACCCTCAACTCTCCCGAACTGTTTGAAATCGCGAATGACCTCACGAAAATGCAGATTGATGCGGCTGTGGCCGAGGCCGACATCGGGAACGTCGCCGAGAACCAGACCGTCAATTTCTCCGTCGATGCGTATCCCAATCGCCAGTTTCGCGGGAAAGTTTACCAGATCCGCAATGCGCCCCAGACCCAGCAGAACGTCGTCATTTACGATGTCATGATCAACGTCGATAACAGCGACCTCAAGTTGAAGCCCGGCATGACCGCCAATGCCTCGATCATCGTTGCGCGCCGCCCCAATGCCCTCCTTCTGTCCAACGGCGCCTTGCGCGTCCGTCTGCCCGACAACTTGCTGCCACCTCCGCCCGTTGCAGCAAAATCTGCCGATAGTGCTGCCGCGCCCAAGCCCATGACCGCCGATGAGCGCCGCCAGCAAATCCACCAGCTCATCCAGGAGGCCGGGTTTGTGCCCGGCAACGGCCCGCCCTCGCCCGAGATCATCGCGCGCATACAACAACTCGCCAAGGAGCGTGGCATCGAGCTGCCCGACCGTTTCAAAGGCCAGTCCAGCGGCGACGCTGTCGTCACCCGCACAGTTTACCGCCTCCCCAGCGGCAATCCAAAAGCGAAGCCCGAAGCCGTTTCCGTCAAGCTCGGCATCAGCGATGGCGTGAATACCGAGGCCATCGACGGCCTGAAAGAAGGCGATGTCATCATCACCGGCATCAACGCCACGGTTGGCAGCAGCTCGCAGGGCACATCCAGTCCATTCGGCGGGCGCCGCCTTGGTGGTTAAGCGCGGCACATGTATCATGAGCGCTGTCGTCAAACTCGAAGCCATTCACAAAATCTACGATTCCGGTGAAGTGAAGGTGCACGCCGTGCGCGGCGTTTCGATCGAGATTCAAAAAGGCGAGTTTGTCGCCCTGATGGGCGCGAGCGGCTCCGGCAAATCGACCCTGATGAATCTTCTCGGCTGCCTCGACCGGCCCACCCAGGGGCGATATCTGCTCGACGGCACGGATGTCTCGGACCTCGACCGCAACGCCCTGGCCGACATCCGCAACCAGAAACTCGGTTTCGTTTTCCAGGGCTTCAACCTGCTCGCCCGCACCACCGCGCTGGAAAACGTCGAGTTGCCGATGCTCTATAGCCAGCAACGCATTTCCCGGCAAGAAATGCGCCAGCGCGCCGAGCACTGCCTCGAGATCGTCGGCCTGGCCAACCGGGCGGATCATTTTCCCAGCCAGTTGTCCGGCGGCCAGCAGCAGCGCGTGGCCATCGCCCGCAGCCTCGTCAACCAACCCCAGGTCCTGCTCGCCGACGAGCCCACCGGCAATCTCGACAGCCAGACCTCCATCGAGGTCATGGGCGTTTTCCAAAAGCTCAACGAGCAAGGCATCACCATCTTGATGGTCACCCACGAACTCGACATCGCGCATTTCTGCAAACGCAACCTCATCCTCCGCGACGGCCAGCTGGTCAGTGACGTGCAGGTTGCCGACCGCTCCATCGCCGAAGCTGAATTGCGCCAGTTGCGAGCGGCGGAAACCGCGGCCAAGCTCACCGCCTGAACCCGACGGACCGCCATGCGAATTTTCTCCACCATCATCGCCGCCCTGCGCGCCCTGCGCCGCAACAAAATGCGCTCCGTGCTCACTGCGCTCGGCATCATCATCGGCGTCGCCGCCGTCATCTCCATGATCAGCATTATCAATGGCGCCAAATCGCAGCTCGAATCACAGATCGCCAGTCTGGGCCAGAATGTCGTCCTTGTTTTCTCCGGCAATTTTTCCGCCGGCGGCGTCCGCAGCGGCATGGGTGGCGCGGGCACCCTGACCGTGGAGGATGCGTTGGCCATCCAAAAGGAAGTGCGCGGGGTGATCACGGTCAGCCCTGAAGTGCGCGATCGCAAGCAAGTCCTGGCCAATGGACTTAACTGGAGCACGCAGATCCTGGGCGAAGGGCCCGACTATCTCATGATCCGCAGCTGGCCTCTGACTTCAGGCTCCCTCTTCACCGAACAAGACATCCGCAGCACCAACAAGGTTTGCATCATTGGGCAAACGATCGTCAACCAATTGTTCCCCGCTGACGACCCCATCGGCCAGACTTTGCGGATCCAAAACATCCCCTTTAAAGTGCTCGGTGTATTGAGCATCAAAGGTCTTTCCATCCAAGGTTCGGATCAGGACGACGTGGTGATTGTGCCTTACACCAGCGAAATGAAACGCGTTTCGAAACGCACCAATTTGAACGGGGTCAATGTCCAGGCTGAATCGGCCGAGGCCGAGAAACAGGTGGAAAGTGACATCGCCGACCTGCTTCGCCAGCGCCATCGCATCATCGATACCAGCGGCCACGAAGACGATTTCACCATCCGGGGCCAGGACGAGATTCAAAACGCTGTCAGCGCCCAAGCCAACACCATGACCTATCTGCTGGGCGGTATCGCGGGCGTGTCGCTTCTGGTCGGCGGCATCGGCATCATGAACATCATGCTCGTGAGCGTGACCGAACGCACGCGCGAGATCGGCATCCGCATGGCCGTCGGGGCGCACGGGCGCGACATCCTCGCCCAGTTCTTGATCGAGGCGGTTGTGCTCAGCTTGATCGGCGGCGGCCTTGGCGTCCTGCTTGGCATCGGCAGTGCGCAAATGTTCTCCCACTTGAACCACTGGACGACCCTGGTTTCGACTTCCTCGGTGGTCATCTCCCTGCTATTCAGCGGCGCCGTGGGCATTTTCTTTGGTTTTTATCCGGCGCGCAAGGCGGCGCAGCTCGACCCCATCGATGCGTTGCGCTACGAGTGACTTTGGGGTAAAGTCCGGCGATATTTGGAACCAACCCCGCTCGGGACAAACTCAGCTATCATGCACGTTCTATCCCGCCGCTGGCTCCCCATCGTCCTTTTCTGCCTTCTGCTCGGTGCCGGGCGCACCGCGGCGTCGGACTTCGACCAGGCCGTCGCTCTCTTCCAGGCCAAACACTTTCCCGACGCCCGGGCCGCGTTCGAGAAGCTCGCCGCCAGCGAGCCGTCAAACGCCGCCGTCCATTATTATCTTGGCCGCATCGCGTTCGATCGCGACGACGCCGACAACGCCATCGACGAATTGGAGCAAGCTACCGCCGGCGACCCGAAGAATTCCGACTACGCTCTCTGGCTCGGCAGCGCTTACGGCGTATATGCACGACAGCACAGCTCGATCAGCAAGGCCTGCAAATGCCGCGATGCGTTCCTCCGGGCCGTCGAGCTCAATCCCGACAACATCGAGGCCCGCGCCGCACTCGCCACCTTCTACCGCATGTCGCCGTGGTTTATTGGCGGCAGCATGGACAAGGCCCACGCCCAGGCCGACGAAATAAAGAAACGCGATCCGCTCCGCGGCGCGCAAATCGAGGGTGAGATCTGCATCGCCGAGAAAAAATATGATGACGCCTTCAATGCCTTTGAAAGCCTGCTCAAGGATCATCCCAACCAGATCGCCGCCCTCTATCAAATCGGTTATATTGCCGCGACCACCGGTCAGCGCCTCGATCGCGGCGAAGCCGCGCTCAAGGAATATCTCACGCACACGCCCAAGGACACGCAGCCCAGCCTCGCCTACGCGCACTACCGCCTCGGCAACATTTACCAGAAAAAGGACGAGACCGACGCGGCCCGCAAGGAATACCAGGCCGCCCTCGCCATCGATCCTCACCTCAAGCCGGCGGCCGACGCCCTCGACGACCTTAAATAGGGATGGGTGGGCATTTCGCGCAGCAGCGCGGATGGGGACGATGGCGGACAGGCTTGCGGTCGGCGGTGTTGCCCGGCTGAATTTTTCCATGCCCGCGCCGCCGCCCATCGTTGAGTTTCGCGACGTCGATAAACGCTACGGCGACGGCCCGCTCATCCTCGAACGCCTCAATTTCACCGCACAACCGGACGATTTCATCGGCCTCATTGGCCCGAGCGGCTGCGGCAAATCCACCTTGCTCAAGCTCATCGCCGGCCTCAGCCCGGTCACCGCCGGCTCGGTCACGATCGAAGGCGCCGCGCCCGAAAAGGCCGCCCACAATCTCGCCTTCATTTTCCAGGAACCGACGCTCCTGCCCTGGCTCACCACGGGAAAAAACGTCGAGCTGCCGCTCCGGCTCCGCCGCGCTTCCGCCGCGCACCGCGCCGAGACGCGCCGACATGCCCTCGCGCTCGTCGACCTTGCCGATCGCGAAGATTTTTATCCCCGTCAGCTTTCCGGCGGGCAGAAAATGCGCGTCTCCATCGCCCGTGCGCTTTCCGTTGCGCCCAAGATCCTGCTGCTCGACGAGCCCTTTGGCGCGCTCGATGAAATGACGCGCGAGCATCTCAACGAAGAATTGCTCGCCATCCGCCAGCGGCAGGCGTGGACCGCGTTCTTTGTCACCCACTCCGTCGCCGAGGCCGTGTTTTTGTCCAACCGGCTCTTCATCCTCAGCGCCAACCCCGGCCAGCTGCACCGCGAGCTGCGCATCGACCTGCCCTACCCGCGCACCGCCGACACGCGCCAGTCGCGCGAATACCAGCAGCTCGTCGCCGAAGTTTCCCGCCTGCTGCGCTCCGTCGAAAACGCCGCCTGACCCATGCCGCGCAAACTGCTCAATATCCTCCTGCCTGCCGCGACCGGCGCGCTCTTCATCGCAGCGTGGTATGCCGTGTGTTTCTCCTTGAACGAGGACAACCGCTTTCTCCTGCCCACGCCCGGCCAGGTCCTGGCCGCCCTGGCCGACAACCGCGACACACTCGCCCACGCCGCGCTCAACACCGCCGAAGGCGCACTCCTCGGCTTCGTGTTCGCCACCGCCGTCAGTTTTGCGCTCGCGCTCGGCTTGTCGCTCTCGCCGCTCGTGCGCGTGAGCCTCTATCCTTACCTGATGATCTTGCAGATGACTCCGGTCATTGTGTTCGCACCCATCCTTGTGCTCTGGGTCGGGCCGGGGTTGAAGAGCGTCACCATCATCACGTTTCTCATCTGTTTTTTCCCGCTCGTCGTGAACACCACGCAGGGCCTCATCTCCACCGATCGCAACCTCGTTGATCTTTTCAAAATGTACAAAGCCTCAGGGTGGCAGGAAACTTTTCTTCTGCGCGTGCCTGCAGCCCTGCCGTATTTTTTCACCGGCCTACGCATCGCGGCTGTCCTCGCGCCCATCGGCGCACTCGTGGGCGATTACACCGCCGGCAGTTCGGCCGGCAATGGCGGCGGCCTCGGTTTCCAAGCCATCATCTACAGCAGCCAGGCGAAATACCCTGCGCTCTTCGCCACCGCCGCGGTCACCTGCGCTCTCGGCTTCATCTTCGTCTCAGCCGTGCTCGGCCTGAGCTGGCTCGCGCTGCACAAGTGGCACGATTCATTCGAACGCACCGACAAATGAAATGACAACCACCGCGGATAAGATGAATTGTCATTCCGAGCCGTGCGAGGAATCTCACGTCTTCTTAATGACTAATCAAGATTCCTCGCACGGCTCGGAATGACATAAAAAACATCCGCGTTCATCCGCGCAATCTGCGGTAAACAAAATCATGAAAGTCTCCCATATTTTTGCCATCCTGTCTTTGGTCGTAATCTCCACCGTCGCCCGCGCCGAACCGGCCAAACTCTTCCCGCTCACCGTGCAGCTCGACTGGGTGGCCGAGCCCGAGCACGGCGGCTTTTATCAGGCCCTGGCCAAAGGCTTTTTCCGCGACGAAGGCCTCGACGTCACCATCGTCCCCGGTGGTCCCAATGCGTTTGTCATGCCGAGAATCGCCACCGGCCAGGCGGACATCGGACAGGCCGACAGCACCAACACCCTGCTACAAATTGCCGAAGGCATACCCGTCATCCAAATCGGCGCCGTGTTCCAGGACGATCCGTCCGGCCTGCTCGTGCATCCCGCGAGCTCCGTGCACCGCTTCGAGGATTTGCAGGGCAAGACCATCATCGCGCGGCCCGAGTGGGCCTTTCTCGCGTTTCTGAAAAAGAAATACGGCCTGGATTTCAACATCGTCCCGCAGAACTTCTCGGTCGCGGCGTTTCTCGGCAACAAGGAAGCCATCCAGCAGGGCTACTACATCGCCGAGCCTTATCATATCGTGCACGCTGGCGGGAAAATGCCGCGCTTCCTTTCCACATGGGACGCCGGCTTCCGTGCCTATGCCGTGCTCATCACCAACCGTAAGTTTGCCCGCGAGCATCCGGCCGAGCTCCGCGCCTTCATGCGCGCCTACATCCATGGCTGGCGCGACTACCTCGAAGGCGATCCCACGCCCGCGCACGAGGCGCTGAAACAGGCCAACCCCGCCAACACCGACGACTTCATGGCCTTCTCGCGCAAAATGATCATCGATGAAAAACTCGTCACCGGCCGCGATCCTGGCGCCGGCCCGCAGCAAATCGGCCGCCTCGACCCCACGCGCTTCGCCCAGCAAATCCAGCAACTCGAAGACCTCGGCATCCTCGCCAAAGGCAAAGTCACCGTCGAACAGGCGATGACGACCGAGTTTCTGCCGTTTTTGATCGTGCCTCGGATTGTGACCGTGCCTGACAGACATTAGTCAGGACGCGATCACCCGAGCCGGCTATTGGTTGTGGTTATTTAAACGGCTCAACTGGGCACGCGCCGGTTCAAAATTAGGATCGATGCTCAATGCCTTATTAAATTCAGCGGTTGCATTGGCAAGCATCCCCAATTGGGCGTTGATAATACCGAGATAATAATGACCTACAATAGAGTCCGGCTTCATTTGAACGGCGGCCTTAAAATATTTTATCGCCTCGGTCGGCTGGCCATTTCTCAACAGCCCAACCCCGATACCTTTGAATTGCATGTCCATGGTTTGGTCCAACCTTTCCGCCTCTTGAAATTGCTCAGTTGCCTCCGCGGTTCGGCCGAGATGAAGCAATGATACCCCCACCATGACATGTGCGTACGCATTCTCGGGGCGCTTATGCATCTGGTCGGTCCATAAGGCGATCTCCGTGCGGTAGTCGTCGTTACGCTGTCTTGTCGCCAGCCCCATTGTTACGGCTAAAATTGAAAACAGGATCACGCTCTTTTGCCCGATCCAAGAATAAACTCCAATGACAAATAAGACGACTAATGCCGCCAGCGGAAGATACATGCGGTGTTCACCCATGGGCTCAAATGCAATCGGAACCACGCTTGAAGTCGGGGTTAGGATGAGAAACACCCATGCGCCGAGAAAACCGACGGCAGTTCGCCGATACAACGCAATGGTAGTGCCAACCATCAACAAAACCAGAACACACGCATAAGGCACAATTTCGCGGGCATTTTTTGCCCACGACGTACCGTGGTCAATAACCAGCGAATGCGGCCAGAAGGCCAAGCAAAGGTATTGCGCAACAACACGGCATTCGGTCAGCGCGTAAGTCCACCAGCTTATTCCCAGGCCATAACCGACGCCCCGGTCGTTTATCCCTGCCAGCAACCGGATGGTCAGCAGCCAGCTGCCAAGCAATGCCCAATACAGCCATCGGTGTTTCCGCCAAGCCTCACTGAAGCTTCCGCTGATAAAAGTACGATCATAGAGCAGTACGATCAGCGGAGCGGTTACGATTACCTCCTTGGCCAATACTCCAAGGCAGCAGGCGGTCGCGGAAAAGGCAAACCATCGGCATGGAGTGGAAGATGAAGCTCCCCGGATGAAACCGTACAACGTCAAAAGATAAAACAGGCCCATCAGCGATTCCGCCCTCTCCGATATGTATGTTACCGCATCGGTTTGCAACGGATGCACGATCCATAAAATAGTGACGACAATAGCCAGAGGCAGGGCAGCTTGGCCGAAACGCCGCTGCAGCGGGGGCAGCAGCAGGGTTCGCCGTACCACGCCAAACAATATCAACCCGGCAAGCAGATGGATCAACAGATTCAACACATGATAGCTCCAAACCGATGTCCCGCTTATTGCGTAGTTGAGAGCATAGGACAGATTAACCAAAGGGCGTCCTCCCACCAATGAGTTTTGGGCGGGATTTAAGACCGAACCTATTTTCTCCAAATGCCTGATCGTTGAATTTTGCACAATCGAAGGCACATCATCCCGCACAAAAGGTCCCGCGAAACTGTTGGAATATGACATCAGTCCCGCCAGAATGATGATTCCGCCCGCGACCATAACCTGCCGACGTAACGGAATCTGATGCGGTAAATCGCCGTTGTTCACAGAAAGGAATGCAAAAGACGACCTGCGGTATCTTTTTCCCTGATCACCTTCTCGATTTGCCGGGGAATCCGGTGCGAGAGAGGTTCTGGATTCTTGCGCAGACGCCCACCGGGGTTGCTCATATAATATTCTGCATCCCTTTTCCGTTTCTCTGCAAGCAGGGATTCTACAGCAGAAGCATCCCCTCGCCTTGTCTCATCTTTTTGCCGGCCGGTCATCACAACCCGCGAACATCACCAGGAAATTCCCGCCCGCTGCCTCTCGCAACCCCGTGAAGCAATGGGATCCAACGTAATAAGGCAGGGCCTGACGATCGAGTTGCCACTCGACTTTGCCACGCCCGAAAACAAGCTTCCCCTCCAATGGAGTCAGCGACAATCGCCCAGTGTCTTGGAATCCTGCGCTGCCCGATTACCGGAAATCCTCTCTCGATCCTTACTCCGGAAGAATTAGCCGAAAACAATCGACGCCTCGAAGCACGCACCGTGCTGCACCGCGATGGTACGCCGGCCCGGACTCCGCTCACTTTCGCGCTCGGCACACCGCAACGGAGCGAGATTTATCGCGTGGAGGATTCGATTGTCTGGCTGCTGGCGGATTTGGCTTTGGTCGCAGCAAACGCCATCCAGACCGCCTCCATCGCCGCGGAAAAGAAAGTCGTGCAATCTTTCTACGACGAGTACGGCTGGGTGAAGTCAGAAAGCGGACTTTTTAATGATACCGTGCAGTTTACCGACACGCGTGCGTGTGCGCAGGCCTACCAGCGATATTGCAACACGCGAATCGGCCGCGAGTTATCCGGAGGCAAATATTTGCTCGATGTGGCCTCCGGCTCGATTCCGCACACCGAGTACCTGGAGTTTTCGCGGCATTACGATGTCCGCATCTGCGTGGACTTCTCGATCCGGGCCCTTCGCGAAGCGCGCGCGAAGCTCGGCGACGCCGGACTCTACCTGCTCGGCGACATTACCCGCCTCCCGCTGGCATCGGGTGCGGTCGATGCTGTGATCTCGCTGCACACCGTTTACCATGTTCCGCAAACTGAGCAGACCGCTGCGGTCGATGAACTGGTGCGAGTGACAAAGCCGGGGGGACGCGTGGTCATCGTCTATGTTTGGGCTTCATCGGTCGCGATGAATTTTTCCTTCGCTCTGCGACGCAAATTAGGCCGCATCAAGCATGCCCTTCGGCCGAAAGGCGACGCCGTGGCGTGTGGAACGTCTTCAGCCTCCGCCACGCCCCCCCTTTATTTTTCGCCGCAAAACCACAACTGGTTTGCACGGGAAATTGCGGGTAAACATGGCGCAAAGCTAAGGGTGTGGAGTGCCGTGAGCATGTTGTTTCAGATTCATTTCTTCTCCGATCACGGCTTTGGGCGGCTGACGCTGGCCTTGGTTAAAAAATTTGAGGACTATTTTCCGCGGCTGGCCGGTCGTTACGGGCAGTATCCGATGTTTGTGATCGATAAGACGTCATCCTGAATGAAGGATATGTCTTCCTGCCATCGATTCTTCCTTACTCAGCAACCATGCCCGCCGACGCCCGCGAAAGATTCATCAGCTTGCTCCGTGCCGCTGCCGGCGATGGCACGCTGGTCAAGCTCACCCTGGGGAAACCGCGCGCCGGCACCGCCGAACCGTCGCTCAAAAATCTTTTTGCCCGGCCGGTCACGCTCAAGAGTGGCCCGCACCTCAGCCTCGTCTGGCGCCACGCCACCCGCGACATCACGAAAAATTTTCCGCCGGCCGAGGCGCTCGCGCAACTCGAACCACTCATCGGCACGACGTTTCTCGATGCGCACCTGTTCACCCCCGCGCAAACCGCCCAACTCGAAACGGGCGACGACGGCCACGGTCACCTGCGCGTGAAAAGCCTTTCTTCTGCGCCTACGCCAGCGGCGGAAACCCACGACCGCGCCAAGGCTCACCTCATCCCGGCCGACGCGCCGTGGTTGCGCGCCCTGGGCGTGACCGACGAGCGCGGCCGCCCGCGCACCGGCATGGCCGATAAATTCCGCCAGATCGAAAAATTTGCCGAGCTCCTGACCCATCTCCTGGCCGAGGCAAATTTGCCAGCCGACCGCGAACTGTCCGTCACCGACATGGGCAGCGGCAAAGGCTACCTCACCTTCGCCACGGCCGCGCTGCTCGGCCCGCGTGCCCGCATCCGCGGCATCGAGTGCCGCAGCGAGCTGGTCGAGCTTTGCAACCGTGTCGCCCGCGAAACGAATTTTTCCAATCTCGAGTTCATCACGGGCGACATCACCAACGCCATTCTGCCCGGCCACCTCGACGTACTCATCGCGCTCCACGCCTGTGACACGGCGACGGACGATGCCCTCGCCCGCGGCATCGCCGCCGGTACGGCACTCCTCGTCGTCGCGCCCTGCTGCCAGAAGGAACTCCGCCCGCAACTGAGCGCGCCGCCCGTCCTCGCGCCCGCCTTGCGGCACAGAATTTTCCAGGAACGTCACGCCGAGTTCGCCACCGACGCCTTGCGCGCGCTCCTGCTCGAATGGGCCGGCTACCGCACCAAGGTCTTCGAGTTCATCTCTACCGATCACACCGCAAAGAACGTGATGATCGTCGCGGAAAAATCCGCTGCGCCCGGCGATGGCAACACCGCGAAGAAGATTCGCGCCTTCGCGCAATTTTACGGCATCCGCCAGCAGCGCCTCGCCCAACATTTGGGTTTCGCGCTCACCGACATTTAATGCCAACAAAACTGGATTCTAGGTGGAGCGCGTCGTCCCTGACGCGCTCTGAACGCGCCGGGACGGCGCGTTCCACCTCCCAAAGTCCCCTTTAATAAATATTTCGTATAATCCCTTCACATGACCCTGAAAAATCTCGATTGGCGGGCGCTCGACCGGTTGCGCGACGGTTTCCTCAATGGCACCGCCGCGAACGGCCCTTACTGGCAGTCTGCCAGCGACCTTGCCGCCTACGACCTGACCTTCGGCGAACGCATCGGCTGGAAATGGGACGCCGTGCTGCACGAGCTGCGGCTGCGCGGCTGGACGCCGCCGGCCAATACCACCATACTCGACTGGGGCTGCGGCAGCGGCGTTGCCGGCCGGCGCGTGGTGGCTTTTTTTGGCGCGGAAAATTTTTCCGCCCTGCATCTGCACGATCACTCGCCGGAGGCCGTTGAATTCGCCGCCCGGGCCGCGCGCGCGAAATTTCCCACCATGGGCGTCCCGCGGTGGCGCCCGGACAGCGATCCCATCGGGCTGCTGGTGCTCAGCCACGTCCTGAACGAACTTTCGCCGGAAGCCCGCACCGAGCTGCTCGTCCTGGTGCAGCGCGCCACCGCCGTTCTCTGGGTCGAACCCGGCACGCACGCCGACAGCCGCGCGCTGCAACAGATTCGCGAGGAATTGCGCACGGAGTTTCACGTCGTCGCGCCCTGCACGCATCAAAACGCGTGCGGCCTGCTCGCGCCCGGCCGCGAACACGACTGGTGCCATCATTTCGCGCCACCGCCGCCCGAGGCCTATACCGATGGCAATTGGGTGAAATTCGGCGCGCGCGCCGGCATCGACCTGCGCAGCGTGCCCTACAGTTTCCTGGCCCTGGACAAGCGCGCCAACGCCGCCCCGCCCGCCGACGGCCTTTCGCGCATCATCGGCCGGCCCAAATACTTCAAGGGCTACGTGCGCTTTCTCAACTGCGACGCCACCGGCATCGCCGAGCTTATGCTGCAAAAGCGCGATGACCCCGCGCTCTTCAAGCAACTCGATCGCGAACGCGGCCCCCTCGTCTATCGCTGGCGCCGCGAGGGCAACCGAGCCGTCGGCCACGAAGGCCTCCTCGAACGCCCAATATCCAACATTCAACATCCGACATCCTCCTTCACCAAAGCTTCCGCCGTCGCTGAAGCTATGGCGGACAAGACGGAGGACAGGCCCAACGAGGATCAACAAACTCCGAATGCTGAGCCGTAAACCGGGAACCTTGAACGGCCGAAGGCCTTCGCCCGCTCTTGACTCCGGGCAGCTAGCCTGAATCCTTAACCCTTCTCCTTTTAACCATGGGCCAACAATTCAATAAAGTCATCAAACGTAAACGTCGTGCCGCCTACCTCAAGCGCCGCAAGGCCCGTGAGCAGGCTGCCGCCAAGAAAAAGTAAGGTCGCGTCCGCGTCTTCGTTCCACGCCACCGCGGCCCGCGCCGCGGTTTTTTCGTCATTGAACCGCGTAAACGCTGCCTGCCATCAATCATATTTGAATTCAGGATTTTTAAGGTAGGGCGGATTATCCTTAATCCGCCGCCCTCGAATACCGACGGCGCGTTAAGGATAACGCGCCCTACCCACCCGACATGATCAAGGTCAGTCTCATCTCCCTCGGCTGCGCGAAGAACCTCGTGGACAGCGAAATCATGGTCGGCCACCTGCACCAGGCCGGCATGAAAGTCGTGCCCGAGGCGGACCAGGCCGACGTGGTCATTGTCAACACCTGCTCGTTCATCGATTCGTCCAAGGAAGAATCGATCAGCCACATTTTCGAGGTGCACCAGAACCGCGGACTGCGCAAACGCCGCAAGGAGCAGAAGCTGATCGTCGCCGGCTGCATGTCGCAGCGCTTCGCCAAGGACCTGCCCGGCGAAATGCCCGAGGTGGACGCTTTCATCGGCCTCGACCAGCTCACAAAAATCGCGCCCATCATCGAGGAGATTTACGCGAAGGAGCGCGGCAAAAAAGAAGCTCCAAAATCTTTCATCGAGGGGCGATCCACCTACATCCCCGACTACGACACCCCGCGGTTCCGTCTCACACCGAAACACTTCGCTTACATTAAGATCGCCGAGGGCTGCAACCACCCGTGCACCTTCTGCATCATCCCGCAGATTCGCGGGCGGCATCGCAGCCGCACCGTCGCGAGCGTCGTCGCCGAGGCGCGCCAGCTCGTCGCCGAGGGCGTAAAGGAGCTGAACCTGATTTCACAGGACACGACTTTCTTCGGCATGGACACCTGGGAGCAGCGGCCGAATCCGCGCACGCCCGTCGATTCCTCCCGCGGTGACGCGCTCACCACCCTGCTGCGCGAGCTCAACGCCATCGAGGGAGATTTCTGGATCCGCCTGCTCTACACGCACCCCGCGCACTGGAGCGACGAGCTCATCGCCACCATTGCCGACTGCCCGAAGGTTGCCCGCTACGTCGACATGCCGCTGCAGCACATCAGCGACCACATGCTGACGACGATGCAGCGCGAGACGAGCGGCGACTACATTCGCGACCTGGTGCGGCGCATCCGCGCCGGCATCCCGGGCATCGCCCTGCGCACGACGTTTATCGCGGGCTTTCCCGGCGAAACCGAGGCCGACGTGGACGAATTGTGCGACTTCATTCGCGAGGCAAAATTTGAGCGCCTCGGCGTCTTCCGTTACTCGCAGGAGGACGGAACGCGCGCGGCCAAGATGGACGGACAGGTTTCCGCCAAGGAAAAAGAACAGCGCTGGCATCGCCTGATGGCGCTGCAAAAAGACATTGCCGCCCAGGTCAGCGCGGGCCAGGTCGGCCGCATCCTCAAGGTGCTGGTCGAGGAACCCGGCGTCGCCCGTGGCGAAGCGGATGCGCCGGACATCGACGGCCGCGTTTACGTGCCGCGCGAACTGCCGGTGAGCGAATTCGCCGAGGTGAAAATCAACGGCTACCACGACTACGACTTGCTCGCGCTGCCGGTGGGCGAACAGCCCGCGAAATTCAAAGTCGCAAAACAAGCCCAATAGTTTTTGACCACGGATGACACGGATTGGGAAATTGTAGCCGGGGTCGTTGACCCCGGTCCGGCCTCAGCCCATTCGACAAGCTCAGGGCCCCGAGCCTGTCGAGGGGCGAGGCCGGCTACATCTCAATCCAATCCTTCTGCCTTAGACATCCGCGCTTATCCGCGTTATCCGCGGAAAAATAAAATGGATAACCCATGAGCCCCGCCTTCAAAGAATGGCACGTCATCGTTGAGGCGCTGGGCGCGGGCGAACAAATTTTGATCCTGCGCAAGGGTGGCATAGCCGAGGATGGCGGCGGGTTTCAGGTGAAAGCCGGAAAATTCTGGCTTTTCCCGACGCATTTCCACGAGCAACTCGCCAAGACCAAGCCGGCGGCCCAAAAGTTTTTTACCCGGGTGGGCGGCGACCAGTGCGTCAGCCTGGGCGGGGTGTCCCCACCCCGCAATGATTCAATTATCCCTCTCCGCTACTTTGCCGAGGTCGTGCAGCAGGTCTTTTTGTCCGACTGGGCCACCATCGCCCGGCTCGACGCGTTTCACCTCTGGTCGGAAGAAACCATTCGCGAGCGGTTCAACTGGGCTCAGCCGCCGGGGCTGCACGCATTCGCCGTGCGCGTGCACCGGCTGGTGCAACCTGCCCCGCTCGAGGTCACCCCGGAAATGAGCGGCTGCAAATCGTGGGTCGATGTGCCGCTCGATTTTGCCGCCCACGCGAGCGAACCAGTGCTCAGCGACGCGGCGTTCGCAAAAAAACTTGAGGCGCTGAAACTGACGTGACCACGGATTGTCCAATGTCGCCTACGGCTCGGTACACGGATGAACTCAAATTTCTATTTGTAACGTATTATATTACAAACGAACAGACCCACTGCTTTGTTTGTAACGTATTACGTTACAAGCGAGATTCCTCGCACGGCTCGGAATGACAAAATATCCATCCGTGCATATCCGTGTTATCCGTGGTGGATCGATTTTACCGCCGCCGCGGTGAATTTAGGAATAATCCCGTCGAACGATCCGTTGGTGAAAAATACCACCACGCGCGAACGATCCGACGCCGCCAGCGCATCGGACGAGAGTTTGGCCAGGAGCGCCTGATTGTCGGCGAAGGCATGGGCGCGCACCTTCTGCGTCCCGAGCTGCCGGACCACGGCGTCAGTGTCGAAACGCTCGTCCGCGGCGAGTTTTTCCGCACGGTTGACCGCGCCGAGGTAAACCTCGTCGGCCAGTGCGAGCGCGAGGACGAAGCCCGCCTGCAGCGCCTTGGTGCGCGCGGTGTTGCTGCGAGGCTCGAAGGCAACCGTGATCGTCGCGCCTGGAAATCGTGCGCGAAACGAACGTAGCGTCTCGGCCAGCGCCGTGGGATGATGGCCGAAATCCTCGATGATAGTCAGCCGGGGCGTGGCCGCCAAAATTTCCTGGCGGCGCTTCACCCCGCGAAAACGTGCCAAAGCATCAAGCCTGAGTAAGTCCGGCAGATTCGGCAGGTGGAGCGCGGCGGCCCCGACGCGCTCAGAACGCGCCGGGACGGCGCGTTCCACCTTTTCAGCGCCCGGCTTTTCACCAGCCAAGGCCAGGCCCGCCGCACAAGCCGCCATGGCGGCGTTGCGCGCGTTGAACAAACCGGGTTGCGACCAGCGCACTTCGCCCCACGGCGTGCCGCGCCACACGAGCCGGAAGCTGGCCTCGGCCGACGCCGACGCTAACGCAGTCGTCGCCGTCTCGGCGAAATCGACGATCTGCAGGTCATTCTCCTTCCCGGTGCCCACGCTCACGACCCGCGTCCACGGCAATGGGCCGAGCGCGCGAAGGTTTTCGTCGTCGCCGTTCATCACGATAAAACCGTTGCGCGGCACGATGCGAGCGAGATGGCTGAACGTGCGCTGCACGTCGGCCAGGTCGCGGAAGATGTCGGCGTGGTCGAACTCGAGGTTGTTGAGCACGGCGATGTGCGGCGCGTAGTGAATGAACTTGCTGCGCTTGTCGAAAAACGCGCTGTCGTATTCGTCGCCCTCGATGACGAACGGATCGGCCGCCGAGCCGAGATGGCTGCCGGTAGGCGGATCGTGCGGCACGCCGCCGATGAGATAGCCGGGATCGCGGCCGTTTTCGCGCAGCAAAAACGCCGCAAGCGAGGTCGTGGTGGTTTTCCCGTGCGTGCCGCAGACAACGAGGTTGCGGCGGTTTTTCAAAACAAACTCATGCAGCATCGCCGGCAGCGACGTGAACGGCAGCGCACGCGTGTCCAACAGCCATTCGATCTCGGGATGGCCGCGGCTCATGGCGTTGCCAATAACGACGAGGTCGGGCGCAAGTTTTGCGAGGCGGGCCGGATCGTAGCCCTCGTGCACGGTGATGCCGGCCTCGGCCAGCACGTGGCTCATCGGCGGATAAACGCCCGTGTCGGCGCCGAGCACCTCGTGGCCGGCGGCGCGCGCGAGCAGCGCAGCGTTGCCCATCGCCGTGCCGCAGATGCCCATGAAGTAGATTTTCAATTTCGTGTCTCCTAGAGGCTATCCGAAAACCCAAAATGTAAAGCGAAAGAGGCGCTGTGCATTTTGCGTTTCGGGACAACCTTCAGGCTCATTTTGCATTAGCGGAATTATTTCTACTCGCGGCCATTCTGCGCCTCCAGCGCGGCGCGGGCTTCGGCCAGGTTATCGGCTGCCTTCGCATAATCCGGATCCAGTCGGACAGCTTCGGAAAAATGCGCAATCGCCTCCGTGAGCCGGCCCGTTTGCATCAAGACCATGCCGAGGTTGTTGTGGGCCTCCGCATAATCCGGCGCAAGCCGCAGGGCTTCCTCGAACTCATCGATGGCGCGAGGCATCTGGTCCATTTGGGCCAGGGTGTTGGCCAGCCAGTAATGCGCGACGGCATAATCGGGACTGATTTCCACCGCCCTTTGGTAGTGATTCATCGCCTCCGTGACGTTTCCCGTCTGAAAGAGGGCGATGCCAAGGCGGGTGTGAGCCACGGCATCATCCGGTTTGAGCTGGAGTGCAGATTGGTACTCCGTGATCGCATCGGCCGTACGATCGGCTTGCAGGTAAACATCCCCCAGATTGCGGTGGGCGTCCGCGAAAGCCGGCTTGAGCCGCAACGCTTCCTGAAAATGCTCCACGGCTTCCGCCACACGGCCGGCCTTCATCAGCACCAGGCCAAGGTTGTTGTGCGCACCGGCATAACCAGGATCGATGCGCAAAGCCTCCTCGTAACTTGCGATCGCCTCGGGCAACCGGCCCAGCTGCGCGAGCGCAGTGCCCAGGTTGTCATGGATCTCGACGCCGTCGGGGTTGAGTTGCAGCGCCTTGCCATATTGTTCGATGGCCTGCGGCAGACGATTCATCTGATAGTCGGCCCGGCCCAAATTATAATAAGCCTCGGCATTGTCCGGCTGAAGCTTGAGGACCGTTTCATACTGCCCGACCGCTTCCTCCAGCCGGCCAGCCGCGGCCAGAGCCACCCCGAAATTATTGTGCGCCTCGACGTAATCGGGATCGAGCTTCAAGGCTTCTTGATACCGGACCATGGCTTCGCCCGGCTGGCCAGCAACAGCCAGCCCGTAGCCCAGATTGTAGTGTTCCCGAGGGTCATCGGGAGCGAGCCCGAGCGCCGTCGTGTATTCCTGGATCGCATCCTTCACCCGGCCGGCATCCAGCAGGGCATTGCCCAGGCTGTCGTGAGCACGCGCATTTCCGGGGCGTTTGGCCACCGTGTCGCCCCAGAGGGACAGCTGGCTCTGGTAATCGGCGTTGCGGCATGCCGTGAGCAATCCAAAGACAACCGCCAGCATGCCAAAGACCGGCAGGCTTCGCCGGCCGCCCAGGGTATAGAGGCCTGCCACGGCCAGCGCGATCAGCGCCGCCAGCGGCAGGTACATGCGATTTTCGGCCATGGGCTGACCCACGACCGGAACCACACTGGAAGTCGGAGCCAGGATGATAAAAATCCAGGCCCCGATGAAACCGAGAATTGGACGCCGGCACAATCCCCACACCGTCGCTGCAGCCAGCCCGGCGATGATCAAGGCATAGAGGGCCGCCTCCGCCGCACCTTGCACCACATTCATTCCGTAATCGAAAACTAGCGGATGCGGCCAGATGGCCAGCTCCAGATATTGCACAATCACCCGGCATTCGGCCAGGGCGTAAGCCCACCAGCTGACGTTGTGGCCAAAACCGACTCCGCGTTGCGACAAATCCCGCATGAGCCAGCCCAACAGTATCCAACTGCTCGCCAGCCCGACGTATAACCGCCGGCGCCGGCGCCAGGCCTCCCGGAAAGTCCCGGAAACAAACGTGCGGTCGTACAGCAGAACCATCAACGGGGCCGTGACCATGACTTCCTTGGTGGCCATGCCGAGCACACAGCTGAGAATAGAGGCTAGAGCCCAGAGGTCAGAGACCAGAGGCCGGATCACCTCCGGCTCCCGCGTTTCATTTTCAGGTCTCTCGCCCCCCGCCTTTTGCCTCTCGCCTGTTTCGTCCGCGGAGCGGACAAAACAATACAGCGTCAGCAAATAGAAGAGCCCCATGAGCGATTCGGCCCGCTGCGCAACGTAGGTGACGGCTGAAGTCTGCAGCGGATGCAGCACCCAAAGCGCGGCCACGGCAAACGCCAGGGGCATGGCCACGTTCCCGAAGCGCGGATTCAACGCCGGCCGCAAAAGCGTCCGCCGCACCAAACCGAACAACGTCAGGCCGGCGAGAATATGCACAGCCAGATTGAACATATGATAGCCCCAGGCCGTCGTGCCGCCCAAGGTATAATTTATGGCGTAGGACAGGTTGATCACCGGCCGGCCGCCTACTCCCGAATGAGCCGGCGGCGAAAGCACCCGCCCTATCGGCCAGAGATGCCGGATCGTCGTGTTGCCCAGGATCGAGGTCGTATCGTCGAGAACAAACGTGCCGGAGAAACTGTTCCAATACGCCGCCAGCGCCAAAAGCCCGATGCCACACCCGGCCAGAAAAGCCGCCCGGCGTGAGTCCTTTCCACAGCCGCCCATGAAAGATATGCGCATGGTATAATCAATCTAAACCAGGTTCACCGGGTCAACATCGAGCACTTGCACCAGGTCGTCCGGCCAGGCGAACCCGGCGCGCAGTTTCGTGAGTTCGGGCACGAGTTTCGTCACGTGGTTGGTGAAATACCAAAGTTGGTAGCGGTACTCGTCCTTGATTTTTTCGATGGGCGACGGCGCGGGGCCGCGCAGCTCGACCCGCCCGGCAAAGGTTTTTTCCACCAGGCGCGCCCATTGCTCGGAGAAGAACTTCAGCTTCTCGGGATTCGGTCCGCGGAAGATGTGGTGGATGAGGTGGCGGAACGGCGGATAGCCAAAATCGCGCCGCATCTTCAGCTCGGCCTCGGCGAACCCGTTGTAATCGGCGTGCCGGGAAAACTGGATGGCCTCGGCTTTCGGCGTGAAGGTTTGCACGACGACCTCGCCCGCGCGGTCGCCGCGGCCGGCGCGGCCCGCCACCTGGACAAGGAGCTGGAAGGTGCGCTCATTGGCGCGGAAGTCCGGCACGTGCATCGACAGGTCGGCATCGATCAGGCCGACGAGCGTGACGTTGGGAAAATCGAGGCCCTTGCCGATCATCTGCGTGCCGACGAGCACGTCGATCTTGCCGAGGCGAAAATCGCCGAGAATTTCGCGGAAGCGGTTTTTCTTCGTCATCGTGTCGGCATCCATGCGCTCGACGCGCGCGCGCGGCAGCACGCGGCGCACGGTTTCCTCGACGCGCTGCGTGCCGAGGCCGCGCCAGCGGATGTCGGGCGCGCCGCATTCCGGGCAGCGCGCGGGCGCGGGCCGCTGGTCGCCGCAGAGGTGGCAACGCAGCGTTTCGTCCGCACGGTGATAGGTCAGCGCGATGCTGCAGTGGGTGCATTCCTCGACGTGGCCGCATTTGCGGCAGAGCATGGACGACGAGTAGCCACGGCGGTTGAGAAACAGGATCGTCTGCTCGCGCCGCTCGAAGCGCGCCTGCATTTCCTCGATCAGCCGGCGGGAAATCACCGTCATCCCGCGCGAGCGCAGGACTTCGACGCGCATGTCCACCACGTCGATCGAGGGAAGTTTCTTGTCATCCACGCGCTTCAGCAGCGTGAGCAGGCGGTATTTGCCGGCCTGGACGTTGGCGTAGCTTTCGAGCGAGGGCGTGGCCGAGCCGAGCAGGCACGACGCGCCGCAAAGTTTCGCGCGCATCACGGCGACGTCGCGGCCGTGGTAGCGCGGCGTCTCGTCCTGCTTGTAGGCCGGCTCGTGTTCCTCGTCCACGACGATGAGCCGCAGGTTTTGCACCGGCGCAAAAACAGCCGAGCGGGCGCCCACCACCACCCTCGCCTCGCCCGTCGCCAGCGCGAGCCAGCCGTCGAGCCGTTCGCCTTCGCCCAGGTGGCTGTGCCACACGACGGTCGCATGACCGGGGGCGATGGCCGCGAGGCGGCTGCGCAGGCGCGCGACGGCTTGCGGGGTGAGGGCGACCTCGGGCACGAGAAAAATCACGCCGCCGCCCGCCGCGAGCGCCTGCGCGACCGCCCGCAGGTAAACCTCGGTCTTGCCGGAGCCGGTGATGCCATGGAGCAGGTGCGTGCAGAATTTCTGCGCCGCCAGGCCGGCCTCGACCGCGGCGACAGCGGCGCTTTGCTCGGCGTTGAGCGCGTGCGGTTGTGCGGCCACGAGTTCGCCGCGGGCAAAGTCGTCGGCATAGGCAACGCGCTCGACGCGGCGCGCTTCCTCGCGCACCACGCCGCGTTTGACCAGCGCCGATACCACCGCCGCGGTGAGTTCGAGCTGGCTGAGCACGTGGGATTTTTTCTGCGGCCCGGCTTGCAACCCCAGAAAATGATAAAGCCGTGCCTGCTGCGGCGCGCGTTTTTCGAGCTTGGCCAGCTCGTCCGCAGGTAATTTTTGGGCGAGCACAAGGTATTTGTCGTGCTTGAGGCTCGCGCCGTTGCGCACGGCGGCGGGCAGCATCGCCTCGATGACCGCATCGAGCGGCGCGGCGTAGTAGGCGGCAATCCAGCGGGCGAGTTCGAGCAGGTCGGGCGGCAGCGCGGGAAACGGATACACGGCCTGCGAGAGCGTTTTTAGCTTATCCAGCGGGAAATCGCGCGGCGCGCCGATCTCGCCGACGATGCCGAGGTGATGGCGATTGAGCAGCGGCACGCGCACGAGCGAGCCCACGCCGACGCCCGCGCGCAGCGCCTCGGGCACGCGGTAATGCAGGAGTTTGTCGAAACCCGCGAGGGGATGCACGCCGACGATCATCCTGTGGGTCATGGCGCGGTCGGGCCATGCAGGCAAGCGCGAGAGAACGAATTGACAGGCGGCACGGCCCTGCCGACATTTAGGACGTGAGCATTAACGCGGCCCGCGAAAAGTTCAAAGTTTACCTCGCCAAAAGCGGCTTGCGCGTGACCAACCAGCGGTTGGCCATCTTTGATGCGGCTTTCGCCCAAAAGGACCACTTCACCGCGGAGAAGCTGCTCGACCACGCCCGCGCCATCGACGACTCGGTTTCGCGCGCCACCGTTTACCGCACCCTGCCCATCATGACGGAAAGCGCGTTGCTGCGCGAGGTGGACATCGGGGCAAGTGAAAAATACTATGTGCCCAACCGCGACAACTCCACGCAGCAGGCGCAGGTCATCTGCCTCGATTGCGATAAGATTTTTGAGATCAGCGCGCCGTTCATGGAATGGTATGGCAGCACGGTGTCATCGAAACTCGGCCTCACGCCCGTATCGCAGCGCCTCCAGGTCAACGCGCATTGCAACACCCTCCGCGAAACCGGCGTGTGCAAAAACCGGGGCTGAAAATTTCCACCACATGTCAACGCCACGAAAATCCGACCCGGAGTTCGAGATCAGGTTTTTTGAATCCGTCCACCGCCGCGACCCGCGCTACACGGACGTCGTCGAAATCCTCGGCGGCCTCTACACGAAGACCGGCCGCATCGCCGACGGCCTGCGCATGGACCGCAAACTCGTGCGCCTGGAGCCGGCCAACGCCACGGCGCACTACAATCTCGCCTGCAGCCTGGCATTGACCAAGCGCAAGGCCGCCGCGCTCCGCGAGCTCGAGCAGGCCATCGCCCTCGGCTACAACGATGCCGACTGGATGCAGCAGGACCCGGATTTGGAGGAGCTGAAAAAATTCCCGGCATTCAAGAAACTGCTCGGGCAGCTGAAGGCGTGACCGCGCGTCTCGCGCGGAATGACCGATGACTCATTGTCCAATGACCATTGGCAATCCGAAGAATGCTTTCGTCAGTTGCGCTCCATTGGCCATTGGGCATTTATAATTCCATGCCGTCCGTCCTCGACTACGAACCGCTCGTCCTGTCGCCCCGTACCGGCGCGCCTGCGCCGCTCACGCCGATCCAGGAGGAAATCCTTGAGCTGAAGCGCGCGCGCAACGCCGTCATCCTCGCGCACAATTACCAGATTGAATCCATCCAGCGCGTGGCCGACTACGTGGGCGATTCGCTCGGCCTCTCGTACCAGGCCCAGGCGGCGAAGGCCGACGTGATCCTTTTCTGCGGTGTGCACTTCATGGCCGAGACCGCGAAGATCGTAAATCCCGGGCGCACCGTGCTCCTGCCCGACCTCAACGCCGGCTGCTCGCTCTCCGATTCCTGCCCGGCCGAGCGGCTCGCCGCCTACAAGGCGGCGCACCCCGAGGTTTACACTGTCGCCTACATCAACTGCTCCGCCGGCGTGAAGGCGCTCAGCGATGTCATCTGCACCAGCGGCAACGCCGTGAAAATCGTCAACCGCGTGCCGGCCGGCCGCGAGATCCTGTTCGTGCCCGACCAGAACCTCGGCCAGTGGGTCGCGCAAAAAACCGGCCGCAAGATGCAGCTCTGGCCGGGCAGTTGCTACGCGCATGTGCAGTTCACTGTACAGGCACTGGAAAAAATCCGGCTGAAGTTTCCCGGCGCACCCATCGTCGCCCACCCCGAGTGCGTGCAGGCCGTGCGCGACATCGCCGACGAGGTGTGCAGCACGGAGATGATGGTGAAATTCGCCCGCGGAAATCCCGCCCAGCAAATCATCGTCGTCACGGAAAGCGGCATGCTCCACCGCCTGCGCCGCGAGGTGCCGGACAAGACTTTCATCGCCGGGCCGACCGATACCTGCGCCTGCAACGACTGCCGGTTCATGAAAATGAACACCATCGAGAAAGTCCGCGACGCGCTGAAAAATCTTTCGCCCGAAGTCGACGTGCCCGAGCCGGTGCGCAGCCAGGCTCTCGTGCCGATCCAGCGGATGCTCGAGTGGAGCAAGGGCTGAGTCCATACTTCGCGCCTGCCCTTCGTAGCTTTAGCGAAGAAGGGTTTATCCGCGGTTAAAAAAGCCGATTTTTCACGCAGAAACCGGATCGGATAATTTCTCCAGAATTTCCGCGCCCACCGCGTCGGCCAGCAGGCGCCCGCGCGAGGTCAGCCGCAGCGAGTCACCCGACCGCTCGGCCAGTCCTTCGGCGGCGAGCCGGTCGGCCAGCGCATCGGCCGTGGTCCACGGCGCATTCGGCCAGCGCGTGCGCAATACGGCGAGATTCACGCCTTCGTTCATGCGCAGGCCGAAAATCAAGGCGTCCTCCGCCAGCAGCGCTGGCGTGAGCTGCACCCGTTGCTCCGTCATGCGTTCGCCCGAGGCGACCTGCACGCTCCATTTTTCCAGGTCAGCGACATTCGCACCGCGCCAGCCGGCATGTTGCGATGCCGCGCTCGGCCCGAGGCCGACCCATTCGTGCATGCGCCAGGTGTTGAGATTATGCAGGCAGGCGTGGCCGGGACGAGCGAAGTTGGAAATTTCATACTGCGCGTAGCCGGCCTCGGCGAGTTCGGCCCACGTCAGCTCGTAGAACTGCGCCTCGACGGCGATGTCGCGCTTCACCTGCCCGCGCGAAAGTTTCACCCACAGGGCCGTGTCTTCCTCAAACGTCAGGCAGTAGGTGGAGATATGGTCGGGCGCGAGCGCCACGGCCTCGCGCAGGTCGGCGCGCCACGCCGCCTCATCCTGGCCGGGCACGGCAAAAATCAGATCGAGGTTCACGCTCGCAAAGCCCGCCGCACGCACGCGCGCATAAGCCCGCAACGCCTGCTCGCGCGTATGGCGCCGCCCGAGCGCATCGAGCAAGGCCGGCTGGAAGCTTTGCACCCCGAGCGATACGCGGGTAATGCCCGCCTCCCGCAATGCCGCCAGCCGCTCATCCGTCACCGAGGCCGGCGCCAGCTCAATCGACCACTCGCGCGGCGTGCCGCCCAGCCGGTTGCGCACGATTTCACCGAGTTTTAGCAGATCGCGCGGCGCGAGCAAACCGGGCGTGCCGCCGCCCCAGAATACCGTCGTCACCGGCCGCTTCCATGCCGCCAGATCGGCCTCGAGCGCGAGGCTGGAGAGGAACATGGCCACCGCTTCCGCGGTCGGTGAAGTCTGATAAAATGCGCAAAAATCGCAGGTTGAGGCACAAAACGGCACATGCACATAGAGCCCGAGCGGTGTCGCACTGGCGTCTTTTTCTTGCGCTAACGTAAGATCGCTCATTACAAACTGTTCTGTATACCATCTGGAATTCGCCCAAAAACCCAATGCATAAAAATCATTCCGCTCACGCGAGAAAATTCCTTACCTGGCTCGTCGCTGCGGTGGGCCTCCTTTTGCTGGCTGGCTGCGACCTGAAAATCGTCAACCTCACGCCCACCACGCTGCGGGAGAATCCGTCACAGATCTACACCATTTCCGCGCGCATCGAGAATACGGGCGGCAATGTCGTCGCCGGCAGCATCGTGCCGCACCTCGTCATCGACGAACAGGATTTGATCATGAAGCAGAGCCAGGGCGACGTCTACACGCTCGATTATCAACTGCCTCCGGGGCGCACCGATTTCAAATATTACATTTTGGTCAACTACAAGACCGAGACCAACGGCGGCGTCCCCACCGATCACGAGACCTACATCGAAACAATTCATGTGAGTATTGCCGGTCGCTATGTGCTCTCGCTCCAGGCCGACCGCGGCCCCGTCGGCGCGCAGATCGGCGTGAGTGGCTCCGGCTTCACGCCGCAGGACATCGTTTATTTTGAAGGAACGCCCGCCCGCACGGTTTACGCCTCGCCCACCGCGCTGAATTTCTTCGTTCCCGCCGTCGAGCCCGACCACAGCTATAAAGTCGCCATCAACGGTTCGGCCGGCAGCGCGGATGTCGGCACCTTCCATGTCGATTCGTTAAGCATCCAGGCTTCGCCCGCCTCGCTCACCCTGCACACCGGCGAACAGCAATCCCTCACCTTCACCGTGCCCATCACGGCACCGGCCGGCGGCCTGCTACTCGACGTGACCACGGATATCCCCGACAGCGTCATCATGCCCGAAGTCGTCGTGCCCGCCGGCAGCTCAAGCGTCACCGTCACCGTCCAAGGCGGCCGCGCCGGCAGCGGAAGCCTCGTGCTCAAGGGCTACGGCGCGGGCACTGTGACCATTCCCGTCACGGTGCAGTAAGCGCGCTGCCCGAAAACGTTTTAATGCAAAAGGCCGGCCTTGGTGCCGGCCTTTTTGTTTTTCAATGTCGCAGGCCCTTCATGTGACATTTGTCCGACGCCTACCTTCGGCCTTGCGTTTGGCCCAACCCACGCGCACTTTCTTCAGCTTTTCCTGAATTTTCCGCCTGTTTAGCCATGAACCAGAACATCCGTAATATCGCCATCATCGCCCACGTTGACCATGGGAAAACCACCCTCGTGGACAAACTCCTCAAGGAAGGCGGGGTTTACCGCGCCAACCAGCACATCGAGGAACGCGCCATGGACTCGATGGACCTGGAAAAGGAAAAGGGCATCACGATCAAGGCGAAGAACACCTCCGTCCACTGGCACGACAAGACGATCAACATCGTGGACACCCCCGGCCACGCCGACTTTGGCGGCGAGGTCGAGCGCGCACTGCGCATGGTCGATGGCGTGCTGCTGCTCGTGGATGCCTACGACGGCCCGCAGGCCCAGACGCGCTTCGTGCTGCGCAAGGCCCTCGCCCACGGCCTCAAGGTCGTGATCGTCATCAACAAGATCGACCGCGACAACGCCGAGCCCGCGAAAATGTATGACAAGGTCCTCGAGCTCCTGATGGAGCTCAACGCCACCGAGGAACAGTTCGACGCCCCGGTCGTCTACGGCTCGGGCCGCGACGGCTACATGATGTATCACCTCGGCGAGGAAAAGAAGGACATGACGCCCCTTTTCCAGACCGTGCTCGACCACGTCCCGCCTCCTTTTGCCAAGCCCAACGAGCCGTTCCACATGCTCGTCTCCAACATCGACTGGAGCGACTACGTCGGCCGTATCGCCGTCGGCAAGATCCTCGGCGGCACCGTCAGGGTCGGCGACCCGGTTTTTGTCATCCGCAACTCCGATGGCAAACGCATGCGCGCCAAGGTCACCAAGATTTTTGAGTTCACCGGCCTCGGCACCGCCGAGGCGCCGACCGGCGAAGCCGGCAACATCGTCGGCATCTCCGGTTTTGAAGACATCGACATCGGCGACACGATCGCCATCGCGGAGGACGCCCATCCCCTGCCCTTCACCGAGATCGACCCGCCCACGCTCGAGATGCAGTTTTGCGTCAACGACGGCCCGCTCGTCGGCCGCGAAGGCAAGCTCGTGACCTCCCGCCAGCTCGGCGAACGCCTCCACCGCGAGATCAAGACCAACGTCTCGATCAAGGTTGACGACACCGACAAGGCCGGCGTTTTCAACGTCAAGGCCCGCGGCGCCATGCAGATCGCCGTGCTGGTCGAGACCATGCGCCGCGAGGGTTTTGAGCTTCTCGTCTCCCGGCCGACCGTGATTGAACGGATCGTCGAGGGCAAACGCTACGAACCGTTCGAGACCGTCTGGATCGAAGTGCCGGACGAATGCGTCGGCACGATCATGCAGAATCTCGCCAACCGCAAAGGCCAGCTCACCAACATGGAGAAGCTGTCCCACTCGACCATGATCGAGGCCACCATCACCACCCGCGGCCTCATCGGCATGGAAATCGACGTCGTCAACGCCACCAGCGGCCGCGGCGTGCTCAGCCATCTTTTCAAGGAATACGGCCCCTACGCGGGAGAGGTGCTCACGCGCCTGACCGGCACCATCATGGCGACGGAAGCCGGCACGACCACCGGCTATGCCCTCGAGATGGTCCAGGAACGCGGCAAGCTCTTTGTCAGCCCGGGCGAGGAAGTCTACGAAGGCATGATCGTGGGTGAAAACCCGCGCAACGAGGACATTTCGTGCAACGCGGTGCGCGCAAAGGCGCTCACCAACTTCCGCTCGCAAGGCTCGGGCGTGGCCACCGGGCTCATCCCGGCCTCGAAGCTTTCGCTCGAACGCGCGATCGAATACATCGCCGCGGACGAATTCGTGGAAGTGACGCCGAAGAGCCTGCGCCTGCGCAAACGCATCCTCAGTGCTACAGAGCGCAAGAGGTTTGAGCGGTCGGGAAAGTCGTAAGCGGACATTGTAGTTGGTAGTTGGTAGCCGATGTTCAGCATTGGTCACTAGTCATCGGATATTTCTTTGCTCCTTGCAGCCATCGGCTGGCCATCGGCGCCAAGAATAGTTCCCGCCGGCGGGTGATTCGATTTGCGTCTCATGACGCTTTGCGAAACGCCGCCGGTTGCCTGGTGATTTGTTACTGGAGTGCCCGTCGCTAGGATTGCCTCCATCGAGGCCGGCGGCGGTTGAGAGCCTGACGGGCTGGCGTCGCCGGATGATGATCCCGTGCCGGACGAATCTGATTTTGAGGCGGATTTTTTGGCTGCGGCACCCCCTGGAAGCGGGACGTCAAAGGCCGCACTGGCGGCCTGCCCAACCTTTCCAGCGCCGAATGCTCCGGTGGCCACCCCAAGCTTTCCCATGCCCATCGCCGCCGCAGTAACCGATGTCAGGGCTCCGCCTACCATCGCACCCAAACCGCAGGAACCGGCGAAGATCCCTTTGCAGATTTTCGGGGACTTAACGACGATGAGAATGCAGCCGATCATATACACCAGGCCCCAAAATATGACGATGGCCGCTGAGTATACGGCCGAAACCAGCATCCCGGTCAAAAAGGCCATGACAGGAGGTTGGAGCATGGGTTAGAGCGGCTTCGATTTTAATAGAGCCATGACAGGCAAATTTGTCATTCCGAGCCGTGCGAGGAATCTCCGGAATGGAAAGTGACAAGAACAGCAGAGATTCCTCGCACGGCTCGGAATGACAAAATAATGCGTGTGCTGAAAAAGCATGCGGATAAGGCAATTAAATCGAAAATACCCTATAAAGAGGTAATCGCTCCGCCGTTGCACCAATAGATCATGAACCCGATGAAGGCATCCCAGATGACGAAAAGGAGCGTGAAGACCGCAGGGGTCAGACAGGCCACGGTAAATACATTCAGCGCGCCGGTGAACGCCTTTTCGGTTCCCGAGTAGAACCAGAGCGGATAGGCCAGCCAGATGACAAAGACATAAACCTCGATAATGATGTCGAACACGTACATCGCGCCCCGGGTGATGACTTGGTCCCGGCAATAGGCCAATGTATCGATGATGGTTTTTGAAAACTCCTTCTGCTTGTTGTCGGCCGGAGGGGCCGGGGAAAAACTGGCCGCCGGCCGGCCCGTGGTGTTCTCATACCAGGTCGAAAGGTTTTTCTGGGCCACGCCAATGGCCTGGCGGTCGTTGGCGCCATAATTGCCGAGGTAAGACCAATTCACCCCGCCCACCGCGCCGCACGAAAAGCCCAGGTTTTCCCAGAAGGTCTTTTTGATGAACCCGCCGGTGCGAATGTAAACCACATCGCCGTAGTCGGCGAGGGCCGACCGGTAGGCGGCCGCATACGCCGCCTGGGAGGGAAAACTGCCTTGCGCCGCCTGTTGCTCAAAATTTTTCCGGATCGTATCCGCCTCGCCCAGCCAGGTGTAAAGCGTGGCTGTCGTTATCGTAATGGTGGAGGCATCAATGTTATCACTTAATGCGTTCATGCCATCCGCCTTTCCATTGTCAAAATTCCCTCCGTCCGAGCCGGCCTGCGTATCCGGCACGCCGTCCGGCCCGACGCGATAGGTTTTATAGGCAAATGATGCCGACTCATCCGAGCGGTCGAGCATTTGCAGGAGCCGAGAAATATTTCCATCGATGATGCGGCTTTTTTCAATGGCGGTGCCTTCCTTATTTGCGGTTTGCAGCTCGAGATCGGCCGCGGTACTGGCACCGGCCTGGCCGGCGAGGGACACCGCGCGCGCGACCAACTGGTCGTAAAGTAGGTAGGCCATGTTGGCCCCCACCCCATTCATCGGCTGGCCCAAATCCTGGATGGCGCGGTCGATGGCGGTGGCCCGAACCCGCTCAAAACTCAGCGACTCGGGCGAACCGGTGATACTCATTGTGCTCAAGGTCGGTCCGGCCACCGGGCTGGTGAACGCCATTTTTGCGATGGTGGCGCCCAAATCCCTCACGGTCATTCCCACGCCATAGACTAGCGACGGCATGTGAAACACGGCGATGCCGATGATAAATTTTATGGCCAGGGAGGCACCCAGTTCACCCAAGGCGGCTTGGTCGCGCATCGCCCGAAGCCAGGCGGCCCCGACCATCAAGGTCATGATCACCGTCATCACCAAGCCGGCGTAGGGATTGCGAATGATATTGCCCAACTGCACCCCGATTTTTGCGAGCATCGGCCCGCCATTGGAGTTTTGGTAGTTGGCGATGTGTTGCTCCAAGACGTTGTTGGCGGGATCGACTGTGCCTCTCTCCTGTTCGGCCAGCTCGATCTGCCCCAGCGCCGTGGATTGGTTGACCTGCGCCCAGGCCGTGGCGCAGGTCATGAATAGAAACAGCAAAAACAATGTTTTCATTTTTGCGGCCAGATTGTGTCAGACTCCTCGCGCGACAGGCGGTATTCGCGCATTTTCAGTTGCGCATCCCGCTCGATGCCTTTCACGGAATTGGCCTCCGCTTCTTCGTTGATGTGAAGAAGCCGGTTGTCGTAACCGAGATTAGCCAGGGAATTGCCCGTGGCCGCGCACTGTTCGAGGGTGAGCGAAGATTGGCCAGCCGCCTGTGCTTGGGCCCGGAGCCGGGCGGAGTAAGCCTGGATTACCTGGTCGCGCTGCCGTTGTCTTTGCAGATAATCCTGCAGGCAGGCGCCTTCCGGGGTGTGCGGAAGATCTTCCGCATAGCGGGCAATCTCCTGCTGCATGGCTGGTGAGGCCGCAATCTGGTTTGGGATGTAGGCCGGCACACCGCTGCCATCGCCGATGGTTTTTTCCATGGCCTGCCAGGCCACAAATTTTTCCCGCGCGCTCCCGGCGGCGGAAGCGACGAGATTCAGCTTGTTAACGTTCTGCACATATTGCCGGGCCTCGTTTTCAATGCGCGAGACATCCTGCACCTGCCCACCGGCCTGGATGATGACATAATAATCCCACCAGTTGGCGTGCGAAGAGCCCGGCAAAGCGACCAGCAACGTCGCCCCTACAGCAGCCATTTTGAATGCACGGGTTTTCATTTAATCTTCGCCGGCTAGTCGTCGTTGGCCCGCGCAGCGCGGTCCACGTCCTCACGGTCCATTTGTTGCTGTAAAAGCTGGTTCTGCGCATCGAGCTGCGCCGCCTGCGCCGAGTTGCCCAAGGACTGCGCCTGCATCTGCTGCAATTGCATGTCCAGGCTGAGGGTATTCTGGTTGTTGTTCAGTTTGGCCCGGTCAACGAGGGTCAGGTTTTGTTTGGCCTGGTCGTCGAACTGCTGCCTTTGGGTCGCATACACGGCCGCTTGTTTGGCCTGCGTCTGGATCGACTCCAGCAGGTGCGACGTGAGCAAGCGACTGACGGACAGGGCCAGGTTCATTTGATTTTTCGCGAGAAGGTTTCCCGGCGTGGCGAGATAGTCCAGGAAAGCGCCTTCGTCCGGCGCCAATCCCGCCCGCTGGGTGATGTCGCCGATGGCCATGTGCGCCATTTGGGCCGCGAACAAACTCGATGGATTGCCGATGGTGTTTTGCCAGTTCGCCAGCGACAAACCGAGAAAGGCGCTGCCCACGCCCGCTGGAAACAAGGAGGCCAGGTCGGTGTTCTCGAGCCCTGGCACTCCCCTTAACACCGTTTGCAGGTCGTTGAGATTAAAATTGGCCAGCCCGGATGCATTGTGATCGCCCAGCACCGAATAGATTTCCCTGGCCGCGGAAAGCTGCTGGTTGTTTACGCCCACCAATTGGCCGAGAGCAGAGACTTGATTTTCACCAATCGTTTTCAGCGCCAGTTGCTGCAGGAAGGATTGAACGTCAAAGGTCAGCACTCCCTGGGCATGCAGCCCACTGTTGGTGATGATCAACATCGCCATGGCGATGATCTGGCGCAGTTTTTTCATAAGGTAGGTTCTGGAATTATCTAGTGGGCTCGGTCAGTTCCTGGATAGCCGCGGTGCGCGGGCCCAGGCGCACGCCATCGACCACCCCGGCAGCATAGCTCGTTTCCGCCGGAGCTTGCGCACCGGTTGCTTCGCCGGCGCTGCGTTTTTCCGTGGTTTTCTCCTCCCAGTATTGCTTGAGCATGTTGGCCTGGGCCTCTCGCGCGCCCTCTTCATATCCCTCGGCATAGGCCTGCCGCTCATTGTCCGTGAGGTATTTGTTGGTGAGCAGCCCGGCACCGAGCCCCACCACCGCGCCGATGGGGCCGCCGATTTTTTTGTTCACAGAATTGCCCAGGAACGCGCCCCCGGCCGTCTCACCGGCCAACACGACCGCCTGGCCGGTCGTGGGATAGGCGGTCGGCTGGCCGACCGGGCTTGAGGCGCAGCCGGCCACCAGCCCGGCCAGGATCGCAAGGGCAAGCAATGAGGAGAGGCGTGCGTTCATGGTTTTTGGATTATTTTCCCGCGGGACACGCCTTGCGGATAGATTTGGGCGAACTGGCGAATGGCCTCGTGGTAAGAAAGCCCGCGATCGCGGAGTTCCTGAAATGCGGTTTTGTCGCGGGGGTTCGTCGTGCCCATGGCATAACCGAGCGGAGTTGGCCGCTTGACGATAACGCTGGAGACGGTCTTCCCCTCCCCGAGTTTTTGCCAAAGCAGCGCCTGGGAAAATTCTCCGGGGATGCTCTGCAAGCGGGTGATGATGCCGTGCTCGTGTTCCGAGAGGTTGAAGGTGTCACGGATAAGATCCGCCGCCTGGCCGACGTCCTGCCGGAGGACGACCAAATGCGTGGTGTTGTTGACGAAGGCCGTTTTGGAGTTCGTCGAGAGCCACTCCTCCAAGCCTTGCGACATGCCCACGACAGAGACCCCGAATTTTCTCATCTGCCGGTAGCAGGTCTCGATGCAGGCGGCCACCAGCGGGTCGCGCAAAAAATCGGCGCATTCGTCGAAGACCACAAACTTCAGGTCGTGCGGATAACGCGCGGCGAGTTGCGCGATGACCGAGAAAATCACGCCGAACATCACCGGGCAGACGAGTTTGTTCTCCTTGATCGCCGTGAGGTCGAAAACCGTGAGCCAGTTGCCCGTATCGAGCTGGTTTTTCCCGTCAAACATGTTGGCAAAACTTCCCGTGCCCACCCAGCGCGCCAGCCGCTGCGCCAGCTTTTCGCCGCGCGGATTTTCCTGCAGCAGCGTTCGAAAATCGCCGAGCGTCACCTCTCGGACACCTTGGGCGGCGCGGAACAGCTGGACGATCGTCTGCTCGACCACTGCCATCTGTTCGGGCTCCAGCCGTTTCTCGTCCGGGCCGGTGAGAATTCGTTCAACAAACCGGACCATCCCGTCGATCTCATCCGCATCGGGAAAACGCTTTTCAAGGTCGGCGATGTAGAACGGATTGATCACCCGGCCGGTCTGTTTCAGCGTCATGTCGAAATACCCGCCGGGAGAGAGGGCTTCGCTGGTTTTTCGGTACGACCCGCCGATGTCGATGATCACAAAGCGGGCCGGATGGCGCAGGCGAATCTGGGCAATGAGATCATTCACGGTCATGCCCTTGCCCGAGCCCGAGGCTCCCAGGATCATGATATTGGCATTGCCGAAGCGACGGTCTTCGTGCGGGAAAAAATTCACGAGCGTCTGTGAGGTGGTCTCGTAAATGGCGCCGATCCTCGCCAGGGTGTCATCGGACAAATGAAAGTACGTGCTCTGGCCGCAGGTGGGCAGCTGGGTGACGAGTTGGGAGGTGTTGAAGGCGTTCAACCGGTGTTTGTCCTTGTCCCGCGTCCAGAAAGGCTGCGCCGCGATCAGGAAGTCGATGCACGCATGGGTTTCGACGTCCAGGCGCATGCCGTTCGCCTCCTCGGCGGCCTTCCTCACCGCCAGGACATTGCGATCCAGTTCCTCGCGCGTGTCGCCCCCCACCACAAACACCTGCTGGATCATCCAGGTTTTTTCCGTGCCGGCACCGAGCTCGCACAATTCGCGCACAGCTTCCGCGTGGGCGACCACGAACTCCGGATCTTTCCGGGCGCGGGCTTCCAATTCAGGGATGCGATCCTTGACCAGTTTCTTTCGCTGCTCGATGTCCGCGCGGCGACAGGTAACAATATACTTCGTCTTGAGCAGGTGCCCGTGCAGCAGCAATCCGGCGAACTGGCTGAACCGGACGCTTTCAGGCGGCGTCCGCACGACACAAACCTTGAGCCGCCGCCGTCCCAGCTGAATCTCACCTGAGTTGCGATCCCACTGGCATGGACTGGGCAGATAGTGATCCGATAATGGGAGGCCTTCGATCGGGCTGAACTTGCGCGGGTGACCGCCCGAGTCGCAAGCCTCGCCATGGTAGTAACTGAAGAGCAGATCGAGGCATCCATCAGGATCGAGCACCTGCGGCGAAAAACCGGCCTGTTCCAAGTCCGCATGCAGGCTGTCGGCATAGTCGAAGAACTCTTGTTTCACCCGCTCCCACTCCGCTTCGGTGTAGCAAATTTCCGCCTCGGCCGAGGCAAACAAACTTTGCAGCCGGGCCAGGGCGGATTTTTTCCCCGGGCGCTTAAAGTGCTTGGGGGCAAAGGGATTTTTTCGGATCAGGACGACATACCCCTCCATCCAGCGAAGTTCGTTTTGTTGAAAACGATTAAGTAGGTCATTTTTCTGCTCCTCGCCGTAGTCCGCCAAAATGCCCTCGGCCGGACGTGCCTCGGCGAGGCGTTTTTTCAGTTCAGTTGTTCGCTGGCTCCCGGAAAAAATTATCTGCACGTCGAAATCCCCGGGCAACACATTAAACATCTTCTTAAGCTGGTTAAAAAGCTGGCCGCTGCGGCCGCCGTCCAGGGTGAAGAGGTAGGGAAAGGCACAGCGCCAACCCAGGCCAAAACTGCCATCGACGTTCACGATGAGGTTGTCCTCAAAGGCAATGCTGGGAAGCAGCGGCGCCAGCAGATCGCCGGAAAGGCGATTATTGCGCACCCACGGTCGCTCTTCAAATACGGCCGGCTGACTCACGATTCCCTCCTCACCATCCGGCACCGCCGGCCCCGCCCTGCATTAAAACATTCGGGCCGCGTCAGGCTCTTGAAATAATGCCAGCCGTATCCCGGCGGGCGGCCCATTCGGAAGACCAGATTATAGGCAAACCAGAAAGCAAAGCCGACCAGGAGCAACGGGAGACCGAAGATTTGCGGGACCACCACCGTGCTGATGCACACACAAAAAAGATCCACCATGGTGAAATACTTGAAGTAACGGATCGGCCGGTTGAGCTGCCGGCTATAGGGAAAGCTTGGGTTCATGGCTGGGAACTTTCCGATGTATCCGGCAGTCGGGCCCGCACCTCGACCCGTCGAAAATAGATAAACACCGGGATTTCGACGATGGCCTGTCGCCCGTCCGCCAGGATGAAACTTTCGCGGATGGGCAGCTTCAGCGCGCGGAGGCCAAATCCGTCCGGCGGCGCCGACAGCAACGTGGTGCCGCCATCCAAATCCGTTGGTTGGGTGATATCTTCGAGCGGCGCCTGCGCCCGGCCCGCCTCCGGCATGAACACCCAAACCGGGGCGCCATGCACCTCGGTTTTTCCACCGGCCGTGATTTGAACGGGGAATTTTTTATCGAGCAGCCTCAACTCGAAACCGTCGATGGGATCGAGCGGCGCCGCGCGCTCCCGGGCGAAACCGGTGGCCGCGAGCGCGGCGCCGACCAATAGCATGGGGATCAACTTCGCGATGCGCATGAGCCCAGTCTAGCATCGTTCTGGCACCGTTTGCGCGGATCAGGAAAATTTTTCCGAGGGCTGTTTTTCACGCTATACTGGAGAGGTCCTTTCCATCCTATGAAAACATACGAGCTCCCGAAACAATCCGATTCCGCCCACCGCTACCGCGTCCTGGCTTTCGCCACGATGGCCTTCTTCCTGATCATCAATACCGACAGCACGCTGCTGGCCCAGACCATCGACTGGAACCAAGCCAACAACGGCGGAGCGTCCTCCACCGGATTCTGGCAGGGCGTCTCCACCGTCTATTCCATCATCTACGGAGTATTCTGGGTTATCGCCGCCATCACGTTCGGCATCGGCTGGATCAAATTCAAGCACGGCAACACCATGGCCGCCTTCTCCTGCGCGGGGGGCGGCGCCGGCCTGGGCCTGACACCCTTCCTCATCCAGTGGTTTCGCGCGCTCGGCAACGGCGGCCAGCTGATGTAGAAGCCCTCCCCTCCGGTGCGAAGAAAACTTGCCCTCGTCATAATTGTGCTACATGATTGTAGCACAATGAAGACGACGACCATCCGCGAGCTGCGCAACCACTACTCCCAGGTGCTCCGGTGGGTTTCAGCCGGCGAGGAAGTCCAGATCACCAAGCGCGGCAAAATTGTCGCCAAGGTCGTCCCACCACAGCCGGTCTCGCCGCGGAAGCTGGATTGGAAGGAAAGCGCCGCCTTCAAGCGTGCGGATTGGTCGCACAAACTAAGCGCGGCCGAAAGCGCCGCCGTGCTCGCGGACAGCCAAGGGACCTGACATGGCCGTCAATATCGCTGATACCAGCTTTCTCTTTTCCCTCTACGGAAACGATACGCGCACCGCGTCGGCCAAGGCCTGGGTGCGACGAAAAAATCAGCCGATCACGATTACCACACTCAGTCGCTATGAACTGGGAAATGCGCTGCGATTCGCCGCCTTCCGCAAAGTCATCTCCCCAACCGACGCCCTCGCCTCCCTGGCTGCACTTGAAGCGGATTTACAGGCCAGCTATCTTCAAATCGCGCCATGTGATTTTCTGGCTATCATCGAAGAAGCCCGCCGGCTGTCGGATCGTTACACCCTGACCGGCGGACATCGTTCGTTCGATATTTTGCACGTCGCTACCGCGCGGGTTGTCAAAGCGACCACCTTCCTCAGCTTTGATGCCAACCAAAGAAAGCTGGCCGGCGCCGTCGGATTGACCGTCGCACCTTGATCCACCTTCATTTAATTGAGCAAACGAACAGCTGCCCATCTTTTTTCAACTACGGTCGTAGTTGACGACGATCGTTGTTAAAATTAACCTGGCCTCGCCATGAAAGAATTTCCCATTTCCACCCGGTATACGGCTGAAGAATTGAAGCAGCTCGATGCCACTGCCAGGCAATGCAACGTGTCCCGGTCCGAGCTGATCCATGCCCGGTCTCTTGGCAAGGTCGTGACGACCCACGAACTTGCTGATTGGGCCGAATCAGAACTTTCCAAAAGCGCCGCACGAAAGGCACGCCGTGGCTCCTGCGCTGCTTGATTCCTCGTTCTTGATCGATCTTGAGCGGGAGATAGAGGCCGGCGTGGCCGGCCCGGCCATGGCCTGGCTTCGGCGGAATCGTGGCCTGGCTCAACGTCCGCTCCTCGTCAGTTGCGTCTCCGTTGCCGAATTCCTGGAGGGCTGCCGCGATCCACACATTGGCCTGCAGTTTATTTCCCGTTACATGCCTCAGAACATCGGCTTCCAACACGCAACCAAGTGCGCCGAACTACAGCGGCGCGCACGCAAAAACGGCACGCGCTTTGGCGAAAACGATGCCTGGCAGCTCGCGTTTGCCGAATGCTCACGGGCGACCGTGGTCGGTCGCGACCGCAAGGCCTTCCGGCATCTCGGAACCCGCTATGAAGAATTCACCGATAATTAGCCGCAAGAACCGGGTGGGCGCGGCCGGTCTTTGGTGATAGGTTATCGGCGTGAACGATTACGAAAAAATTGCCCGCGTCATCCGGTACCTGGACGAATGCCACACCGAGCAGCCGGACTTGTCCACTTTGTCCAAGCACGTCGGGTTAAGCCCGTTTCATTTTCACCGGCTGTTCACCACCTGGGCGGGCGTCACGCCGAAAGATTTCCTCCAATGCCTGACGCAATCTCACGCTCGGGAATTGCTGCGCCAGGGAAAAGGCATCCTGGACGTGGCCATGGACACGGGGCTCTCCGGCCCCGGGCGCTTGCATGACCTGTGCGTCAACTTGGAAGCCGCCTCCCCAGGCGAACTGAAGTCCGGCGGCGCGGGATGGGTCATCGAGGCCGGATTTGCGCACAGTCCATTCGGCCGCTGCCTGGTCGGGCAAAGTCCCCGGGGGATCTGCCATTTTTCGTTCGTCGATTCCAAGAATTTGCCGGCCGCCCTCGCCGCCTTGCAAGCGGACTGGCCGAACGCACGGCTGCGCCGGGATGATGCGATGGCCTCGCGACTGAGCGCCCGCGTTTTTTCCAGGAACCGCCCCACCCGCGCGCCATCTCCCTTGCGGGTGCTGGTTCACGGCACCGCTTTCCAGGTGCGCGTGTGGCAGGCACTGTTGAAAGTTCCGTCCGGCACGCTGGTCAGTTATGGAAGCCTGGCCGCGGCACTCAACCAACCGGCGGCGGCCCGGGCCGTCGGGTCAGCCGTGGGCCGGAATTCGCTGGCCTATCTCATTCCCTGCCACCGCGTAATTCGTGAGACGGGCATCATCGGCGATTATCGGTGGGGTTCGGTTCGCAAGCGCGCGCTCGTGGCCTGGGAAGGCTCCCGTCCGGACGATTTTTAAAAGGCTTTCGTTCGACCAAAGCTTGCCGGGCGGCGGGTGCGGCGGTAGCCTGTAAAG
This sequence comes from Opitutaceae bacterium, assembly GCA_035569995.1. Lineage (GTDB taxonomy): Bacteria > Verrucomicrobiota > Verrucomicrobiia > Opitutales > Opitutaceae > DASRHD01. The sequence continues at coordinate 12,582 of DATMLS010000064.1, read as the reverse complement.
TTCCGTGTTGTCCATGCTCACCGACCTTTTTTCCATCCTCACCGACCGCCAGTGGCTGTGGATCGCCGCAGGATTTTACCTCGCCGGGTTCGCGCTGGGCACGATGGCCCTGCTGCGCGAGCGGCAGCACTCCCGCGTGTTCATGTATATCCTCATCGCCTCGGGCTACGGGCTGCAAAACGTCGGCCTGTGGCTGCGCGGGCAGGCGGAGCACGGCTGCCCGCTGGGCAATCAATTTGAGATTTTCCAATTCACCGCCTGGTCAGCCACGACGCTGTTCCTCGTCATCGGCGCAACCTTCCGCCTGAGCCTGCTCGGCTATTTCACCTCGGCGCTGATGGCCGCCCTGACCGTCGTGTCGCTGGCCATTCCGGCGTGGGACGCCACCCATCGGGCCAATGTTTTCGGCGGCAATCCCTGGCTCGAATTGCACGCGGCGCTGGCGCTTTTCAGTTATGGCGTGTTTGCCCTGCTCGCCCTCACCTCGCTGCTTTTCCTGCTGAGAAATTATTCGCTGAAAAACAAGCGGCTGGGCGGCTGGTTTTCCTTTCTGCCGTCGATCATCGAGCTCGACCAGATCAGCCTGCGGCTGCTCGCGGCCGGCGTGGTGCTGCTCACGGCTTCATTGGCGGTCGGCTCCGTGTGGTGGCTGCGCGACCCGCCCGGCAGCGTGCACATGGTGGCGGTGACGATCGCAGTGTGGCTGGCCTATGCGATTGCGCTCGGGCTGCGGCTGCGCGGCGCACTCATCGCCCAGCGCTTTGCGTGGGCGTGCACAGCTCTGTTTGTCGCCGCCCTGGTCTCGCTCGATACCGTGGACCACGGCAGCCATCCCGCGCCGGCCACCTCTGCAGTTTCGAACCAGCCATGAGCCCGGCCGGCGGCATTTTTTTTCATCTCGGCGCCAGCCACCACACCGCGCCGCTCGCCCTGCGCGAGAAACTGGCGCTCACGCCGGAAAAGACCGCCGCGCTCGGCGCGCGCCTCGGCGCGGCCGGCGAATTGCGCGAGTGGGCCGTGCTCAGCACGTGCAACCGGGTTGAGTTCTACGGCGTGGCCGGGTCGCCCGCCGCCATCGACCACCTGCAGGCGGAGTTTTGCGCGCTGCTGGAATGTTCCCCGGCGGATTTCGCCGGCGCGGCGCGGCGGACGTTTGGCCTGGAGGCGCTCCGCCACCTGCTCGTCGTCGCCGCCGGGCTCGATTCGCAGATGCTCGGCGAGACGGAAATTTTCGGCCAGGTGAAGGATGCCTATGCCGCCGCCCTGCACCGCGGCACGGCCGGCCCGGTGCTCAACCGCGCGTTTCAAAAGACTTTCCAAGCCACGAAATTCGTGCGCACGCACACCGCCATCACGGAGGGCCAGGTGAGCGTGGCCAGCGTGGCGGTGGATCTCGCGCTGAAAATTTTCGGCGGGCTGCGCACGGTGCGCGTGCTGCTGCTCGGGGCCGGCGAGATCGGCGAGAAAACCGCGCGGGCGTTCCAGAGCCGCGGGGCGGAGGCGATCACGGTCGCAAGCCGGCGGCTGGAGCGCGCGATGGAGCTGGCCCAAGCCCTCGCCGCGGCGGCGCTGCCCTTTGAACATGCGCCCGGGCGGCTGGCGGAATTCGACATCGTTCTCTGCGCCACCTCGGCGCCCGGCGTGGTGCTCACGCACGACGCGGTGGCCGCGGCGATGCGGCGGCGTCCGGCGCGGCCGCTGTTTTGCATCGACCTGGCCCTGCCGCGCGATGTGGAGCCCACCGTGACCAGGCTGCCCAACGTGTTTCTCTACAATCTCGACGACCTGGCGAAAATTGCCGAGGAGAACCGCGCCGCCCGCGAGAACGAGGTGACACGGGCGGAGGCGCTGGTCGCGGAAAAAGCCGGCGCGCTGTGGCCGCGAATGGAACAATTGTGCGGCAGCAAAACGGGGGATGACAAGCGCTGGTCGGCAGCGGCGCACAACGCCGGGTAGCCGCTTGCGTGCCCCGCTTCCCTCAGCGTAGGAGCCTGCTTGCAGGCGATCATTGACCATCGCCTGCAAGCAGGCTCCTACAAGCTGGCCACCCCACGTCAGGACACAAACGCGATGCGGGCCCGCTCGAGCGCCGAGGAAAGCTCGGTCAGCCGAAGCGGTTTGCTGATGTAGTCATCCATGCCCGAGTGCAGGCAAAGCTCGCGGTCACCTTGCATGGCATTGGCGGTGAGCGCGATGATCCACGGCCGGTCTTTGCGCGAGGGAAATTCCTTCACCATGCGTTTCGTGGCTTCGAGGCCGTCCATTTCGGGCATTTGCACGTCCATCAGCACAACATCGTAGTGCTGGCGGTGCACGGCGGAGAGAGCCTCGACGCCGTTGGCCGCGACATCGGCCCGGTAGCCGAGGCGGGCCAGCATGTGCAGCGCCACTTTCTGGTTCACGATATTGTCTTCCGCGAGCAGGATGCGCTCGGCGCGAGTGGGCACGGCCGCCGGCGCCACCACGGTGGGATCGTGCGGACGCTGCACCTTCGACGATTCTTCCTCCCAGGGGAAAATCCCGGCGATGGCATCAAAGATCTGCGAGGCCTTGGCTGGCTTGGTCAGGCGAATGGCAAAGAGGCTTTCCGGTATCTCGTTGTGCATGCCAGCCGAGGAAAGCAGCACCATGGGCAGCTTCTCGCTGCCGGGACGCTTGCGAAATTCCTGCCCAAGCTGCACGCCGTCCATGCCGGGCATCTGCATGTCGATGATGGCGATGTCGAAGGTCTCGCCGGAATCGACCAACTGGAGGGCGGCCGGGCCCGAGTCGGCCGTGCGTGGAGCGAGACCCCAGTTCTGGGCAAGCGTGGCGAGGATGCGGCGGTTCGTCGAGTTGTCGTCCACGATGAGCATGCGCTTGCCCGTGAGATGGGTGCGGACTCCGCTGAGGTAGGGCAACGGTTTGCTGGACGCAACCTCGGTGCGGATGGTGAAGTGAAACGTCGAACCGCGGCCTTCCTCGCTCTCCACCCACATGCGCCCGCCCATCAGCTCGGCCAGGCGCTGGCTGATGGCGAGGCCGAGGCCGGTGCCGCCATATTTGCGCGTGGTCGAGGCGTCCACCTGGCTGAACGAATGGAAAAGCCGGGTTATCCCCGCCGCCGAAATGCCGATGCCGGTATCGCGCACGGCGAAGTGCAGCTCGATCGCGCCATTGCCAAGGGATGTCGTGGTGAGCGTGAGCACGACTTCGCCGCGCTCGGTGAACTTGAGGGCATTGTTCAGCAGGTTGACGAGGATCTGGCGCAAGCGGGTGACATCACCGCGCACCTGGCTGGGCGCGTCGGCGCCAATCTCATAAAGCAAGTCGAGGCCTTTCTTGGCGGCGTTCGCGGAGACGAGGTCCAGCGTCCCTTCCACGCATTCACGCAGGCTGAAAACTTCCTTCTCCAGGTCGAGGCGGCCGGCCTCGATCTTGGAAAAGTCCAGGATGTCGTTGATGATGGCCAGCAGCGAGTCGCCGCTGTTGCGAATCGTATCGGCAAACTCGCGCTGCTCGGAGGTGAGCGGCGAATCGAGCAGGAGCGAGGTCATGCCAATGACACCGTTCATCGGTGTGCGAATCTCGTGGCTCATCATGGCGAGAAACTGGCTCTTGGCGATATTGGCCTGCTCGGCGGATTCCTTGGCCACGCGGAGCTCTTCGGCCTGGCGTTTTTGCTCGGTGATGTCCGCCAGCGCCGTGACCTCCTGGATCTGGCCGGTGATCGCATCGGTGAAGCGCCGGATGGTAAGCAAAGCCCAGATGACGTCGCCGTTCGGGCGCACATAGCGTTTCTCCAGTGAAACAACATTAATCTCGCCCCGTGCGAACCGGACCGTGAGTTCGTCCTGCTTGGCCTGGTCTTCTGGATGAGTCGTCTTTTTATAGGCGTCAGGATCGCCGTGGGCGGTTTTAAGGGCCACCCCGGTGATGCGCACGTGGGCCTCGTTGGCAATGCGGCTCTCGGGCTGGCCGACGATCGTCCAAGAGAGACCGATCGGCACCGACTCGAAGATGACTTGCATGCGTTGATGCACCTGCGCGGCGTCTTCCTGGGTTTTTTTAAGCTCGGTGATATCCACCAGCGTGGTGAGCTCTTGCTGCAGGTTCGTGACCGGATCGGTGAAACCATGCATGGTGTACATACCCCACACGACTCGCCCGTCCGCACGGAAGTAGCGTTTCTCCATGGAAAAGGTCTCGATCTCGCCACTATGGACCCGCGCTTCCTGGACGCGCTGCTTCTCCCAATCATCAGGATGGATGGTTTTGAGATAGTTTTGGAAGTCGTGGGATTGCTCCTTCGTCACGCCGGTGATGCGGGTATGCGCAGGATTTATGATGCGGGTGTGGTTCAGTTTCTTTCCATCTTTCACCTGCAGCCACGTGATGCCGATGGGGACATGGTCGAAGATGAACCGGAACTGCGCCTCCGTGCGCGCCAGATCCTCCTCCGCGTGTTTGAGGTCACTGATGTCGCTGATGAGGGACAACTCCTGGAAGCTGCCATCCGGATAGTTCTGGCGGATCATCTTGAAGGTTGACCACACGGTGGTGCCATCGAGCCGGTGATAGCGCTTCGGCATCGCAAAACTGGTGATCTCGCCCGATTCCATTTTCTTGTAGAACTCTTCCTGCTTCTTGCGATCTTCCGGATTGGTGATGCGGGCGAAGATGCCGGGCTCGTCCAATTGCGCACGCGTGAGCCCGCAAATAACCAGATGCGCCTCGTTGACATGGCGGGTCATGGAGCCATCGGCCTGCACCAGGCGCCATGAAATACCGACGGGCGACGCCTCGAAGATGAAGCGATACTCCGCCTCCTTGGCCACCAACGCCTCCTCCACCCGCTTCAAGTCAGTGATGTCATTGGTGACCGACAGTTCCTCAAAGTCGCCATTGGGATATGATTTGCGCAACTGCTTGAACAGTGCCCAGACGATAGTGCCGTCAGCCCGTAGATAACGCTTTTCCAGCGCAAAGCTGGTGATCTCGCCTTTTTCCAGTTTTTTATAAAGTGCCGACTGCTTTTCAAAATCCTCCGGGTGGGTGATGCGCTTAAAAATGCCGGGCTCGGCAATTTGCTCGCGCGTAATCCCGCAAATTTTCAGGTTTGTTTCATTAAAGTGGCGGATAGTAAAGCCATCGGCGCGCACCAGGCGCCAGGAGATGCCCACGGTCGCCGCCTCGAAGATAAACCGGTATTGGGCCTCCCTCGTCGCCAGCTCCGCCTCAGCATCCTTGCGTTCAGTAATGTTAGTTCCAATAATGAGGTTATAGAGCAAGCGCCCGGTCGTGTCGCGCACAGCCTGGATCTCAAGATCCAGCCAGAAGATCTTACCGTTTTTGTGTTGGAGTGAGATTTCCCGATGAAAAGCCTGGCCGAGCTGCAGGGACTTCCTGATTTCTTCCGCCACCGCCGGATCGGTTTTCGAGCCGGTGATAAATTTGGCTGCCTCGCGGCCATGCACCTCGGCCGGGGAATAGCCCGTGATCCGGGTGAAGCTTTTGTTGACCCAGTCCACCTGGCTGGCGGCATCCACGACGATGACCGCGTTGTTGGTGCGGCTGGCGATGTGCGCGAGCTTGCGCGCCTCGGCCTCCGTCTGGTGGAACTGTTCCGTCATGATCTCCGCCAGTTCCTGCGCCCGACTCTTCGCCGTGCCCATCGTCCAAACCAGCCCGCCCGCCAGCATACTCACCATCAGGCCGCCAATCAGAATACTGTCGGCAAACGCGTCGCTGCCGGCCGCAGCGAATGCAGGCGTTGAGACAAAACATACGGTCCAGCCTTGGTTGCCATGGCCATATACATCGATGTGCCTGAATCCAACAAACCTTCCATCCTGGACGTTCGCTTGGATGGATGGCACCAAGGTGGGTGCAACCAATTGTTTGGTGCTATTTAAGACCAATGTTTCGGGAGAAATTTTGTCCCGGCCATCATAAATCTCATAATCGAGCTGCTTCTGCGACAAATCACTCCAGTCGCTGACCAGGGCATCAAGGCGGACCCGGGCCGATACCCATCCTTGCAGGCGTTCGCGGCGCTCGTCCGGCGTGGCTGGTGCCACACCCTTCGAATAAACCGATATATACATGAGGCATGCGGGAAGTTTCGTTTTTTCCAGGAGCAGAAAGGTATGCCGCGTAAGCACGGGTGTGTCTGTGAGCATCGCCTCTTGGAGTGCTTCGTATCGCGTCTGATCCGGGGCCACATCCAAGCCGATCCCAAGCGGATATTTAAATGACCTGGAGTAACGAATGATGTAAAGTTCCGGGCCGGCGCCACTGGTTTGCAGGGTAAAGTCCGGCCCGTACTCGGCTTTTTCTTGCGCGAGAAACGCCGGTAACCGCTCGCGCGGTACGCGTTCAATGTAGGTAAGTCCAGCCACGTATTGGTTTATCTGCGGCAAAACGCCATCGGCATAGGTGTCCCACTCCTTCCGTTCGAGCACCGTATTCGAATCGAACACTTCCCGCACACCCTGCAAGACCGCTTCAATGACCAGCAACCGATCCTTCACGGTCCCCATGAGGCGGTCGGTCAATCGCGTGAAACGCTCCGCATCGGCCATACGCGTCTGCTGGCGTGCATAAAAAAAACCCGCGATCGAAAGCAAGGCCCCGCAAATAATGATAGCCAAAGATCGGAAAAAATAGGCTCGCTTGGCCGAGGCAGCCTTTTGCGGGATGGTCATGGGTAAAATGCCCCCCGGAAAGCATGCGGGGCATACCCTGTATTGACGGAAAAATTACAACAGGCTCAAAGTAAATCCACCTAAACAGGGTAATCACCCTAACTCAAACGCCATCCAACTGTCGCAAAAGCCATTCCGCGATGCCATTCGACGGTTGTTGCAAAGCTTTTCGCAACCGCGCCGCCTGCTCCGCGGTTTTCTCCCGGCGCGCCGCATCGTGCACGCACGCGGCCAATTCACGCGAGAGATTCTTCGCCGTCGCCGCGCCCTGGATGAATTCAGGATACATTGGCTCGTTGAGAAGCAGATTCGCCAAACCGAGGTACGGCACTTTCACGATCAGGCGGCCAAGCCAATAAGTCAGCGGATCCGTGCGATACGTGATCGCGCCCGGGATGCCCGCGAGGGCACAGTGCATCGATGCAGTGCCGCTGCTCATCAACACCGCCGAGGCTGCGACCGGCGGGCCGGCGGCTTGCAGGCGCACCTTCGCCGGCGGATGCGCCGCGCGCAGGACGGCGGCAATTTCCTCGCTGGGATAAAGGACCACGGCCTGTTGATCCGCATTTTCCCGGGAAAATTCAGCAAACCCCGCGAGCAGCGCGGGAAAAATCCGCGCCACCGCCTGCCGCCGGCTGCCCGGCAAAAGCAAAACCGGCCCGCCCGCGGCGTAACACACCGGCGCCACATAATCCTCCGCCGTGAACGGATGGCCGACAAACTCGACTGGCAACGACGTGTCGGCGTAGCTTTTCAGCTCGAACGGGAAAATCACCGCCAGCGCATCAAAATTTTGCGCGATGGCGAAGCGCCGCCCGGCACGCGACGCCCAAATCTGCGGGCTGATGTAGTAAAGCATCTTGATTTTTCCACCGCCCTTCACGCTCAGGCCGCGCTCGCGCAGCGCGCCAGCCAGCCGGATGTTGAAGCCGCCATAGTCGACCGAACAAACGGCGCGCGGCCGATGCTCGTCGATCCAGCGCACCGTCTCGTGAAAAAACGGGCGGAAAAACGAATAATATCTTTTCAGCACTTCGACGTGGCCGATCACCGACGACGTCGTGAGGTCGTACAGCAACTGCGCGCCCGATGCCGCGAGCCGCGGGCCGCCAATCGCGCAGATTTTCAGGCCCGGCTGCTTCGCCAACAGCTCACCCACCATCCGCGCCGCATGCTGGTCGCCCGAGTGCTCGCCGGCGATGATGAGCAAGTCCACGCCACCGTCGCGCGGCGGCGGCAGGTGAAAAGGCAGTTTTTTCAATTCAGCCATGGGCAGCCCACCAATCCTGATCGGAAACAGGCCTTTCCCTGCGGCCTCTCCGTGTCCTCTGTGACCTCTGTGTTAAAAATAAGATTCATTTCTTCGCCGAGCGGATTTGATCCGTGATCGTGATGGCGACCTCGAGCGCCGACTTGCCGAGCGCCGCGCCAACCTTCGGCTGCTGGGCCTTCGCCACGCTCTCGACAAAGTGCGCCAGCTCGAGCGCGAGCGGCTCGCCTTTCTCGATCGGGATCTGGTGCACCGGGATTGAACTGTGGTCGCCCGCTTTCACCAGGCCGATCTTCATTTTCAGGCCGTAGGTGATAAGGTCGCTCTTCTTCACCAGGTGGCCCGACTGGTTCATGAAGTCGAGCGACAGGTAGGCATTGTCCTGGAAAATGCGGATCTCGCGCGCCTTTTTCAGGCTCAGGCGGCTCGCGCTCAAGTTGGCCACGCAGCCGTTTTCGAATTGCAGGCGCGCGTTGGCAATGTCCTCGGTTTTCGAAAGCACCTGGATGCCCACGCTGTCGATGCGCGCCAGCGGCGACTTCACGAGCGCGAGCACGATGCCGATGTCGTGGATCATCAGGTCGAGCACCACGCCGACCTCGGTTCCGCGCATCTGGTAGGGCGCAAGCCGCTCGGCCGTGATGTAACGCGATCGGCCCGCCTCTTTTTCAAGGAACGCCATCACCGGGTTGAAATGTTCGACATGGCCGACCTGCACCAGGCAGTGGTTCTTCTGCGCGGAGGCCAGCACCTGCTCGGCCTCGGCCAGCGAGGCGCAGATGGGTTTTTCAATCAGCAGGTGGCAGCCCTTCGCCAGCAGCGGCAGCGCGATCTCGGCATGCTTGTCCGTCGGCACCACGACCGAAACCGCGTCGCACGCCTCGCCCAGTTCGTCAAGCGAGGCGAACCGCCGGCAGTTGAACTTCGCGCAAATTTCCTTCGCGCGCGCGTTATCCGTCTCGAAAACGCCGGCGAACTCGGCCCCGGGCAGCGACGCATAGATGCGCGCATGATGCTGGCCGAGCGAGCCGACCCCGACGACGCCACATTTTATTTTTGGGTTAGCCATGAAATCGAAAAAATGACGGGAATATCGGAGCTTTTACAGAAGATAACAAAGGAAACGAAGCGCCGTTTGTCTTCTGCTATCCAATATTAAAACCGAGTATATCTGGAAATTGGACTCAAGGTACGTTGGTCGCTTCGTTACCTTCGTTGGCTTCTGTGAAAAATCCGGGTATTCCTACTTGAGAACTCCGTCGTGCAGGAACAGCGCCCGGCTGGTTTTCTGCGCGTGCGCGGCGCTGTGGGTGACGAGGACGAGCGCGGTGTTGGTCTCGGCGCAAAGGCCGAGGAGCAGCGCGATGACCGCGTCGCCCGTGTGCTCGTCGAGGTTTCCGGTCGGTTCGTCGGCCAGGATCAAGGGCGGCTGGTTCATGAGCGCGCGGGCCACGGCCACGCGCTGGCGTTCTCCGCCGGAAAGCTGCGACGGCAAATGATGCGCGCGCTCCGCCAGGCCGACGCGCCTGAGCAATTCCTTCGCCCGGGCGTGCGCCGCGGCGTCGAGCCGGCCGATGATGCGGCGCGCCAGCAGCACGTTGGCCAGCGCATCGAGTTCGGGCACGAGATAGAACGCCTGGAACACCATGCCGATCAGGCGGGCGCGACGCGCAGCCGCGAGGGTTTTTTCGCCGCGCCAGAGAATTTCGCCGCTATCGGCCCCATCGAGCCCGGCCAGGAGCTGGAGCAGCGTGGATTTTCCCGAGCCGGACTCGCCGCGGATGCTCACGCTCTCGCCCGGCGCGATGGCCAGGTCGACGCCGTTCAAGACCTCGATGCGGCGGTCGCCGCTGAGGTAGGTCTTGCGCAGCGCGCGGGCGGTGACCACGGAGTCAAGCATAGCTTGCCTCCGTGAACATCCAACATTCAACATTCAACATCCAACATCCAATGAACAGAAAAGGCGCCAACTCGATCGACGTTGGACGTTGAACGTTGAATGTTGAATGTTGAATGTTCATGAAGTTCATTCGCTGCGGAGCGCCTCCACGGGTTTGAGCCGCGCCGCGTGCCACGCCGGCAGCAGTCCGGCCAGCGTCGAGATGATGATGGTCAGCACGATGATGTGGATGATGTCGCCCGATGACACATGCGAGGGCAGTTGGCTGAAGTTGTAGAACCGCTGCAGCACTTCCTGGCGCTGCGTCATCCGCGCCAGGCCGAGCACGACGTCGTTGCGAAAATACAGCGCGACCAGGCCCAGCCCGAGCCCGAACAGCGTGCCGAACACGCCGATGAACAAGCCCTGCGCGCAGAAGCACGCCGCCACCTGCCGCGGCTCGCCGCCGAGCGCGCCGAGCAGGCCGATCTCGCGCGTCTTTCGCACAACGGAAATGAGCAGCGAGCTCGTCACGGAAAATGCGGCCACGATGACGATGAAGAGCAGCAGGAAGAAAATCATGTTCTTCTCCAGCTGCAGCACCCAGAGAAAATCGCTGAACGTGTCCTCCCACGAGAATGCATGCACGGTGAAAGGCAGCACGGCATTGAGGCGGCCGGCAACCTCGTCCTCGTTCATCCCCGGCTGCAGCCGGACATTGATGCCGTGCACATCCGCGCCGAGCCCGTAAAGTTCCTGCGCGAGGCGCAGCGTGCAATAGACCGTGGCGCTGTCGAGCTGCTGGTGGCCGATCTCCAGGACGCCGACGACACGCACCTGCCGCGGGAGAAACACCTCGTCGCTCTTGAGCTTTTCAATCATGAGCGGCGAATAAACCTCCACCGTGTCGCCGACCGACGCACCCAGGCTTTGCGCCAGCTCGGAACTGAGGATGACCGAATCGTCATCGAGGTCATCGAACGAGCCGGCGACCAGGTAATGGCTGAGATGGACGACGTTTTCGACCGTGGCGAGGTCGACGCCGCGCATGGCGGGAAACGCGGGCTTGCCCTGGTACTGGAGCATGAGCACGCCGCTCGCCGTGGGCGTGGCCGCGGCGACACCGGGCACCGCGTCGATTTCTTTCAACAGCTCGGGATAATTTTCGATGACGCCCTGCGCGCGAATCTGCACCTCGCCCTCGGTGCCGACGATCATCTGGCGGATTTCGTAACCGAAGCCGCCCATCACGCTCGTCACCACGACCAGCAACGCCACGCCCAACGCCACGCCAAGGACCGAGATGAAGGTGAAAAAAGAAAACCTCCGCCCGCTGGGGAAAAGCTGCTTCAGGGCTAAATATAAATACCAGGGCATGGGACGGTTAATTGGAACACAGAGGCCGCAGAGGTAAAGCGAGGATGCAGAGGATCATCCAGAATGCGACCTCCGTGTCCTCTGTCATCCTCAGCATCCTCTGCGTTCCCATCAAGTCAGGTTCCCGAGCGCAACTGCGGGAACAAAATCACGTCGCGGATGCTTTCCGCGCTGGTCAGCAGGATGACGAGGCGGTCGATGCCGATGCCCATGCCGCCGGCGGGCGGCATCCCGTGCTCGAGCGCGAGCAGGAAATCCTGGTCGATGTTCTGCTTCTCTTCCCCGGCCTGCGCCTCGAACATCTGGCGCTGCGCGTCGGGATCGTTCTGTTCCGAGTAGGCGGGGGCGATCTCCATGCCGCCGATGCAAAGCTCAAACACGTCCACCGTGTCGGGATCATCAGTCGAAAGCTTGGCCAGCGGCACAAGCTGCCTGGGCAGGTGCGTGACGAAGGTCGGCTGGATGAGCGTGGGCTCGATTTTCTTGGAGAAAACCTCGTTGGTGATTTCGAACTCCTCCCAGTGCGGCTCGGCCTTGAGGCCGAGTTTCTCGGCGCCGGCGATTTTTTCGGCCTTGCTGCGGCTGAACCACTCCGCATCGCCCGTGGTGGTGCGGATCAAGTCCTTGTAGCGCACCTCGCGCCACTCGCCGCCGAAATCGATCTCCTGCCCGCTCGCGGCATGCTTGATTTTCGTCGCGCCGAGCACGTCGCGGCAGAGCGATTGGAACATGTCGCGCACGAGCGTCATCATGCCGCGGTAGTCGCTGTAGGCCTGGTAAACCTCGAGCATGGTGAACTCGGGGTTGTGCTTGCGCGAAACGCCCTCGTTGCGGAAATTGCGGCCGATCTCGAACACGCGGTCATAACCGCCGACGAGCAGGCGCTTCAAATAGAGCTCGAGCGAGATGCGCAGGAAAAAATCCACCCCGAGCGAGTTGTGATGCGTGGTGAACGGCTTGGCCGCGGCGCCGCCGGCGATGGCCTGCAACACCGGTGTTTCCACCTCGATGAACTGGCGCTCCTCGAGAAACCGCCGGATGTGCGAGACGATGCGCGGGCGCAGCATGAGCCGCTGGCGCGACTCCTCGTTGACGATCAGATCGAGATAGCGTTGGCGGTAAACCTGCTCGGGGTCGGTCAGGCCGTGCCATTTTTCCGGCAGCGGGCGCAGCGCCTTGGCCACGAGCACGAAGCGCGTCACCCGCACGGTGATCTCGCCGCTCTTGGTCTTGAAGAGCGTGCCTTCCGCGCCGAGGAAATCGCCGAGGTCGAGCTTCTTCCACGCCGCATAGGCCTCGTCGCCGATCACGTCCTTTTTCAGGTAGAGCTGGATCTGGCCGCGCTGGTCGAGGATCTTGGCGAACTGGCT
>DATMLS010000063.1:0-63896 GCA_035569995.1 Opitutaceae bacterium | reverse complement strand
GAGGTTGATGGAAAGGCGCCCGGTGTTGAGCGTCGGGTTGATCGTGCCGGTGCCGACGAACGAAGTGACGCTGGCGACGTCGGGATCCTGCAGCACGACATCGGCGATTTCGCGCTGGCGCGCGGACATGGCGCGGAAGGAGATGTTTTGCGCGGCATCGGTCACGCCGATGATGAGGCCGGTATCCTGCTGGGGCAGCAGGCCCTTCGGCATGACGACGTAGAGGAAGAGCGTGAGGACAAGCGTGGTGATCGCGACGGCGAGGGTGAGGCCCTGGTGCTTCAGGACCCAGCGCAGGCCGCGGTCATAAAGCGCGAGCATGCCGTCGAAAAACTTCTCCGTCCACACGTAGAACTTCCCGTGCTTTTCCTCCTTTTCCGCCCTGAGCAGGCGGGCGCACATCATCGGCGTGAGCGTGAGCGAGACGATGGCGGAAACGACAATCGACACGCTCAAGGTGATGGCGAACTCGCGGAAGAGCCGCCCGACGACGCCGGTCATGAAGAGCAGGGGGATGAAAACCGCGAGGAGCGAGACGGTCAGCGAGATGACGGTGAAGCCGATTTGCTTCGCGCCCTTGAGCGCCGCATCGAACGGCTTTTCGCCCATCTCGATGTAGCGGACGATATTTTCGATCATCACGATCGCGTCGTCCACCACGAAGCCGGTGGCGATGGTCAGCGCCATGAGCGAAAGATTGTCCAGGCTGAACCCGGCCAGCTCCATCATGCCAAACGTGCCGATGATGGCGAGCGGCAGCGCCACGCTCGGGATGACCGTGGCCCAGAGTTTCCGCAGGAAGAGGAAAATCACGAGCACGACGAGCGCGATGGTGAGCAGGAGCGTGAACTGCACGTCGGCCACGGAGGCGCGGATGGTGGCGGTGCGATCGGTGAGGATCGTGACGTGCACGGAAGGGGGGATGGCTGTGAGCAGCTGCGGCAGGAGTTTTTTGATGCTGTCGACCACCTGGATGATGTTGGCGCCGGGCTGGCGCTGGATGTCGAGGATGACGGCGGGCTTGTCGCCATACCAGCCGGCGAGCTTGGTGTTCTCGACGCTGTCCACGACGCGGCCGACGTCGCTCAGGCGGATGGGCGCGCCGTTGCGATAGGCGACGATGATGGAACTGTAATCAGCGGCGGAGAAGAGCTGGTCGTTGGCGTTGATGGCATAGGCTTGGTTCCTGCCGTCGAAGCTGCCCTTGGGCGCGTCCACGTTGGCCTGGGTCAGCGCGGTGCGGATATCCTCGAGGCTGAGGCCCTGCGCGGCGGTCGCGGCGGGATCGATTTGCACGCGCACCGCGGGCTTCTGGTTGCCCTCGATCGTAACGAGGCCCACGCCGGTGACCTCGCTGAGTTTTTGCGCGAGCAGCGTGTCGGCGTAGTCATTGACCTTGTCGATGGGCACGCTGTCCGACGTGATGGCCAGCGTGAGGATGGCGGTGTCGGCCGGGTTGACTTTGTTGTAGACCGGCGGGCTGGGAAGGTTGGTGGGCAGCACGCCCGTGGCGACGTTGATGGCGGCCTGCACGTCCTGCGCGGCGCTGTCGATGTCGCGGTCGAGGCTGAACTGCAGCGTGATTGTGCTGACGCCGAAGGAGCTGACCGAGTTCATCGACGTGAGCCCGCTGATCTGCCCGAACTGCTGCTCGAGTGGCGTGGTGACCGACGACGCGATGACATCGGGTGCGGCACCGGGCAGTTGGGTCGTCACCTGGATGGTCGGGAAATCGACGTTCGGCAGCGACGAGATCGGCAGGAGCACATAACCGAGCAGGCCGAGCAAAATCACGCCCGCCATCAGCAGCGACGTGGCGATGGGCCGTCGGATGAAGATCTCGGAGACGTTCATGCGTGTCCGTTACGGTGAACTGTCTTGATGCTTCTGGCCGCTGCCGGACGATGTGCCGGCGGTGTTACCGCCTGGGGACTGGATCGTCACGCTGCTGCCATCCTGCAATTTGTACTGGCCGTCGACGACGACCTGCTCGCCCGGTGCAAGGCCTTGGTCGATGAGCGCGGTGCCCGCGTCGATTTGCGCGACTTGCACGGGGCGGACTTCGACGGTGCCGTCCGCCTTGATGACGAAAGCGTAGGTGCCTTGCGGGCCGCGTTGGATGACACTGGCGGGGACCGTGAGGCCGTTTTTGCGCGTCTCGACGAGCAGGCGGACGTTGACAAACTGGCCTGGCCAGAGGGCGAGTTTCTCGTTCGGGAAGGTGGCCTTGAGCTTGATGGTGCCGGTGGTGGTGTCGATCTGGTTGTCCACCACGCTGAGCACGCCTTGGTCGATCGGCGCGCGGCTGTCGCGATCATAGGCCACGACGGTGAGTTTACTGTCCGCCGCCGTCAGCTGCTGGATTTGCGGCCAGTTTTGCTGGGGCAGGGTGAAGATGACGGAGATCGGTTTGAGCTGGGTGATGACGCCGAGACCATTTGTATCCGCGGCGTGGATGATGTTGCCTGCGTCGATCTGGCGGATGCCGGCGCGGCCGCTGATCGGCGCGATGATGCGCGTGTAGCCGAGCTGGACGGACGCCTGCTCGATCGCCGCGTCGTCCGCTTGCACCGCGGCGAGGAACTGGTCCACGGCCGCTTTTTGGGTATCGACCGTCTGCTGGTCGATCATGCCTTTTGCGAGCAACGTTTGGCTCCGGTCGTAAGTCGTCTTGGCATTGTCCAGCTGCGCTTCATCCTGGGCTTTCTTGGCCTTGGCTTCGTCGGTTTGCGCCTGGAATGTTCGGGGATCGATGACGGCCAGCAAGTCGCCCGCCAGCACGTCCTGCCCTTCATTGAAAGCCACGCTCTGCAGCAGGCCATCCACCTGGGCATGCACGGTGACGGTGTTGAAGGCAACGGCCGTGCCGATGCCATCGAGGAAAATCGGCGTGTCATGCTGTCGGACTTTGCCGGCCACCACCGGCACGGCATTGCCCGCCTTGTTCGCGCTGGAAGGATGGCATCCGCTGATGCCGATCGCGGCGATTACACCAAGGGCAACGTGGAAATAAGGGAGAAATTTGGGCATGGAACAAAAAAGGCGGTGAGGTGGGTGTGTGGATAGCTTAACGTTATTAAAGCAGAATAGTTACGGGCAACTCTTGACTAAAGGGTAATTTGCCTGCCGCGAAAAACATTTTATTCACTCATGCGCAGGGAATAACTGAGCATGCTGGATGGGATTTTGCCAGTCTCGGCCCGTTATGGGCCATCAGGCGAGCTTTCACCTGCGAGACAGGCCCCGCCCTTCGTTTGGTGTAGCCCCCACTTAGTGTAGCCCCGTCCGCCTTCGCCGAGGCTTCGGCGAGACATTTTTCTTCGTTTGCGAAGAAAAATGGTCGGGGCGACAGGATTCGAACCTGCGACCTCCTGGTCCCAAACCAGGCGCTCTACCAGGCTAAGCTACACCCCGTGTGTGAAGGGGCAGACTCACGCCTTTCCCTGTTGTGTCAACGTTCTGTCAACCTTCACCTCTTCTCTTAATCTGCATAATCTCTGCTTGCCATACCCTGCAAATCCACCTACATCCACCAACTTACAACCTTTCTCCGACCTAACTCTCATGGATACCATCTCTCGCGAAAATAATACCAATTACCTGCCCATCGCAGGAGTGCTTGTGGGCGTCATCGCACTGGCGGTCGCCTGCTTTGCGCTCGTCAAAGCTTCTGCCGCCAGCAAGGCGCTCGCCGCGGACAGTGACGAAATCGCCAAAATCGACACCATTGAGAGCACGGCCAATTCCGCTGAGCAGTCAGCGCAGTCGGCCAATGCCAATATAACCAAGCTGGATTCATCCCTCTCGGATAATTTCAACCAAATCACCACCAAGTTCGGCAGCATCGATGCCTCCATCGCCAAGCTGCAGGAATCGGCCAAGCCGGCGCCCAGGGTCAAGGCTTCCAAGTCCGCTCCGGCGGGCGAAGGCTCGGCGCCCGGCACGGTTTCCTCCGATGGCACCTACACCGTCAAATCGGGTGACAGCCTTGCTAAAATTGCCCGCGCCAACGGCGTCTCCCTCGCCGATCTCGAAGCGGCCAATCCCGGCGTTGATCCGAAACGCCTCAAGGTCGGCCAGAAGATCAACCTGCCAACCAAATCCCAGTAAGCGGCAATCCTTTTCATCGCGCCTCCTCGATTTATTTGAGGAGGCGTTTTTTTTGCCCGTGAACCCATGAGCTCCCCCGAAGCCGCGCCTGCCCGCTGGGAAAAACTCGGCGAAGAATCGCTCGCCGCCACGCCCATCCTCGATCTGCATCGCGCGCATTACCGGCACCCGCGCCGCGGCCGCGAGCGCGACTTCATCGTCCTCGACGTGCCCGACTGGGTCAATGTTCTCGCGCTCACGCCCGACCATCGCCTCGTGCTCGTCACCCAGTTTCGCTTTGGCACGAATGATTTCTCGCTGGAGATTCCCGGCGGCGTGCTGGAGCGCGGCGAAGATCCCGTGGCCGGCGGCCTGCGCGAACTGCGCGAGGAGACCGGCTATTCCGGGAAGAACGCGCGCGTCCTCGGCCGCGTGCATCCCAATCCCGCGATTCAAAATAATACCTGTCACATCGTGCTGGTCGAGGACGCCACGATCGCGGCGGCG
The DNA here is from genome assembly GCA_035569995.1 of Opitutaceae bacterium. GTDB lineage: Bacteria > Verrucomicrobiota > Verrucomicrobiia > Opitutales > Opitutaceae > DASRHD01. Next base: position 59,300 of record DATMLS010000063.1, on the reverse strand, counting down.
ACCCAATGGGATCAGGACGAGGAGATTGCCGTCAACGTCCTGCCGGTGGACGAGGTTTACGCGCTCGCCCGCGCCGGCCGGATCACCCATGCGCTCGTGCTCGACGCGCTGCTGCACTTCGCGCCGGTTTGGGCGGGGCTTCGTCCTCTGAAATCTGAAATCTGAAATTTTAGATCTTTCTTGTCGGCGGATACTGTCTCAGTTTGCCACAAACGATCGTAGGTCGGGGTTTATCCCCGACGCTTGTCCCGCCGCAGCTTTGGCGAAGGCGGATGTCGGGCGTGAAGCCCGACCTACCATTTTGAAAATTACGCACTATCTATCGGCCGCGCTATTTGACTTCGTCACCGGCCCGGCTTAAGTCTCCTCTTTAACTTTATGCCCGCCCCGACGTTTGCCAATAACCCCGACGCGCTCAGTTCCACGCAGGCGGAGTTTTTGCCCGCGCCGCTGGAGACGGAGATTCGCAAGATTTACGGGCGCAGCCCGCTTTATGCGCAGCGCTTCCCGCTGCACTCCGAGCCGCTGCAGTGGTCGTGCTACCGCGAAATCCCGCCGCTCTCGAAAAAGGAAATCGTCGAGCGCGGGCATCAGGCGTTTTTTGCCGATTACCGCGCGGTTGAGCGCGGCCTGCAGGACAAGCGTTACGAATACGAGAGCACCGCCGGCACCACGGCCGGCCCGATGACCGTCATCATGGAGGACGGCTGGTGGACCGCGCAGACGCGCCGCGCCTACGAGGCGCATCCGTTGCTCGCGCCGTTCGCGCACCGGGCTTACCGCAAGTGCGTGCTCGCGCCCGTCGGCTGTTCGAGCAACATCTGTCCGTACGAGGACCACCCGTTCCCGCACCGCTATTTCGACGGCACGGTTTATCTCAATCTCACGAGCGACCCGTTCGCGTTTCCCGAGAGCGAGTGGGATCGCATCGTCCTTGAGGTGCAGGCCGTGCAGCCCGAGATTCTCGAAGGCGAGCCGGTCTACCTTGCGCTGCTCGCGCGCGCGGCCGTCCGCCGCAAGGTGCGCGTGCCCAGCCTGCGCGCGGTCATCCTCACCTACGGCAAGGCGAGCCTCTCGCACAGCCGGCGAATCGCCGAGGCGTTTCCCGCGCCGCAGGTCGATCTCTACGGCTCGACCGAGGCCGGCTATCTTTTCGTCGGCGGCGCGTTCCAGGATGATTCGCGCGTGATCGACGCCAATGCGTTCATCGAGCTCGCGCCGTGGCGCGAAAACCTGCCGGACGTTTTCCAGATCTACGTGACCACCCGCGACCGCGAGGCCATGCCGCTCCTGCGTTACCACACGGGCGACATCGTGAAAAAAACGCCGGCCGGCTTCCGCCTGCTGGGCCGCGAACGCGATTTATATTTCCGCCCCGACGGTTCGCTGCTGTCCGCGCACGAGATCGATGCCGCGCTGCCCGGAAACTTTTCCTGCTGGCACTGGTCGCTCGTGCAGACCGGCGCCACGCGCTGGGATTTTCACTATGTGGCCGACCATGAGGCGGCGCCGGAAATCGGGCCGGCGCTCGCGCGGGTGTTGGGCGAGGACGTGCGCGTCGCCCTGTTTCGACGCCGCGTGATCGCCCCGGCCGCGAGCGGGAAATTTTCGCTGCTCAAGCCGCTGCCTTTCAAGTAATCACAAACGGCAAATTCCAAAGGCTCAAATTTTGAGCCTGCTTGGTCTTTTCGGACGCTTCCTGTTTTTTGGAATTTGTCATTTGGATTTTTCGCTACCAGCGCAGGGAGCTGCGCTTATTCAAGAGGTTAAGCTCGCTAATAAGGAGGCCTCGTTTTTGGCCCCATCGCCGGAAACCTTTACTTGATTCAGGCGATGACCTTACCTCGTTGACCCCGTCTACGTTCAAACCCGCGAATTTTCCCGCTTCGTAATGAGCCTCACCCGCAGATTGTTTTGCTCCTCCATCGGAAGAAAGTTCCTGATGGCTGTGACCGGCCTCATTCTCGTTGGTTTCATCACCGGCCATCTCGTCGGCAACCTGCAGATTTTCCTGCCTCCCGACCACATCAATGGCTACGCTTATTTCCTGCACCAGCTCGGGCCGGTGTTGTGGGTGGTGCGCATCGGGCTGCTGGTGAGCGTGGTCCTGCACATCTGGGCTGCGACCGTGCTCGCGCTCGAAAACCGGGCCGCCCGCGGTCATCAACCCTATGGCGTGAAGACCTGGATCCAGGCGTCGTTTTCGTCGCGCTACGTTCGCTGGACCGGTTACATTGTGCTCGCGTTCATCTTTTATCACCTCGCGCAATTCACGTTTGGCTACGCCCAATCGGCGAGCTTCAAGGAAAATCTCCCGCTCTACACCATGACGGCCGATTATCGCGTCATGGGCTTTCCCGCCGTCAAGGCCGGCACGGCGGTGCCCGACGTGCACAGCATGGTCATCCTCGGATTTAAAAATCCGGTCGTGTCGATTTTCTACATCATCGCTGTCGGCCTGCTGTCGTTTCATTTGCTGCACGGCATGGACAGCCTGTTCCAGACCTTCGGCTGGCGCAGTGCCACGTGGGCGGGCCCGTTGCGCAAGGTCGTGGCCCTGTTCTGCCTGCTTTACTTTCTCGGCAACCTGATCATCCCCGGCTCGATTCTGATCGGCGCGAAAGGCCTGCGTGAAGGCTTTCAGCCCGCCGTCGTGTCGCACTGATTGGCTCTCAACTTTCAACCTTCAACTTTCAACCCACGGAACGCGCCGCGCCCTGACATGGCCCAACTCGACTCCAAAATCCCCCCCGGTCCGCTCGCCGACAAATGGCGCCGGCACAAGGCGGACATGAAGCTCGTCAACCCGGCCAACAAGCGGAAATACGAGCTCATCGTCGTGGGCGCGGGCCTGGCCGGCGCATCGGCCGCGGCCACGCTGGCCGAGCTTGGTTACCAGGTGAAGAATTTCGTGTTTCACGACAGCCCGCGCCGGGCGCACTCGATCGCCGCGCAGGGCGGCATCAACGCCGCGAAGAACTACCAGAACGACGGCGACAGCGTGCACCGGCTGTTCTACGACACGATCAAGGGCGGCGACTACCGCTCGCGCGAGGCCAATGTCCACCGCCTCGCCGAGGTCTCGGTCAACATTATCGACCAGTGCGCCGCACAGGGCGTGCCGTTCGCGCGCGAATACGGCGGCCTGCTTGCCAACCGCTCGTTTGGCGGGGCGCAGGTCTCGCGCACGTTCTACGCGCGCGGCCAGACCGGCCAGCAGCTGCTGCTCGGCGCCTATTCCGCGCTCTCCCGCATGGTCGGCGCCGGCGGCGTGCAACTCTTCACCCAGAGCGAGATGCTCGACCTCGTCGTGGTCGGCGGCCAGGCCAGGGGCATCATCGTCCGCGATCTCGTCACGGGCGGAATTTCGCGCCATGCGGCCGACGCGGTGATCCTCGCCACCGGCGGCTACGGCAATGTTTTCAACCTCTCGACCTATGCGCGCGGCTCCAACGCCACCGCCATCTGGCGCGCCTACAAGCGCGGCGCGTGCCTGGCCAATCCCTGCTACACGCAGATCCACCCGACGTGCATCCCGGTGACCGGTGACTACCAGTCGAAGCTCACGCTCATGAGCGAGTCGCTGCGCAACGATGGCCGCATCTGGGTGCCCAAGAAAAAAGAGGACCGCCTCAAGAGCCCCGCCGAGGTTCCCGAGGCCGACCGCGATTATTACCTCGAGCGCATGTATCCGAGCTTCGGCAACCTCGCCCCGCGCGACATCGCCTCGCGCGCGGCCAAGCGCGTGTGCGACGAGGGCCGCGGCGCCGGCGAGAGCGGCCTTGGCGTGTATCTGGATTTTGGCGACGCGATCAAGCGCCTCGGCGAGGCCGGCGTGCGCGAGCGCTACGGCAATCTCTTCGACATCTACCACGAGATCACCAACGAGAGCGCCTACCAGACGCCGATGCGCATTTATCCCGCGGTGCACTACACCATGGGTGGCCTGTGGGTGGACTATAACCTGATGTCGAACCTTCCCGGCCTGTTCGTGCTCGGCGAGGCCAACTTCTCCGACCACGGCGCCAACCGCCTCGGCGCCAGCGCGCTCATGCAGGGCCTGGCGGACGGTTATTTCGTCATTCCTTACACCATCGGCGACTACCTCGCCACGCAGAAGCCCGGCTCGCGCCCATCGACCGATGCGCCCGAATTCAAGCAGGCGGAGGAAAATGTCCGCGGCCTGGTCGCGCGCTTGCTCGCCATCAAGGGCAGGGAACCGGTGAGCCATTTCCACAAGCGCCTCGGCAAAATCATGTGGGAATTGTGCGGCATGGCGCGCACCAAGGCCGGCCTCGAGAAGGCGCTGAAGGAAATTCCCGCGCTGCGCGGGGAATTCTGGCAGAACGTCAACGTTCCCGGCGCCGGCGGCACGCTCAACCAGTCGCTGGAGAACGCCGGCCGCGTGGCGGATTTCCTCGAGCTCGGCGAGCTCCTCTGCCTCGATGCGCTCGAGCGCGAGGAGAGCTGTGGCGGACATTTCCGCGAGGAGCACCAGTATCCCGACGGCGAATGCAAACGCGACGACGAGAAGTATGCGCATGTCGCCGCCTGGGAATTTCAGGGCGCGGGCCAAAAGCCGCTGCGCAATACCGAGCCGCTCAATTATGAGGCGGTCAAGATGAGCGTGCGCAACTACAAGTGAGGCGATTTACGATTTCATCGATGGAAAATTCCAAGAAAAACATTTCTGTCACCCTGCGCGTCTGGCGCCAGACCGGCCCCAGCCAGCCGGGTCGGTTCGTCGACTACCAGGCGAAGGATCTCAATCCCGACATGTCCTTTCTCGAGATGCTCGACGTCGTGAACGATGGGCTGGCCGGGAAGGGCGAGGAGCCGATCGCGTTTGCGCACGACTGCCGTGAGGGCATTTGCGGCACGTGCTCGCTCGTCATCGACGGCAAGCCGCACGGCCCGCACCGCGGTGTCGCGAGCTGCCAGACCTACCTGCGCAGCTTCAACGACGGCGACGTCATCGTGGTCGAGCCCTACTGCGCGCATCCCTTTCCCGTCGTCAAGGATCTCATCACCGACCGCAGCGCGTTTGACAAAATCATGCAGTCCGGTGGCTTCATCACCGCGCGCACCGGCTCGGCGCCCGACGCCAACGCCATTCCGGTGCCGAAGGACGCGGCCGACCTCGCGATGGATGCCGCGCAATGCATCGGCTGTGGCGCCTGCGTGGCGGCATGCAAGAACGCCAGCGCGATGCTCTTCGTCGCCGCCAAGGTCTCGCACCTCGGCCTCATGCCGCAAGGGCAGGCCGAGCGCGACCGCCGCGTGCTCGCGATGGTGCAGACGATGGACGGGCTCGGTTTTGGCAATTGCACCAACCAGTACGAATGCAGTGCGGCTTGCCCGAAGCTCATCTCGCACGACTTCATCGCGCGCCTGAACCGCGATTACCTGGGTGCCACCTTTCGGGCTGCCTTCAAACCCACCCCGGCTGGTGCCGGCGGAGAATAAATGGTGGAACGCGTCGTCCCTGACGCGTTCATTTCAGGTTTTCCATTTAAGCGCGTCAGGGACGACGCGCTCCACCCATCTCAACGGCTGCGAGCGTCAATATTTGAAGCCGACATCAGACATTTGAGATTTCAGGTTGTGGGCGGGGTGCCCTCACCCCGCGATCAACCTCAATGCGGGGTGGGGGCACCCCGCCCACAAAGTCAAAACATCGTCAACGCCTTCGCGCTTTCGATGATGACCCACGTGCTCAGCGCGCCGATGGCGATGAGCAACACGCCCTTGGCCAGCTTGCGGCGGCGCATCTGTGATTCATGGCGATCCACATGGCGCGCCCGGTAGCAACCCGTTTCGGTGATGAAACTTACAAAAAGCGAGTTGCGGATGGGAGTGGTCGCGATACGGCTGTTGTCGATGGCGCCAAAGCGAACCACCGGCCGATGAAACCAGTTTTTGAATACGCGAATCACGCCCACACTAATTGAAAATTATAGTCGTTTTTTCAAGGTGAAAGCCGGTATAACTCTGTTTTTGACGCCTTTTTCCCAGCCAAATGCACCACTTCCACTACGTAGGGCAAAACCTCCATTGCGAGTCGGTCGACCTTGCGGCCGTTGCACATCTCTACGGCACGCCCACTTACGTTTACAGTGCGGCGACCATTACAAATAATTACCAACGTCTCGCCCAAAGCCTGGCCGGGCTCGATGCGCAGCTGTGCTATGCGGTCAAGGCCAACTCCAACCTGGCTGTGTTGCGCCATTTTTCGAATCTGGGCTCGGCGTTTGAATTTGCCAGCGCGGACGAGCTGCGGCGGGTGATCGCGGCGGGCGCGAAGGTGGAGGCCAGCGTTTTCGCCGGCGTGGGTAAGACCGAGGGCGAAATCAAGCTCGCGCTCGAAAATGGCATTTTCTCCTTTCACGTCGAAAGCGAGCCCGAGCTCACCCGCATCAATCACGTCGCCGGCCAGCTCGGGGTGAAGGCGCCCATTGGCATCCGCATCAATCCCGATGTGGACGCCCACACGCACGCCAAGATCACCACGGGCAAAAGCGACAACAAGTTTGGCATTCCGCTCAAGCACGCCGCCGCGGCCTATGAAGCCGCCGCAAAAATGAAGAACATCGAGGTGCGCGGTGTGCAGATGCACATCGGCTCGCAGCTTACGAGCGTGGCGCCATTCCTTGAAGCCGTGGAAAAAGTCTCGCCCTTCGTGGCTGAGCTGAAGGCGAAGTTCGGCCTCCGTTATTTTTCCATCGGTGGCGGCATCGGCATTGTGTACAAGGACGCGCTGGCCAGCGGCGCGCGCGAATGGTGGGACGCGCAGCCGGCCGACCAGCGGCCGTTGACCTTTGAAACCTATGGCGCCGCGCTCGCGCCGCTGCTCAAGCCGCTTGGCCTCAAAATCCTGCTCGAAATGGGACGTTCCATGGTGGGCAACGCCGGCGTGCTGCTTTCGCGGGTGGAGTACCTCAAGCGTGGCGCGGGCAAAAATTTTCTCATTGTCGATGCGGCGATGAACGACCTCGTGCGGCCCGCCATGTACGATGCCTACCACGAAATCGTGCCGCTGCACCGCAACACTTCGCGCCGCGCGCTCGTCGCCGATGTCGTCGGCCCGATTTGCGAGTCGGGTGACTGCTTCGCCAAGGACCGCCAGCTCCAGGAAGTGGGCGAGGGCGAATTCATTGCCTTGATGAGCGCGGGCGCCTATGGTCGCGTCATGTCCAGCCGCTACAACACCCGCGGGATGCCGGCCGAAGTCCTGGTGCAAGGCAGCGCGTTTGAGCTGGTGAATGCGCGCGAGACCTTCGAGCAGATGATCGCGCCCGAGCGCATCCCGTCGTTTCTCAAGTGAAGACCACCACGCACACGCTGCGGCAGCTCAAGGGCCAGCGGCCCATCGTCGCGGTCACGGCCTACGACGCCATCACGGCGCGCCTGGCCGGCGAGGCGGAGGTGGACATCATTCTCGTGGGCGACTCGGTCGGCAACACGCTTCTCGGTTTCGACAGCACGATCCCGGTGACGCTCGACATGATGGTGCACCACACCGCGGCCGTGGCACGGGCCAAGCCGACCGCGCTGCTCGCCGCCGACGTGCCGTTTGTCGAGGCGCATTTTGATTTTGAGCGCGTGCTGCACGCCTGCCAGCGGCTCATGCAGGAGTCCGGCGCCGAGGCGGTGAAGATCGAGGGCGGCCTCGCGCTCGCCCATTCGATCGCGCGCCTCGTCGAGGCCGGCGTGCCGGTGTGGGGCCATCTCGGCCTCAAGCCGCAGCAGGTGCGCACGCTCGGCCGCTACAAAAAATTTGGCCGCGATGCGGCCGAGGCCGAGGGCCTGCTGGCCGACGCCCTCGCACTCGAAAAGGCCGGGGCCTTCGCGCTCCTGCTCGAAATGATCGAGCCCAACCTCGCGCGCACCATCACCGAGACGGTCAAGATCCCGACCATCGGCATCGGCTCCGGCCTGTATTGCGACGGGCAGATTCTCGTCTCCACCGATTTGCTCGGCTTTGAGCCCGGCCATGCGCCGCCCTTCGTCAAGCCCTTCGCCCATGTGGGCGAAGAAATCAAAAAAGGTTTCGCCGCCTACGCCGCCGCGGTGCGCGCACGAAAATATCCAGAGTAATTTTTTACACGAAGGCCTCAAAGCTCGCAGAGAAGGGTTTTTAACCGCGGATGTCGCGGATGATCGCGGATTCGGAGCAGGTTTTAATCTGTTTTGAAAACCATTAATGCATTTTACAGAAGGCAACAAAGGAAACAAAGCGATTAAGGTCATCTTGCATCAAATTTCCAAGCGTCACTGTTTTTGCCTTTGATGACGGAAATCTAACAACGCTTCGTTACCTTGGTTGCCTTCTGTGAAAGTATTTATCCGCGTGAATCGGCGTTCATCCGCGGTTAAAAATGGATGCGTTTTGCTCGATTTTCTTGGCGATCTTTGCGTTCTTCGTGTTAAAAAATAACTCATGAATTTTGCGGTCATCGGCGCCGGTGCCTGGGGCACGGCTTTTGCGGCGCATCTCGCGCGGCTCGGCCATACCGTCACGCTTGTGCCGCGGCGTTTCGAGCAGGCGCTCGCGCTTTCGTCTGCGCACGAGAATTCCGACTACCTGCCTGGCGTCCCGCTGCCGCCGAGCTTGCAAATCGGCCACGAGCTTGCGCCCGTGCTCATGGAAGCCGAGGTCGTGCTGCTCGCGTGTCCGGCGCAGGCCGTGCGCGAGACCTGCCAGCGCGTGCGCGGGAATCTCGGCCTGGCGCGCCAGGTCCGCTTTGTGGTCAGCCTGGCCAAAGGTCTCGAGCTCGGCACGCACCTGCGGCCCTCGCAGGTCATCGCAGAAGTATTGCCGGAATTTCTGGCCGGCGCGCTGACCGGGCCGACCAATGCCGGCGAAGTCGCGCGCGGCCAGCCGGCCGCTATGGTGCTCGCGGCGACGCGACCCGATCCTTTTGTCGCGCAGGTGCAGGCGGCATTGAGCGGGCCGACGCTGCGCGTTTACACCAGCGACGATCCCGCCGGCGTGGAGTTTGGCGGCTGCCTGAAAAATATCTACGCCATCGCCGCTGGCTGTTGCGATGGACTGCGCCTCGGAGACAACGCCAAGGCCGCGCTGCTCACCCGCGCACTGGCTGAAATGGTGCGGGTGGGCACGACGCTCGGCGCCCGGACGGAAACGTTCTACGGCCTGAGCGGGTTTGGCGACCTCGTGGCCACCTGCCACGGCGGCTGGAGCCGCAATCGCGAGTTTGGCCAGCTTATCGGCGAGGGCCGCCCGGTCGGCGAATTGATGGCCGGCCGCAAGACCGTGGTCGAAGGCTACCAGACGACCGAATCGTTCGCCGGTCTGTGCGCCGGGAAAAAAATCGACGCGCCCATCCTGCGCGAGGTGCATGCAATTTTGTTCGGGAATAAAAAACCCGCTGCGGCGCTGGCCTCGCTCATGACGCGCGAGCTGAAGCGGGAGTAGCGGCCGGCCATCCTGCGGATGCTGGAGGCTAAAAAAGGACCCAAACCAGCGGTTCAACGAATCGGGGCTCGCCCCCTTTGAAACGATCATTGGCTTGTTGCGTCATGGCATGTCGGATCAGCTCGCGATTGTTGCGTGCGGTCGTAAAATCGGGCGTGAGCCGTAGTGCCAACTCGTACTGATCGATGGCCTCAACCAGCCGGCCTGATTTAGCCAGAGCGTTCCCGAAATTATTGTGCCCCTGGGCAGACTCCGGCGCAATTTTCAAGATTTCCTTAAATTGCGCGAGGGCCTCGTCCAGATTGCCCTGCTGAGTGAGGGCCAAGCCCAACCGATTGTGCGTATTAAGGTCATCGGGGTTGATTCGCAGGGCCGCCTGATACTCCGCAATCGCATCTGGCAAGCGACCCGGCATCTGCGAAAAGACGATCCCCAAATTGCAATGTGCATCCTTATAATCGGGTTTGATCCGCAGGGCAGCATGAAACTCGGCTATGGCGACCGGCAGCTGTCCCGGCACATTGACCAAACATATGCCATGATTGTTATGGGCGCGTTCATTATCCGGGCATTTAGCGACCGTGTCGCTCCAAATGGCCAGTTCACTTCTGTAGTCCTGATTGCGCTGAGCGGTGAGCCAACCCAGTCCCGCGGCTACGGCTACGCCTACCGCCAGGCTGCGTCGGCCGATCAACCGGTATAATCCAAGGACGCCCAGCACAACCACTGCAGCCAGGGACAAGTAAACACGATGCTCGGCTATTGGTTGGCCAGAAATCGGGATTACACTGGAAGATGGGGCCAGGATTAAAAAAAACCAAGCTCCGGCAAAGCCGATGACCGGTCGGGAGCGCAATGCGATCAGCACGGCTGAAAGGAGTGAGGCAAGAACCAGCGCGCACGGTATGATTTCCCTTACATTCCGAACCACCGGCATGCCGTAGTCAAAAACGAGGGGATGGGGCCAAATCGCCAGCTTGAGGTAGAGCACCACGGATCGGCAGGAGATCAGCGCGTAGCTCCACCACGTCATCGGCTGTTCAAGGCCGATTCCCCGCAGGCCCAGGTTGTTCATCAGGCCGGCCAGCAACAACCAGGCGCAGGCCAATCCAAGGTAATATCGCCAGCGCAACCGCCAGGCTTCGTGAAAGGTGCCGGCGACGAAGGTGCGATCGTATAACAGCACCATGACCGGTGCAGTGACGATAACCTCCTTGCTCATCGCGCCAAGGAGACAGGCGATGATGGAGGCCACAAGCCAGAGTCGAGAGCTGAGAGTCGAGAGCTGAGAGCCGGAAGCCTTGGCGAAGGAGAATTGCCTCTCGCCTGTTTCGTCCACTCCGCGGACGAAACAATAAAGCGTCAGCAGATAAAACAGCCCCATGAGCGACTCGGCGCGCTGCGAAATGTAGGTCACCGCCTCGGTCTGGAGCGGATGCACCGTCCAGATCACGGCCACCGCCAGGGCAAGCGGAACCGCGTCTGCGCCGAAACGTCCGCTGAGCGCAGGTCGGGCCAGGGTGCGTCGCACGAGGCCAAACAAGGTCAGACCGGCAAGCGCGTGCACGAGCAGGTTGAACGCGTGATAGCCCCACGCCTTGGTGCCACCCAGCGCATAGTTGAGGGCGAAGGTCAGGCTGATTACCGGGCGTCCGCTGGCCGTCGAAGAGGCTGGTGGCAATAAAGCGCTCCCAAAGTGTCTGATCAATGGGCTGTTCACAATGGAGTGATCGTCCAGGATAAATGGCCCGGACAAGCTGTTGTAATATACCGCCAGCGCGGTGAGCACAATGAGCCCACCAGCCATGAACATCATCCCGCGGGAGCTTAAAGCCGGTTTGATGACAGATCCTCTCGGGGGCATGGAGCAATGATGAACAACCGATGGCAAATTACCAACTGCGAATGCCCCGTGGCAAACGCTGAACGAAAGGCACGGCAGGCGTCGGATTGAAACCAACTACCAATTCCTCGGCTGCTCAAAAAATTGGATATTGGATGTTCAATGTTGAACGTTGAATGTTCGCCGCCAAGCGGCGGCCTCACCGCTTGCTTTGCTCGATGGCGGTGACTTTTCCGTTCACGAAGGTCACGCGGATGTTGTCCTCTTCGTGCTCCGAATAAATCGGTTCGCTCACCGGCTCGTAGTAAACATGGTAAACGTGGTCCGCGGGATCGAAGAACACGACGCGGCGGTAGCCGACGTGTTCCACGCCTTCAAATTGTTCATAGTAGGTTTTATAGATCCAGGTGGTCTCGGTGCCCTTGGCGGAGACTTTCTCATGCCGCTCGTCCGGCGGGCCGAGGGCGATGTAAACCATGTCCTCCGTGTAACCGACCTCGACGATGCCCTGCCGGATCTTGTCCTGGGTCTGCGGATCGAGGCGATTGAAGACATCCTGTTTTTCACCGATGCGATGGTCGATGGTGTTGCAACCGGCGAGGACGAGCAACAACCCGGCGAAGAAAGCGATTTTTTTGAGGTGCATTAGTGGGGCAAAGTAACAAGTAACAAGTTTCAAGATTGAGGGCTGGGTATTTTGTCACTTTTTACCTGTAACTTGTTCCCTGTCACTAGGCCCTCGGTCCCTAGCTCTTGTTACTTGTTACCTGCGCCTCGTCATTCGCCATTCGTCATTCGTCATTGGTCACTCGTCATTTGGCCCTTGGCGCCCCATATTCCATTTGCCGCGCGGTGGCCTCGGCGGCGGCGGGATCGAGCAGGCGCGCCACCACATGCAACGAGGAGTCGAGGCCGGCGCTGATGCCCGCGGCGGTGATGATTTTGCCGTTGTCGTGAAAACGCTGCGAGGGATCGACGATGGCGGCCGGCGCGAGTTCGCGCAGCAGGTCGAGCGCTGTGTGGTGCGTGGTGATGCGCAAGCTGTCGAGCAAGCCGGCCTTGGCCAGCACGAGCGCGCCGGTGCAGACGCTCATGACAATTTCGGCTCCGCGCGCCTTGGTGCGAAGCCATTCGAGCAAGGCGGGCTTTTTGAGCAGTGCGCGCGTGCCGCTGCCGCCAGGGACGACGAGCACATGGGGCGGTGGACAGTTTTCGAGCGTGAAGTCGGGCACCACCTTCAGGCCATTGCGCGCCCGCACGCTGCCGGGATCCGTCGCGACCGTGAACGTGTGGAATGGCTCGTGGTTGCGGAGTTCATCGGTGAGGGCAAAAACCTCGAACGGGCCGGCGAAATCGAGCACCTCGACGTCGTCGAAAATCAGGATGGCGACGTTTTTCTTCATCGGAATGGATGTAGAACTGTATTCTGATTAGTGTAGCCACAAAAGATCACAAAGAGCACATAAAAATGCCATGAGTCAGAGAGAATTGCTTTGTGATCCTTGTGAGCTTTTGTGGCAAAAAATGGATTGGGAAGACCTCGGCGTTCCCGGCGGCGACGAGTGCATAGCCTCGGCGGTCGCACCCTGCCGCAAAAGTCTGAATTCGAACCATACTTGGTATCAAACGGAAATTTCGCCGCGAAGATAAAGGGCGCAGCGCCCGGCAATTTTTACGCGGTCGCCCGCCAGTTCACACCAAAGTTCGCCGCCGCGCGACGAGACTTGCCGGGCGTGAAGTTTGTTTTTTCCAAGGCGTGCGGCCCAGTAGGGCATCAGCGCACAGTGTGCCGAGCCGGTGACCGGATCTTCGGGAATGCCGGTTTGTGGCGCAAAAAAGCGCGAGACAAAATCGCAGGTGTTGTCACCTGGAGCCGTCACGACGAGTCCACGTCCGCCCAAGGCGGCAACCTGCGTCAAGTCGGGTCGCAACGCACGCACGGACCCGGCGTCGGGCAACACGGCGAAACAATCGAACCGCGAGCGGCCGAGCCATGCCGGCGACTGACCGAGTGCGGCGGCGGTGATACGGGCGACCTCGGCGTCTTGTTCGGCGGCAACGGGCGTGGCTGGGAAATCGAGTTCGAGTTTTCCGTCCGTGCACCGTGTGACTGGCAGCGGGCCCGAGCGCGAATCGAAGGTCACGACGTCGCCGGGCTGGCCGAGGTGGTGAAAGAGCGTCCATGCCGTGGCCAGCGTGGCATGGCCGCAAAGGTCGACTTCCATCGCAGGCGGCGAGAACCAGCGCAGGTGAAAGTGTGCCGGGCCGGTGCGGACGAAGAACGCCGTTTCGGAAAGGCCATTTTCGAACGCGATCTTTTGCAGCAGCGCGTCGGGCAGCCAGGCGTCGAGCGGAACGATCGCGGCCGGGTTGCCGCGAAAAATTTCACTCGTGAAGGCGTCGAGCCAGTAAAGCGGCAGCTTCATGCCGGCAGTTGAATGGAATTCTTTTCATTGGCAATCGATTGTACGGTAAATTTCTCAATCCGCCTGCTTCCCTTTTTGTCATTCCGAGCCGTGCGAGGAATCTCAGACCCTTTGTAACGCATTATATTACAAACGAGATTCCTCGCTCGGCTCGGAATGACAATGACGGACCAAAGACACAATCACTTGGCGTGTTTCGCGAGCGCGGCGCCGGTGAGGCGGCAGATGCGCCAGTCGGGCAGCACGGTGGCGCCGAGTTTTTTGTAGAAGGCCTGTGCGGATTCGTTCCAGTCGAGGACGGTCCACTCCATGCGGCCGCAGCCGCGCTGGTTGGCGAGGCGGGCGATGTGGAGCAGGAGCGCCTTGCCGATGCCGCGTTGGCGAAATTCGGGGCGCACAAACAAATCCTCAAGGTAGAGGCCGGGTTTCGCGAGAAAGGTCGAATAGTTGGTGAAATAAACCGCGAAGCCGGCGGACGCATGGTCTTCGGTGAAAGCGAGCAGGCATTCGGCGGTGGGCCGTCTGTCCGCCGGGAAAAGCGCGGCGCGGAGCTTTTCCCCGGTGGCCTCGACTTCGTGTGTGAGGTTTTCAAACGCGGCGAGGTCGCGGACGAGCTGCAGGATGAGCGGCACGTCGGCGTCGGTGGCGGGGCGGATGAGCAGAGGCATGTTTTTTAAAAGTGCCAGGTAACAAGGATCAAGTGACAAGAGTTCCGGATCCCAATCTTGGTACTTGGCCCTTGGAACTTGTTACTTGGCACCTCAGATCTGAAATTCGGCCTGCCGGCTGACGGCGACGCGGGCTTGGTGGCTGAAGTAGTGGTCGCTGAGCAGCGAGTGAACGGTGTTGAGGCGCACCAGCAGGCCGGCCAGAAATTCGCCCAGGGGCGAGGATTTTGCGTCCTGGTCATCGTCGGCGTGGCCGGAAAAAAACGGGTCGAGCTTCAGCGTGCGCAGCGCGTTGAGCATTTCTTCGACGGCCAGCTCGACGGCATTGGATTCGTTGAGATTCTTGTGAATCGAGCGGAGGCGGTTGAGGATGTTGGCGAGATTGTGATAAAGGCTGCGCGGGGCGGCGCCCTGGCGCAGGAGCAGGTCGGCGACAAAGCGCGGCTGGCTGTGCGCCTGGTAGAGCCGGCGATAGGCGTCCTGCGAGCCGAGCATGCGAAGCAGGGCGGACAGTTCGGGCGCCTCGTGGTCAGGCGCGAATGTGCCATGGGGCGCGCTGAGGACGTGGCGCAGTGCGCTGCAGGTCATGATGGCGCGTTCGAGATGCGAGCCGAGGCGGAGAAAATACCATGCGGCGTCGTGCGCCATCGTGCGCTCGGCGGTGCCAAAGAAGGCGTTCAGGTCAATCAGCACGCGGGCCACGGTCTTGGTCGTGATGGTTTCGGAGTTGGCATCTTGGGTTCCGAGTTGCGCGCGGTAGGCGGTGTCGAGGGTGGCGACGAGACGCGGCAGCAGCACCCAAGCTTCGGGGCTGAGGTGGTCGCGCAGGCGGCGGGCATTTTCCGTGGCGAGGCGGACGGAGGTGTAAATGGAACTGGTATGTTGCGCGTCGAGGGCCATGCGGCGGGCGAGCTCGGGCGAAAAAACTTCATGGGGTCGGGTGCGCAGGCTGACTCGTTGCGTGCTGGCATGGCCGGTGGCTTCGAGCAAGCCCTGCCAGACCGGGAGCCAGCGGCGGCGGTCGCGCGCGGGGATTTCCTCGAGGGCGACATCCTCGAGGATGGAGATCATGCGCGCCGTGGCCTCGGCGCGCTCAAGGTAGCGGCCGAGCCAGAAAAGATTTTCCGCGGTGCGCGAGCCGAGGTCGGCGTGGCCGTTGGCCGCGCTTGGCGCGAGGGCGCTGTCGGTCGGGCCTGAAGCGCGCGAAGGCGCGGGCGCAGCTTCATCGATCGCCGCGGCGCGGTCTTGGATGACAATGGCGTCGGCGGTGGAGCCCAGACGGTCGAGGGGCGGATCTTCGATCCCAAGGTGGACGAGGCCGCCCGGCATGACGACAAAGTCCTTCTCTTGCGCGAGCACGTAGGCGATGAAACGGAAGGGAGGGGATTTTTTTGCGTCGGGCTGGAGCGCGAGCGGGGCGAGGCGCTTTTGCGCGACGTAGGCAAAGGGTGCCTCTCGCACTTCGCGAGCGAGGCCGCGCGGGCCGATGAGTTCGGGGGCCGGCTTGATTTTTTCGCCAAGGCGGGGGTCGTGGGCGGGACGCAGGCGGAACTCGCCGGGTGTGTCGAGAATGAGGTCGAGCTGGTCGGTGTCGCCGCAGGTGTAGGTGGGCACGGCGGGCAGGAGCGGTTTTTCACCGAGGTAAAAGCGCATGAGGCGCGGCAGGTAGGCGTCGAGGGTGCGGCTCTCGGCGACGCCCGAGCCGATGGCGTTGGCGACGACGACGTGGCCGCAGCGGATGCAATGCAGGAGCCCGGGCACGCCGGCGGTCTCGCGGTCGGTGGAAAAAACCACGGGGTCGATGTGCGCGTCGTTGAGGCGGCGATAAATGACGTCAACTGGTTCAAGGCCGGCGATAGTCTTAAAATAAACGCGGTTATCGAGGACGAGCAGGTCGTCGCCCTGGACGAGGGGCAGGCCCATTTTTCGCGCGAGGAAACTGTGCTCGGCGTAGAAAGGATCGCGCGGGCCGGCGGTGAGGAGGACGATGGCGGGGTCTTCGATGCGCGGGGCGAGTTGTTTCAATGCATCGAGCAGCCGCAGGGGAAAATTGATGATGCTGTGATGGTCGGGCAGCGTGCGGTAGAGTTCACCGGCTTCCTGCGAGAGGAAGCGGCGGTTTTGCACGGCGTAGCCGAGGCCGATGGGCGTGTTGGCATGCGTGGCGGCGACCTGCCAGCCGGCGGAAGTTTTCACGAGGTCGAAGCGCAGGAGCGTGGCGGGGTGCGCGCGGTCGGGCTCGAGATTGAGGCAGGGCCGGCGGTAGTAGGAATCGCTGAGCACGACTTCGGGCGGGAGCAGGCCTTCCCGTAGCACGAGCTGGCCACCGTAAACATCGAAGAGCAGCGCGTTGATGAAACGCGCGCGCTGGCGCAGGCCGGCTTCGAGATTCGTCCACTCGGCAGCGGGCAGCACAAGCGGCGTGGGTTCGAGTTCCCAGAACGGACTGGCATGGCTGGCGTTCTCGAGCGCGAGGTCGGTGAGGCCGGCGTCGCGGATGTTGGCGCGCAGGCGCGCCCGAAGCATGTGGCGCTGGGCGGGACTGAGACGCGGAAATACAGCAGGTTTGGTGCGGGCGGCAGCGGGCATCGGAAAACGCAGGCTTTTGACGTTGGCGCGGTGAGCAACGGGCCGCGAGAATTTTATCGCCGTACCGCGTGGTCTCGCAGAGAACGACACCCATGCTGCCATTGTGGGAGGAGAATCCGGCGCGGCGCGCGGCGCCGGTGGCGCCGGTGCTGGTCATCGCCGCCAATCTGGGCGTGTTCATCCATGAGGTGATGCTCGCGATGCAGGATCCGAGGGTGCTGGAGGCGTTTATCGGGGCCCACGCGCTCGTGCCGGGGCGGCTGGTCGCGGACTGGGATCAGGCGCGCGAGTGGAAAACGTTGTTTACCCACATGTTCATTCATGGCGGGGTGGCGCATGTGGCGGGCAACTGCTGGTTCCTTTGGGTTTTTGGCAAAAGCGTCGAGGATCGGCTGGGCTCGATGAAGTTCATCCTGTTTTATTTGCTGTGCGGGTTGGCCGCGGCGGGCTTGCAAGTCGCCGCCGAGCCCCATTCCGCGCTGCCCATGCTGGGCGCGAGCGGCGCCATTTCGGGGGTGCTGGGCGCCTACTTGATCATGTTTCCGACCGCATGGATCGTCACGCTCGTGCCGTGGATCGTGCCGATCATCCCTGTGCCGGCATTTTTGTTTCTCATTGTCTGGTTCGTGTTTCAGACGCTCAATGGGGTGGGTTCGATGCTGAGCGGCGCGGACGCGGCGGGTGGGGTGGCGTGGTGGGCGCACGCGGGCGGATTTACCGCAGGGGTGATTTTAATTCTGTGGGCGAAGGGCGCGGGCCTGGTGCGGCGGTCGTGAAACTCCCTCTGCCGGCGCAGGGATCCTATTCATCGTACTCATAATCGTTCTCGTTATCGTAATCAGTTTTATGGGTATCTGAGAGAACGAGAATGATTAGGAGAATGAGAACGATTGGGTTAGCCCGAAGCAGCTCAACATCGAGGATTGCCAAGCCGGGCAAAGGAGAGATACGATGCGTTTTCCTTTTCTCATGTTACGAAAGCTATTTGCCAGGTTGCGCGGGACGCCCGCGCCCAAGTCCGATCCCAAGCCGGTTCACAGCCACGCCAAGCCGCACGGCCACGAGCACAGCGCGAAGCCTCAGTCGAGGTCCGGTGGCGGGCCGCGCCGGGATCCCCGCCCGCGCCACGATGCGCCGAGGCACAAGTCCGCGCCGCACAACGCCCCGGCCCCGCATAGTGCTCCGCGCCGCGAGCCGGCGCCCCGGGCGGAGCTTCCGCGACCTGAAGTGCCGAAGATGGACACCGTTTTCTCGCAGCTCGGCCTCGATCCCGCGCTGGCCTTTGCCGTGCAGCAGATGGGCTACACCGAACCGACGCCCATCCAACAGCAGGCCATCCCGCTGGTGCTGGCCGGACGCGACGTCATCGGCTCGGCCCAGACCGGCACGGGCAAGACGGCCGCCTTTGCGCTGCCGATCCTACAGCGGCTCGGGCCGCACGGCAAGCTGCGCTGCCTGGTGCTTGAGCCCACCCGCGAACTCGCCCTGCAAGTGGAGGAGGCGTTCAAGACTTTCAGCAAGTTCACCGGCCTGCGCGCGACCGTTGTGTATGGTGGCGTCGGATATGGAAAACAGCTGGAAGATTTGAAGCGCGGCGTCGATGTGCTGGCGGCGACGCCGGGACGGCTGCTCGACCACATGGAACAGGGCAACTGCTCCCTCGATCACGTCGAAATTCTCGTGCTCGACGAGGTGGATCGCATGCTCGACATGGGCTTCCTGCCCGATGTGAAGCGCATCGTGCAAAAATGTCCGAAAGCCCGGCAGACATTATTTTTTACCGCCACGCTCCCGCCGGAAATCGCGCAGCTCGCCAGTTGGGCGCTGCGTGACCCCGCCACGGTGGAGATCGGCCGCCAGCGGGCGGCGGCGGAGACCGTGGCGCACGCATTTTATCCGGTGGTGGCCTCGCAGAAATATTCCCTGCTGCAGACGCTGCTTGAGCAGACTGAATTCAAGAGCGTGATCATTTTTTGCCGCACGAAGATGGGGGCGGATCGCATCGCCGAGCGGTTGAAGGCCTCGAAGCATTCGGTCGGCGTGCTGCATTCCGACCGCAACCAGAGCGAGCGCACCGAGGCCCTCGCCGGGTTCAAGTCCGGCAAGTACGAAGTGCTGGTGGCGACCGACATCGCCGCGCGCGGTCTCGACATCGCGGGCGTCTCACACGTCATCAATTACGACGTGCCCGAGAATCCCGAGGATTACGTGCACCGCATCGGCCGCACCGGCCGGGCGCAAAACACCGGCGATGCGTTTACCCTCGTGACCGAGGACAATGTGCGCGACGCGCGCAGCATCGAGCGCTTCATCGGCACGCCGATTGAGCGAAAAAAAATCGAGGGCTTTCCCTACATTTACTCGGCCTTGTTTGACGAAAAGGCACAGGCCGAGGCGTCGTCTGCGCTGGCCAAGCCGGCCAGCCGCTTACATCGCGGTGCGCGGAGATAATCTTGGGT
Organism: Opitutaceae bacterium; assembly: GCA_035569995.1. Taxonomy (GTDB): domain Bacteria; phylum Verrucomicrobiota; class Verrucomicrobiia; order Opitutales; family Opitutaceae; genus DASRHD01. Next base: position 39,876 of record DATMLS010000063.1, on the reverse strand, counting down.
AGGGCGCGTTATCCTTAACGCGCCGAATTTCTTCCGATTGTGGGCGGGGTGCCCTCACCCCGCATGAGATGATGGCGATAAGACGAATGTCTTGGCGGCGGGTTAAGGATAACCCGCCCTACCTAAAAACATCATTCCACACCGTTGACTGCCTTGAAGGTCAATGCCGCCACGGCTCCTCCCGCCAGCTCGGCCACGAGGTAAACGCCGAGTTGGTGAAAGCTTTCCAGTCCCATCGTGAATACGCCGAGACCCACGGCGGGATTGAAGGCCCCGCCGGAAATTCCGCCCACCGCGACGGCGCCGGTCATCACCGTAAAGCCGATGGCGAGTCCGTAGAATGAATTGCCCGCCGTGCCCTTGGCGGTGGCGACATTGAGGACCACCCAGGCGAGGGCGAAAGTAAAAAGGAATTCGACGATCAGCGAAGGCACGGTGCCGCGCAACGCGGGGCCGCCGGCGGGTGCACCATGAAAGAGAAAAGTCACGATGACGGCGGCGATGGCGCCCGCGGCAAACTGCGCCAGCCAGTAGGGGATTGCATCATTCGCGCCGAGCTTTCCGCGCAGCCAGACCGCGAGAGTGACCGCGGGGTTGAAGTGGCCGCCCGAAATATGCCCGCCCGCGAAAACCATCACCATCAAGGATGAACCGATCGCGAGAGGCGCCAGCCAGGCGCCGCTGCGAACGGCCGTGCCGACCGTGAAAACGAGGAAGAACGTGCCAATGAATTCGACGAGGTATTTTTTCATAGAGGGCTGGAAGCTGGATTTGCCGGCGGGGTAAGGATTGCGAATGATTAGAACTGCCTTGGCTGCCGAGGCAACGCAGGATCTTTCTGGGCGTGGCCGGGGAATTTTTCGGAGGGTGGTGGTGCGATTGTAGGTCGGGCTTTACGCCCGACACGTCGGGGATAAACCCCAACCTACAATGACGCATGGCAAAACCGTACCAATATCTTTTCGGAGGTTGATTTGACGAAGCTTGCGACAAAGCTGCTTTGAATGAGCACGGAAGTCATCGGTATCGACCATATCTATGTCGCGGTCTCTGATCTGGACCGCTCCGAGAAGTTTTACGACACGGCCATGGCCATTCTCGGCTTCCGTAAGAACACATTCCTTAACGACGGCGATCGTCATATCCAGTATTTCAACCGCCATTTTGGTTTTGTCCTTCGGCCCGCGCACAACTCCACCCCGCACAATCCTTTTGCCCCGGGGCTGCATCACTTCTGCTTTCGGGTCGAGGACAACGCGGCCGTGGACGAAGCAGCCAGGCGCTTCGGCGAAGCAGGGATCACTTGCTCGGCGCCTCAGCTCTATCCCGAATATGCCTCCGACTATTACGCTTCTTTCTTTTCCGATCCCGACGGGATTCACCTTGAGCTCACCAACTACCGGCAGGAACGGCGGAAGCGGTTCGAGGATTTGGCGAATGCTTGATCATATGCGACTTACTCCTGAAAACGCGTTGAGGTCACTTTCCGAACACCACGGCAGGAAGTTCATTGAGCTGTTTAAGCACGGTTCACTCGTGCTGGAAGTGTATAAACCGGACAAGGTGGATCTGCAGACTCCGCATTCCCGGGACGAGGTCTACGTGATCATTTCTGGCCATGGACATTTCGTGAAGGGTGGAGTTCGGCAGCCGTTTCAGGCCGGGGAGTTCCTCTTTGCCCCGGCGGGGGTCGACCATCGGTTTGAGGACTTTTCCGATGATTTTGCTACTTGGGTGATTTTTTATGGTCCGCAAGGCGGCGAGGCAGCAAAGACCTAGGTGCGTCGTCAAAAGTTTGTCATTCTGAGCGCAGCGAAGAATCCAGTGCGGCTCGGTTGACGATATCAAATTGGATTCTTCGCTGCGCTCAGAATGACAGGGGAGTGCTGGCCTATGACGATTGGGCGACATGGCGATTTGGGGCTTGAAGCATATTCCTATAAAGGAATATTGTTTTGGCATGGAGCTGGTGAAAATCTACGAATGCCTGTGCGATCGCACGCGGCTGCGCATCCTCAACCTGCTGCTGCGCGGGCCGCTGTGCGTGTGCCATTTCCAGGTCGTGTTGGGCGAGCCGCAGGTAAAAATCTCCAAACACTTGAACTACCTGCGACGGCGCGGGCTGGTGACGGCGCGGCGCGAGGGCAACTGGGTGATTTATGCGCTGCCGGAAAAAACGTCGCCCGAGCTGCGGGCCAACCTCGCGTGCCTGCAGGATTGCGCGGTTGAGCAGACGGTTTTTCAGCGCGATCTCGCCCGGTGGGCGCAGCGCGCCAAGAAATTTGCGGCCACCAGCCCGTGTGGCTGTGGCCGGCAAAAAAACGGCTCACTCCGCTCGGATGCTTGGTAAGCGGCCAGCCGGATTTTTTGCCACGAAAGATCACATAGAGCGCAAAGAAAGGTTTTCCCCTGTGTTCTTTGTGATCCTTCGTGGCCATCCTAATTTTAAACTACTTTAATTTTTCCATGAACCAAAAACCACCCTTCAAAGTTTTGATTTTATGCACGGGCAACTCGGCCCGCTCGATCCTCGGCGAATATTTGCTGCGGGTGAAAGGCAAGGGTCGCTTCGAGATCTTCAGCGCCGGGGCCAAGCCGACCGGCAAGGTGAATCCGCTGGCGATCCGCGTGCTGCGTGAAAGATACGGCCTCGATGCGAGCGACGCCCGCTCAAAGTCGTGGGACGAGTTTAAGGACGTGAAATTCGATTTCGTGATCACGGTGTGCGACCACGCGCGCGAGGTGTGCCCGGTCTGGCCCGGGCAGCCAATGATCGCACACTGGGGTTCGCCCGACCCGGCGGCGGTCGAGGGCACGGAAGACGAGAAATACCAGTCTTTCGTGCAGGTGGCATCGCAGGTTGCGCAACGCGTGGACCTGTTCTGTGCGTTTTCCGATGAGAAACTCCTTGATGCGGCGGCGGTGCGGCAAGTGGACGAAGAATTCAAGCTGTCCGGCGAAATGGAGATGAAACGGTGAGAATGCCCGCGTGGTTTACCGGCGAGTTGTCCGGCACGTTCCTGCTCGTGTTCTTCGGCTGTGGATCGGTGGCGGCGGCGACGCTACTGGGTGCGCAGGTGGGCATATTCCAGGTGGCCATCGTGTGGGGACTGGGTATTGCGCTGGCGATCCATCTCACGGGCGCGCTGAGCGGCGCACATCTCAATCCGGCGGTGACCTGCGCGCTCGCGGCGTGCGGGCGTTTCCCGGCGCGGTTGATCGGCGGCTATGTGGCGGCGCAATTTTGCGGCGCATTCCTGGCCGCGGCGGCATTGCATGCGGTGTACGCGGGCGCGCTGCTGGCTTACGAAGCGGCCCACGGCATTGTGCGCGGGGCAGCGGGCAGCGAGGCGACGGCAATGGTCTTCGGTGAATTTTTTCCGAACCCGGGCGGACAACCGCTCACCATGGCGCATCGCGCCTTGATCGGGACGGGCGGGGCATTTTTCTGCGAGGCGCTGGGCACGGCGGTGCTCGTGCTGGCGGTGCTGGGCACCACGGATGAAAAGAATTCCGGACGGCCGCGCGGGTTTGCGCCGGCCATGATCGGGTTGACGGTGACGGCGCTCATTTCGCTGCTCGCGCCGCTGACGCAGGCGGCGTTCAACCCGGCGCGCGATCTGGCCCCGCGGATTTGGAGTGCGCTGGCGGGCTGGGGTACCGTGCCGTTCACGGCTAACGGCTGGGGCTGGCTGACGGTTTACGTGCTCGCGCCCTTGGTGGGCGGACAGGTGGCGGCGCTGGCCTACAGGATTTTTTTGCGCCCGGCCTACCGGCTACGAATGACGAATGACGAATGACCAATGACGAATCATATTCTAACACAAAAGTCTTTTGCGGTTGTGCTGATTTCTGTTTTGGTGGCCGGATGAAGATTGAGTCCTTGGTCAAGCCGTCGGTGCTGACGCAGCCGGTTTACGAACCGGGCAAGCCTATTGAGGATGTGGCGCGCGAGCTGGGGCTGGATCCCGCAGGCATCATCAAGCTGGCTTCGAACGAAAATCCGTTCGGGCCTTCACCCCGGGCGGTCGAGGCGGCGCGGCGCGCGCTGGAACAGGGTAGCTTGTATCCCGATGGCGGCTGTTTTGCCCTGCGACAGAAGCTGGCGGTGGCTTACGGGCTGGATGCCGGCCAGTTTGTGGTGGGCAACGGCTCGAACGAAATCATCGAACTATTGGGACACGTGCTGCTGGGGCCGGGCGACGAGGTTGTGATGGGCGTGCCGGCGTTCGCAGTGTACAAGCTGGTGGTGCTGCTGTTCGGCGCGAAGCCGGTCGAGGTGCCGCTGGTGAATTTCCGGCACGATCTGGCGGCGATGGCGCGTGCGGTGACGCCGCGAACCAAGCTCGTCTTTCTACCGAGTCCGAACAATCCCACGGGCACGGCCAACACCGAGGCGGGGATCATGGCGTTCGTGCGCGGGTTGCCGGAACACGTCGTGTTCGCCTTCGACGAGGCCTACGCGGAATTCTTGGAAAACCCGCCGGACTTGCGGCCGCTCATCCGCGAGGGACGAAACGTGATCTGCCTGCGGACGTTTTCAAAAATCCACGGGCTGGCGTCGCTGCGCGTGGGCTACGGCTATGGCAGCGCGGAATTCATCACCCTGCTCAACCGGGTGCGGCAGCCGTTCAACGCGAACGCCATCGGGCAGGCGGCGGCGCTCGCCGCGCTGGACGACCATGAATTCACGAAAAAATGTGCGGAAGAAAATCGCGCCGGGTTGCGTCAGCTCGAGGCGGGATTCCGCGCGCTGGGGCTGGAATTCGTGCCGAGCGTGGCGAATTTTATCCTGGTGAAAGTCGGCGACGGCGCGCGGGTGTTCGAGGCGCTGCAGCGGCGCGGCGTGATCGTGCGGCCGCTCAAGCCTTACGGCCTGCCGGAGTGGCTGCGCATCACCGTGGGCCAGCGCGCGCAAAACGAGCGCGTGCTGTCGGAGCTGAAATCCGTGCTGAACCGCTGAGGAGTTTTTAACCGTAGATTCACGCGGATGGGGAAGGGTCCATTTTGATAAAAGTGGATTGATGTGGGCGGGGTGCCCTCACCCCGCGAGCGACCTACTGCGGGGTGAGGGCACCCCGCCCACAAACTCATCAGTTAAGGTTAACCCAATCCGGCGGCGCGGCGGAGCCGGTCGTTGATCGCTTCGGCGAGTCCGCGGCCGGGGGCCAGCTCGGCGTGGATTTTTTTGAACCCAAATTCGTCCAATTTGCGCAGCAGCCCGAACAACTTGCGCGCAGCCCGAGGGGCATCGCCGCGCGCATCGAGCCAGAAAATATTCGGGCCGGTCAGCCCGTGCGGCTGCGCAAAGAAAAGCCATGCCTCCTCCGCGCCGCTTTTGGCGGCGAGCGAGGCAGAGATTTTTTTGTGCAGAACCAGCGGTGTGCGCGGGCTGTAGTGGCGCGCCAGCAAGCCCGGAGCGGGCAGGGGAGCCTTTGGTCGCAGGCGCTTGCCGGCTGAGGGTAATTTTTGCCCGAGGGCGGCCTCGATCTGTTCGCGGGAGATGGCGCCCGGGCGCAACAGCCGTGGCCGCTGCGGGTCGCGTACGTCCACGATGGTCGATTCCAATCCGATGCTGGTTGGGCCGCCGTCCAGGATGAAACGAATTCTCTGGCCCAGCCCGGCGCGGACGTGTCCGGCGGTGGTCGGGCTTACATAACCAAAAGGGTTGGCGCTGGGCGCGGCCAGTGGAAGTTCGCACCGGCGTAGCAGGCGGCGCATGAGCGGATGCTGCGGCATGCGGATGGCCACACTGGGCAGGCCGGCGGTCACGATCGCCGGCACGGCAGATTTTTTTGGCAGCACGAGAGTGAGGGGGCCGGGCCAGAATTTTTTGGCGAGGCGGCGTGCGGCGTCATTGGTCTCGGCGAGGGCGTCGAGCTGGGCCAGGGCGTGGATGTGCACGATGAGCGGATCGTGCGTGGGCCGACCCTTGGCGCGGAAAATTTTTGCGCAGGCGCGCGCGTCGAGGGCGTGGGCGGCCAGTCCGTAAACCGTCTCGGTCGGCACGGCGACGAGTTCGCCGGCGCGCAGGCGGCGCGCGAGGAACGCCAGGTTGCGCGGCGTGCCGCGGTAGAGGCGGGCGGTGGGCGGGTTCATCCTACCTTTCACAGTTCAATCAACCACGGATGCCATGGATACAAGAAGATGTCACGGATTTGGCGGCGAAGTCTGTTTACCAGGAAAGAAAGGAAGGTCGTTAATTTCCAAAAATCGCCATCCGTGAAAATCTGTGAAATCCGTGGTCGATGAAGACGCAAAAAAGGCCGGAGCAAAAACTCCGGCCGGTGAAAGGTTGGCGCAACCGCGGATTACGGCGCGAGCAGGAGATTGCGCGCTTGCTTGAGCGTGCGGGTGATGGCGCGCTGCTGCCGGGCGGAGAGATGCGTGTACTTGCGCGGCAGGATCTTGCCGGTGTCGGTGACATAGCGGCTCATCATCTGCGGCGCAGTGAAAGGGAAGTTCTCGGGGACGAGGCTCTGGGGCCTTTGATCGGTGGTGGTGCTCATGAAAACAGGGAAGGTTGACGGTGCGGTTCGCGCGCGGGTTGTCAACCCGCATTTTTTCGCACCCACCCCCGGTCATTCACGATGATTGGCGGCGGCGGAAGATGCCTTTGGCGAACGGCTGGTTGCTTTCACGCAAGATTGAGTCCGCTGAATGCTCCGGTTGCCTTGTCGTGATACTCGATTACGGGATCGGAATACTCGTTGCCTGCCGTGCAAATGAATCGGCAGGTCGAAAAACTTGCCCGGATCCGTTCGTATTCAGCCAGCCATGCTTTGAGGGTTGCCTCAGCCCCGGCATCTTCACGGGGAAACACGATGCGCAGGGTCCGGCATTTCATCCGACTGGGTTTTGGGGTCAGCCTGGCCCGAAAGCATCCCTGTTTTTTGCACAAAAGTGAATAAAGCGAATCCGCGTTGAGGCTGCGCATGAGCTTCCGCGTATCCGGAGATTTTGGATCGAACTTCTGCCCGGTGATGATCGCCCTGATCCCATTGTGCGTTTCGTACAGCCGGACGCCCAGCGAGTGCAGTTCCGGAGAGGTGAAGCGCCGTTTTACGAAATCTACAATCCGTTCCTTTTTGTGTTCAATGCTGGGGGCGCCAGAAAAGATATCCCAGAATCGATATTTTGGTTCGTCAATATCGACGAACATTACGCCCGACGAATTGAGGACTTCAGCCCCGTAGCGATTTCGTGTCACGATATTCTGATCATCAAGCTTGGCCAGAATTTCCTCCCGGATGTCCGCCTCATATTCTTCCTTGCGCAAATTCTCCCCCGCAATCCGGCGGAGAACCCTGGCCAGGCGTTGACGGGCATCCTGTTTGGCTTCGTCGACTGAAACATTGGAGCCTCCGTAGCATTGCATCCGTTGGTAGGCGCCGCCGACCTCGATTGATTCTTCGACTTTACTCCAGAACCGAAATATTCGCATAATTCAGTAGTCGAGTTGAGCCGATCGTTGTGCTCCTGGCGACTGAATTAGCCATCAGCACAAGGGATTGGGCGAGTGCCGCGCGCGGGTTGTCTTCATTTCTGGATTAGGATGTATAGTATTTCCTTAACTGGATGCGTGCGTGTTCTACCTTTCGGAAAGAAGCGCACCGCGATGCTGGGCAGGTCCGACTCGGCTAGATGTTTTCGCACCGATTCCAATATGCGGTTCTGGGCTGCGGCTTCTTCTATTCCGTAAAATTGAACTTCGGCTGGATGGTTCTGCCAGAGCTTTCGTGCGCCGTCTTCCCACTCAATACCAGGCTGGGAGCCTGTCGGGATGATTACTTCAGCGATGACAGATCGGACAATGGCGTCGGGCGCATAGGAACGATACGGTGGAAATGCGGCCACGACAACACCGGCTATCGCAGCTGCAATCACGGAGAACAAAGTGAGCTTTCGTGGACGGGTCATCTTTGCAGGCGGTCTGTATCCGGCGGTTTCGAGCATTTTGCTGACGCCGCGTTCCTCGCACGCCATTTTACAATTAGAAAGACGACGCCCAATACCACCCATAACCCACCCCAAAACGCTAGGCTCACCCAAAACAGCCAGCTACCATAAGGCGCGAACCTGGTAAACGGGAGAGGTAATAACACAAAAATCAATCCACCTATCACACAGCCTATCACGCGGCCGACCTTGCGCACGGCGGTCCAATTCGTCCCGACTGACATCTTTCCTGGGTGACGCCAGTTCATGTCGCTCCTTGTAGTGGCGTCGCCTTGTTCGGCCTATTCTTCCCGTAATTCTGCAACCAGAGACTCACAATCAAACCGGCGAGCGCTCCGGCGAACACACCAGCAAAAGACGTCACCCAAAACGTGAGTATTCCGTCCTGGAAATACGTGAGCGATTCCACTCCTCCTCCAGACAAGAGAATAGCCAACGCGAAAAACACGAAAGGAGGCTTTCTTCCTTTACTGGGGCAAACCAATACAGCTGCAACAACGAACAAGGCTGTCGGGAAGAACGTGCGAATCACAATTGGCGCATAACCAACGACACGAGTAACAAAATCAAGTCCGCCATGCGCACCAGTCAAAACCTCCGAAAGCGCAAACCAAGCTGCTAGCGAAAGCGCCATTGCAACAGGCAAAGCAGCGATCCAGCGAAGAGTTTTCATGTTTTGCCTGACGTTAAATATGACCCAGGCGGGGACAAGCGCGGAGAAAACGGCCCGGGCCGGTTCGCGTTGGGTCTGTCGATTGGTTCGACCCTATTTTGGCCATGGCATTCCTTGAAGTATTAGCAGTCCAATCCTGGAGTCGGCTTTTTTGCCATAGAGGTCGTAGAGCACGTGCTCACAGAGGCGAGGTAGATCTCCTTCCTCGGTGCGAAGGTAATTCACTCCATTTTTATTCTTTGGCACCACCTTGTATCCGAGTGAAGCAGCGAGACGCTCATACTTCTCTCGGTCTCTTATATTCGGCAAGCCGAGCAACACCCAGTCAAACCCAATGCGTCCTTCTTCGACATAAAACTGGAGATTCAGCGCATCATCAGGATTGAACGGCCCAGAACCCGGGGAAAACACAAAAACGGTGAATGTCTCATCTTTTCCCAACGCATTGAGACGTGCAAAAACGGAAGGAATGTCCTGCGCACTGATTTCGTATACGTCTACCGGAGCCTTTGTCCACGCCTTCGCGCAGTTGGCAACTGACATCCAGGAGATCACAATACCAACAAGCAAAACCAGTGTTGCGGGTTTCATTTGTCGAACGTTAGAGCTGACCCACGCGAGGACAAGCGTGGACAAAGCAGCCCGGGCCGGTCCCTCCCGCTGTGCGCGGGGTGCGCTGAGGCGCACCGCTCCCGCCGGGCGCTGCAAGCCCCGTGCTCGCTCCGCCATTGTGACTTTTTGCGGCTACCGCAAAAGCAGCTTCGCGCTTGCAAGACGCAATGCGGTAATGCAGCATTGCAGCATGTCTACGACCCTTCCATTGACCAAACGCGGCAGCCTGACGCTGCCTCCTGCTTTACGCCGCAAGATGGGCCTCGATAAGCTGCGCAACCCGATGGTTCTCGTCGAGGAACGCGAGGGCGGACTTTTCCTGCAACCGGCGGTGGCCATGCCCGTGCGCGATCTACCCAAAGGAACTATTGAGCATTGGATTGCGCACGACGAGGCGGAGATGGCTGCGTTTCGCGCCACGCCGCGCAAAACCAAACGGTGAAGCTCTTCCTCGATACGAGCGTTCTCCTGGCTGCATCAGGCTCAGGCCGTGGCGCTTCACGTTTCCTCATCACGGAGGCGGTGGCGCAAGGATGGGTGCTTGTCTCTGCCGATTATTGCGCGGAAGAGGCTCGGCGAAATTTGGCCAAGATTGGGCCGTCGGCTGCGTCCGTTTGGCGCAAAATTGTCGTTCCCGCACTCGAATTTACCGCCGTGCGCCTCGCGCTCGACAAGCCGCTGGTCTTCCCAAAGGCCAAAGATCGCCCGGTTGTCATTTCTGCGCTGGCTGCGAACTGCGCGTGGTTGCTGACCCTGGACGAGACCGATTTTCACGGAACCCTCGGTCAAGAAGTATATGGCATGCGCATCGCGACGCCGGGCAAATTTCTTTTGGAGCAGCGTCACCAGGGACTGCTCTGACCCCGTTTTCAGCCCTTGAAGTTGTCAGGGCGTACCATAGAACTTCCGTGAATATGGACACACCTTCCAGCGATTTGGAGATGCCCGACCGTGTGGCGTTGACCCGGGCGGTCGAGGCAATCCGGGCCGAGTCCGTTATGAACGGCACCGACGCGCTCGCGATGGAGCAGATTGACGCCGAGATTGCATCGGTGCGAGCCGCTCGTCGCAAATAAGAAAGGTTGGCCGCGCCATCCGTAGCTCGAAGAGCGAAGGATGGTGCCCCCGCCCGGACTTGAACCGGGATAAGCGGTTTAGGAAACCATTGATTTCCCTATAAGTAATTCAGCTCCCTCTGAAGACGGTGCACAGCAATGAACTCCGATGCACATTTTTGGTCACTATCTGGCACCTATCTGGCACCGCTTTTGGGGCAAAGACCTTGGTAAGATGTGCGCCGATTGTTGCCGCTATCACCCATCAGCGCGGCATCGAAGCCAGCATTGAAGCAAATCGTGGAGTTGCACAGCGCTTGGATCTAATTTAGATGTCTAATTACACAATCGCACTGCCGTGTCTGATATTCTTGACAACATCGACCGCAATCTTCGCGACTCTGCTGACAATAACCGGAGGATTTTCGAAGCGGAAGGACAGCGCTTATTGAAGCTTTATGAGGAGGCCTCCTCTATTGTGCGACGCGAGGTCGGTAGGCTCCAATTCTTTTACGAGGAACGTCACTACACATTTTTCACTAGGACGTACAAAGGGAAAACCGAAAAAGAGACTCCACACAGCATAATTGAGACCGGCTGTTTTGAATGGATCGTAAAACATGGAAGCGGCGAAATGGTTTTCTCCGTGCGCGCGTTGGACGATCGTGTCGCCCCAGAAGAGTTTGCTGGACCAAGTTATAACCCAAGGGACTATTCGATCACATTAAGTTACTGGAGCTCTGGATGGGACTTAGAGCCGCATGGATCTACTTCCACCGAGATTGCGGAAGAGTTGTTTCGCCGCATACTCGACGGTGGGCGGTGCCGACTTCTAAAGAAATAATCACTAAGATCACCCGCACACCACGGGCACACGGTGGTAACTGCATATGCGATGGTGAGGAGCTACAACGGCCGCACGCTCAACTCCCCGCCCTCGAGCACCCCGTACGCGCATTGCCCGTAATCGATGCAATGGCTGCGTCCGTGTTGGCGTCTGGACGTCGTCGAGGTGTGTCCGACGATTTGCGCCATCGGCAGGTCGTCGGCGAATTCCTCGTCCCAGTCGAGCCAAGTAAGCCCGCCGACCGAATCAACAGCTCCGCCGCGGGCTTGGCCGGCAGAAAGAATTGGATGGGCCGGTCCCCCGCCGGCGAGCGCATCCAAGGCCTGGTCCCATTGTTCGCCGAGTTTCTCGAGGGCGCGATCGACTGACCGGACCCGTCGCGGCCAGAATCTTCTGTGCAACCCGGCGTGGCTGACGAGGACGCCTTGGACGAAGGCGAAAGGACGAAGGCGCCTCCAGAAGGCGAGATCCCATTCGTCGCACACCGCACGGGCGGTCGATTGAGACTCGGGAGCGATGCCGAGAATGCTTTCCCATCCGCGTGGGTCAGAAATTACGGATGCGCCCCGTCGACTCGCAATCTTGTGAACGAAGTAAGGCAGGTCATGATTGCCCCAAAGAAGGACGAGCCGATCCCCAAGCACCGATTCCAGCTGACGAATCAATTGTGCCGTCCTGCGCGCAGGGCCCGGGCCGCGGCAGGAGGGATCCCTGGCGTCGAAGTAGTCGCCCAGTAGGATGACGCGTTCAAACTCCGTAATCGGCTCCCGGACGAGGATGCGGGCGAGGAAGGCGCCATCCTGGTGGATATCAGGGATGAGGAGAGTTCTGGGCGCGGCCATTCGACTATGGGACCGTACGATCGCCGTCATGCGCTCCTGTGATCCCGGATCACGACTTCAGATGGGCCATCGGGCATAAGCTCCACGCACGTGGATTGTGTCCCGTCCAGCCAAGGGTCACCACCGGTGCGGTAAGGATCATCTTCGATCGGACCCTTTTCGACGCCGCCTGCTGTGTTGGCGAGTTTCCTGGCCCCCTCTTCGGTCTCGGCACGCACCACCATGCCGAAGGCCTTGTCGTACCATGGGTCCCACGCAGGCTGTCCGTCGATGGGGTTCGGAATGTTGATGCAAGCAGAGGAATTTTCCCACCCGCATGGGCGCAGGAGCCACAGTTTATTCTTTAAGGTATTCATTTGAAATTCGTCTAGGCTGCATTACCGGACTCGGTGGGTCATGCCAAAATCGATCAAGGCGATTGCGAAGCGGTCGATCTCAGCCGATTTTTTCAGGTCGACTCCGAGCGAGGTTTTTGCCCCATATTTTTCCGCGAAGTCACGGATTTTTTCGGAGAATTCTTTTCTGCTCTTTTCAATTTCCTCGTTGTCGTGAGCTTGTACGATCGCGCTGGCCAGCTGGCCGGCCGATTCGGCCAAGGTCATTTTTGCCCGGATGAATTGCAGGTCGCCTGTGGAGGCGAAGAGCTGAGCGATGCTGCTCTTTTCGCCGGTGTAGCGGGTGGAGATGGGGAATTCTTTCATGGCTTCAAGATGGGTGTGACTTTTCCCGTTGTCGCCTTCATCGGGATCCGAGATTGGGATATTTTAGGGTGTGATAGCAGTGGAATCATTGCCGGATTTTTTTCGCGCAGAAGCTGAAGCCTAGAGACGCGGCCCCGCGTTGCCGTAAAACCCCCGGACGATTTCCTCCCGCAGCGCGTCCTTCTCGGCCTTTGTCGAGGCATTGATCATGCGTTCGGCAAGGGCGGCGAGTTCCTTTCCGGAGAGCTGGCCTTCGGTGAGCGACCCACCATTCTCGTCAGGTTTCGGCGCAGTCGTAGCGTCCAGAGTCATTGTATGTCCCCCTGTACCGCATTCTTAACCTTAGTAGAGCGCTTTCCCTGATTCCTCTTCCCCCCATTTCGAGCCTGCTTGTATTGGAAATTCGGCTTCATCCCTGCAACCAGTAGCCCCTTTCCCCGACACGAAATTAACCATGCCTGATAGGCTTCGTCATGGGATCGGGCGTCGGCAGCGGGATCCTCGTCCGTGATTTCTCGGAGGGCCAGAAGCCAGTCCCGCTCGCCCGCCGCCACCCGCTGGAGGAGGAAGGGAACGACTGCGGCGCCCATGCCGATGATATTCAAGTAAGTCGGGCGCCCGGTCACTTTGTGGCTGAACGATTGGACGGCAGCGTCGCGGCGGATGACCTGAGCGTAGCAGTCGAATGCATGGCGGACGGAGTCTCGCCTATATTTAGTTCGTGTCATGATCAAATCCCCTCCTCGGGTGAGTCCAGGTCAGGCCACGCCACCCCGAGCACGTCTGCCCACAACCGGATTGTGCCGATTTGAAGCGGATCACCCATCTCGAGAAGACTTATCACCGCCGCACGGGTTTCGGGATCCTTCTGGCAGGCCCGGTATAGGAGCACCCACTCGGCCTGCGAACCCCGTTGGATGATGTTGAGGTACATCAAAGGCGAGAACCCATTGGTCGACCGGTTGAGCAGCCGATGGCGGTGAGGGGGCAGTTCGGGAAGAGTGTCCATGGCATTCCTCATGTGACCTTGGAGCCGCCAGGCGGTCGCTTCTCCAAGAAGGCCCGCACGCGCTCCTGAACAATCGGTCCGACGCAACCGCTCAGCGCATCGTCTACGGTGATTCGATTGACGCCCGGCGGGAACAAATTCCGTTGCTGGGCCTTTTGGCAGTCCGGCTTTCGCTTTTTCATCGCAGTGGTCTTTCTTCGTCCGGCCAATCCGGATCCGGGCTCCCGTCAATCCTTCGCACCGACACGCGATCTCCTTCAATGACAGCGTAGTGTCGGACACCAAAGGAACGTGTCACGGTGTCGATGCACCAGTTTCTTGAATTCTCGCCCCACTTGAAAACACCCCCAGGCGTTGGAGTGTGCCCAAAGATTTGGTTGATCCCGGCGATCACCCGGAACTCGCGTACGTCGCACCAAACGAGGCCTCCAAGCAGGTCGTCACCGCCACGCATCCGACCAACGGCCCAGATCCAGTGGTGCTTCTCGGCCTTGAAGCAATCCCACGCCCGGGCCACCTCTTGGACGAGGAACTGTCGGAGGGGAGCGCCGTCCGTCGGCGCGTAGAAATTCGACCACCCGGCGTGGCTCATGAGAAAATTCCCCTCCCAGTGGGTGAGCACGAGCTTCCCCCAGTCATCGGGGGCGATGTGGTCCGAAATCGCGTTCAGCTTCTCCTCCGTGAAGCCGGGGCAGCAGTACATCCCGGGAAAGGCGTACGAGAGATCATGGTTTCCGAAAAGATGAATCCGGTTGGGCGTATCCAGACTCGACTTCAACCATTCTGCAGTCCGGCCTGCATCCTCTGCCGTGTCGTCCCATTGGTCGAAATAATCGCCCAGGAATACGGTCGTAGTCGGCCGCTCCCGCGCAACGGCTTCCTCGACGGCGTCGAGGTTTCTTGCTTGGTGGATATCGGGAATGATCAGGGTCTTGCTCATCGATAGTTCCGGTCAAATCTTCTCCAGCTGGCAGGCCCACTCACCTTGCTCGTCTCGGGCGAACGAGGTTGCCGCGTATTCGAGCGATTCGGCCGCTTGCGCTTGGACCATCATGTCGTATACGACGCCGACTTCGCGGACAGCTTCTTCCGGATTCATGTGGTCGTACACCAGGGAGTAGGTTTTGTCTTTGTTCGCCTGGAGGGCGACATGGAAGGTGCGGGAGCCGCGCACCATCTCGATGTCCACAAGGGACTGGACGATGTTGCCGTAGCCGATGTTGACGGCGGTGGGCGTGGCAAAGCGTTTGACGCTTCCCTTGATTTGGCTTCTGAGGTTGTCTGCGGCGACGACGCGTTCGGCGGCGAGGCAGAGGATTTCCGGATTGTGGATGGTGGTGGATGCCTTGACGGCGACTGCGTGTGACATGGTGGTTGGGGGCTTGATACTCGGTTAGGACGATAACTGTCGTGATTTCTACAACCCGGGAAGATCCGGGGATGTATCCAGTGCGAAATTTCTTGGAAACTGGCGGACCCGCAGATCGCTTGGCCATTCCCTCCAGTCGCCGCCGTGACTATCGGCGACTACGTAGTGCTCGTCGTGATTCGTGCTAACCGCGCCGAGCTGTTTCATGAAGAATGGAGTTTTGGATGACGCACACTGGTCGCGAATAGCCCGAGCCCAATCCAACTCAAACGGATGGTCGACCGCTCCGTTGCCGGATTCTCCACCCAGGATCACCCAACCATCCCCACCCAATAGTTCATCCGGAAGTCTCAGAGGATTGTCGAGCGGCTCGACGGAATAACCCCGGACGGTGGCCGGTATGCGTAGGAGATTCATGGCCTGGCGCGCGTAACCGGGGTTCAAGATGGAGGCCATGGGAACGAGGTTTTTCGGCCACATTGTTCCGCCGCTCAGGAGCCAGTCCGAGAACTCAGCCATCCTCTCGGCTCGCTTGGTCAACCAGAGCCAGATATGTCGCGAACCATTCGGACTGGCGGCAACGTCAACGATCTCTGTTTTGAGAAAATCGAACGGGATGGAGTCTGAAAGCGCGTCCCCCATGTCGGAGACGAAGATCAGCCTGCGAAGTCCTGTGAGCCACGGCTTGGTCGTGATTTCGCTCGGGCGGGGAAATCCGTGCATTGCCGTCGCCGCAGTGCGGCCTGGGAACATTTTCGGAATATCAAAGCTGTCCGGGAAGCCCTTATTTTTGCCAGCAAGATGCCTCGACATAACCCCGGCATAGCACCGGTAGAGGCTCAGCAACTCGGTCTCGACTTCAAGGCGACGGCTCATAACAAGCTGTGGTTCGAGCCAATTTAGAGTCGCATCCAACAGCCTGCATCCGTGAATGTATCGACTCGGATCCGAGGTTTCCCGCAACAGTGCGCGAATTCGTTCCATGATCTCCACACGATCCAGAGCCGGCGCGTACCTAGTCGCGATCCTCACCATTGCGGTTTCAAGGTTGCGGATAGTCGGCCACAGTGGGCAACCGTCGCATCCCATTACTGGATTAGCCGTGTCGTGGACCCATTGAATTTTGGTTCTGTGGCTCATACTTGTCCCTTCGCCGGTGATTTCTTAAGGGTTGTCTGGGCGGCAGCTAGGTCCTCATTAAGCTGTTGGCAGGAGGTGCTCGATCGAGTTCTCCAAGGGCAATTTTGGGTCTCCGTTCCTTCGATGATCGGCTCGGATCCCCAGACCAAGGCCTGGTTCTGCCAAAACTTCACCGCCGCTTGCGTGGCATTCTTATCCCACGGCTCGGGTTCGGATTGGTCGCCGATGTAAGCTGTGATCAGGATAAACGTGTCTGGCTCGTTGATTCTTTTTAAGATCAGGAAGATCCGGGAGCAGTCCTCTGGCTGGCGATTCAGAACGAATCGCGTGTGGCCTTCTCGTCTTTTCCGGCGTGCATAGACAATTTGGTCGATTGGAGTTGTTGTTACGCTAATTGATTTACCGACGACGCGGCCCATCTCCACCGTCTTCATGATGAATTCGTCGGAGTTGACCTCGATTTTCGAGATCGCCTCGACGAGTAGGACCCGCGAAAGGTGCGAGTGTGAATTCGGTCGATCGTGGATGCGTTTCCCGTTCTGAGTGCAGCCGATAAACGGACCGATGGATGGGGGAGCAAACGTTCGAGCGATATTCTGACCGTTCGAATGCGATCTGCGTGCTTGTGGATGTTCGCAAGAACCATGGGAACGATTTTTATTGTCGGTGTCGGTGGTGGTTTCTTTATGGGCGTTATTGGTTGTGGTATTCATGGTGGTAGGAGGGGCCCCGGCAGTCCCATTTGGTTTGGTGGTACTAGCACGTGACCACCGAGGGCGGGTTCGTGCTCAGGTACCTTTTAGCGGTGCCTGACGCTCGAACCCCTGCCCGTGCGATCTTGAGGCGACCGCTCGTTCAACTTCCTTTTAAGTCCACGGGTTCCGGGACTACACCACGCTTTCCAGACCTATCGGCCACCGGGTGTACTGCCCAACGCTCAGATTAACGGCGCGTTGTGCGGATCAGTCATCGCAGCCGCAAAAGCGGCGCTCATGATAGTAATGACTATGTGCAGCAGGTCGGAAAATTCAAGCCGAAATCGCCTGGGACGCGTTAAGGGCCTTTAGCGTCAAGGACAAGTCACGACGCAATCCGGCCGAAACCTTCAGCTCCTTAACCAAGCGTTCGTTATAGAGCGATGCGAGAAAATAGCCGTCCATTGCGGTTTTGATGCATGCTTCCTCAAGACCTGAGCAGGGCTTTCTTCGGTGCCAGTCGGCACGCTTCATTCGGCCTCGGACAGGTCCGTTCATTTCAAACGATGGGTTCATCGGATTCGGGATTCAGAGTTTGACCGTCTGACGCCGCGAATCGCCAATGACCAGCGTCGCCGCACGGGTATCGGTGTCGATCACGATGTGGTTAGGGGTTGCGGCCTCGCGGTCCGCTCCCGGGTTCAATGATATGATTGCACCAAAGTTATGCCACCGCCGGGGTTGGTGCACGTGACCGCAAAGGACCGTCGCATCATTCCACGATAGGAGAATGTGCGCGGAAAGCGCGGGACTCCCGTGATCCATCCCGAGATGATCAATGCCGGTGGGTGCGGGCGACGGCGGACTATGGCTGACAACGATTTTTGGTAGCTTTGTCGCCGCAATCGGAACCCTGCCCCATCCGACACATTCGAAATTGTAATAGCCCAAGTTCGTGGAGTCTCCGTCGACGAAGAGATTTCTCCGTTTCAACGAGAGGAGCCACCGCGCTTCCTTGAGAAAATGGTTGTCCGCGAGTTTGTCGTGATTTCCGGAGCATAGAAACATCGGAAGATCGGCTGGGAGGTTTGCCGCCCAGTCCGTTACCAACTTGATTTGTGGTTGGATGAACGGTAAGTCGGTGAAATCATCTGGGAGTTCAGGCCCATCCGCGAGTAGGTCGAGGAGGTCACCAGAAACGACAAGTGCGTCGTAATGGGTGCGGCGCACCTCGTCGGCCACCCAGGCGTAAAACCGCTCGACGGCGTGCAAATCAGAAAGATGAAGTATTTTCATGAATTTCGTCTCAGAAATCTACTCTGCCCGGATTGGATCGTGTCAGTGCGCGATCAAGTGAGGAGAGGCTTATGCTCGCGTGGATCGGACCGATAAGGAGATCGTTCAAATAACCGGATTCGGAAATAGCCGCTACGAGCCAGGCAAGCGCTTGGGCGTCCGCGGCTTGAATTCCTTGCAGACGCTGGAACAGCGATCGATTCTCAGGGCTTTCCGGATCACCGGCCTCATAGCCGAGAGCAATCCGCAGGGCGATGCAGTCGTCATCGATCAAACCGAACCGGAGGCCGAGCAGAAGTAGCTCCCGAAGCCGATGAGGTTCCCCCAACAGATCTCGCTTTGTGAGACGATTCACAAAACCGAGCTTCACGATGTCTCCAGTGGAAAGTAGTCCAAGGACCCGGACCAATCCGTCGCAATGCAGCGCGAGGTTCGCCCGGATAACCTTCGTCGGCGGCGGAATATCAAGATCGCCACCTAGTGTTGCGGCATTCGCCGCGAATTCGTTATTCATATTACTAAGAAATGGACGCCGGCCCCGAAATTGGAGCCGGCGTCACTAGTTATAGGCGATCAGGCTGCAAGGCTAGGAGTGGCCACTCTCGCCCAATCGTTCGTGTCGGCGAGTAGTGCAGGAAGGTCCCTTTCGGTCATCATCCGGTCAATAATGCGGGAGATGGCCGCAGAGCTCATCGGCGGAAGCGGCTCGTCAGCTGGAATGCCGAGATTTTTGCGAATCACGTTGAGCTGACTCGGCGATGCCAAAGAGGTTGAGATCTCCTCCTTCAGCGCCTTGGCGGGAAGGCTCGCCAGAATTGCCTCGGGATTATCGAGCGAGAGCAGCGCGCGTCGCTGGTAGTTGTCGCGGTCGACCTTGTCGTAAACGGCAACCGCTGACTCGACGAGGACGTGTATTCGTTTTAACCCGTCAGAGGACCGTGGGGTGTGCTCCAGAAAGACTGGACTCTCTTTGGAAATGCCCTTCGAGAAGTACACGGTGGCCGTTCCGATTTCCACAGGTTCGCGAAGGCCGACGACTTGATCCTTTAGGTCGAGTCGCTTGAGGCGTTCGAATTCCTGCTTGATGTCAGCCCTCATCAACTTCGAGGGACTGGGGGCGTAGGGCCCTTTGATTTCTTTGTTTATGTTCATGTTTGTCTTGGTTTGTGCCGTTGGAAGAAGACGGCGGCTTCCCCGGGCGGATTGTCTCCACCCAGGAATTCCGCGACCAGCGAACGGCGCCGCCGCAGACGACCGGTGGGACTGACCGGCAACAGAGACCTGCGAAAAGACGCAGACCAAAAAGAAACCCTTCCCATCCAGCCGAGCCGCGGACGGAGGACCGCGAGGTTGGACTACACCTACTCAGGGCACCAAAAAACCGCGCAGCCGGGGAATCGTCGCCTGAGAATCGTCGACACGGCAGAAGTGGGAGGACTGCGGAGTGCGATCCAGGTTTCCATCCCATACGAAAGCTTCAAAAAATCGATGCCTTCGCTCTCGATGAATAAGTGGCCGAGGCCGATGTCTCTCCCGTCGTGGAGGGACACAACGATATCCAGCTTGAGCGAAATCGGGAATGGATCGATGCACCAAGTTCGGCGCTCGCGTATCCGCAGCGCGAGGTAGTACCCGGAGCATTTCTGTTGCCGCTGGAGTCGCAGTCCGCCTTCGTTCCAGGCCACAACCGGGTCGTCCGTGGGGCAATAGGGAAAGACCCTTTGGCTGGATTCCAAATCGCTGATCTTTATCCAAAGGTTCAGGTCGATTTCGTAGCTCATAGGCGGCCTTCTCCATCGTCGACAATTTCGAGTGAGGGTTCAGAGGAAGCCTTGCTCGTTGCACGCCGAAGCGCTTCAGCAATGGCGGACGGGATTGGCAAGTCGTCGGAGCCGCACCGCGTGACGACCTCGGTGTCGGTCGCGAACAGGTCAACGTCTAAAAATTGACGAAAGAATGTAGAACGATCGTCTGGCCCTATTGAGACCAACGCATAAGCGAGAGTTTGCCTGGAGGTGCTGAGATGCAACACGAGGACCGGAACCAGAAGTTTTGCGCCTTCCGGCCGAAAGGGCCTGACCTCGAAAGTAAATCCGACGTCGCGCGCGAACCGTAGGAGCACGTGGGCTGTTGCCGTCTTGAGTGTCCACAACACTTGGAAATTGGCCGTCAACGAACTACGATGGATGAGAACCGTCGGATATTTTCTGTTCGGGATTGTGAGGACATCCCCCGCGGCAGACCGAAATATTTTGGGTTTAAAAAACATAGCGAAACAAGTTGTATTTTCCCTTCAAGAAAGCGCGGGAAGGAGAGAGGCCGCGACCTTCGACGAACACCGCCGAAAGCAGGATGCTTTGATTGGCAACGGCTCGGTCGGGGACGGAGTCCCCACCAGCCGGCTTCCGAAGAGACATTATCGAACAAGCCAATCCTTCAACGGAGAGAGCCGAATCAAACGTCCTTGTCCCACGGCGCGAGCGGGGCGGAGCCGCGCTCAGCCGAAAGTTGCGGGAACAGCCGACAGATGAAATGCGTCCGTTGGGCCGTTCTCGGGGGACCAAATCCCGCCGGCCTATTGCTGGACCTTGGAAATCGTTACCAAGGTGTCCTTGCCCAGGGGTTTCCCAAACTCCTTCGAAATCCGGGTCACACTGGCGGCTTCATCTAGCAGATACGCTTGGAGCAGCGCTGCTGCTTCGTTCCGGCCAACGCGCGAGCAAATTCGCGCGACGGTGCGTGAGCCTACCGGCATCAAGTTCCCGAGCAGCCGTGAGAGCCAGGGCGGGTCGATTCCAAGCGCCTTCGCCAACGCGGCGCGGTGCGGGTACCTCTTTTTGTTAAGGAGCATCTTCTCGCACATAGATCGCAAGACGTTGACGAACAATGTCTCTGGTTTGACAGCTTCGGCGGGCACACGAAAGGACTAATAGAATTGTAACTAATTACAATCATTTCCTTGCTTAAATTGTAAGTTGTTACAATCTGACCAATAATCACCCGCTTACCCATGCCTAATCCAACGGTCACGTCAGTTGTCAGAAGCACCTCCCTTCGAACGCTGGAGCGTTTTCTTGCGCCCATTGAGCCCAACCAGACTTACGATCTCGAGCTGGCGCCGTTCCTTCGCGGCCCTGCGATGGGCCGCCCGGATGCCGACCTCGGTGAGGCGTTTCACGCGGCCCTTGCATCCGGCATTCGGGGCCAATGGGTTGAACACGCCTTCTATCCGTACGTGCGCGTCATCCGCGATTGGTTGACCGACGATGGTGTCACCCGCTTTTACTCCGAGTGGGAATTCCGCTACGCCCGCATACCCGGCAAATGCGACCTTCTCGTAAGGGGCGGACCCAACTGCAGAGGCGTGGTAGAGGTGAAGTTGGTCAACCATCTGCCGGAGTCGGCTCCCACCGACGATGCCTGCCAGCTCGCCCTGTACGTTCGCGATGCAGCCGATCGCTACCACGACTACCACCGTTTCTGGGGAGCCATCGCCTACGTCGCCCCTTCGGAGCGGACCGTCCGAGTCTTTCAGTGGGAGTCCATGGAAGAGAGCTGCCGCGCCGCCGCAAAAATTCTGAGCGCCGCCTAAGGCGGGCCACAAAATCGATGAACAGCGAGACCTCATCCGAGAACGCCCCTGTCGGCGCACAATTTGTAATGTACTCACCGAAACGTTCCAAACCGTTGAAAGACTTTGCTGCGGAGCTAAACACGCTGCCCACCTCGAATAGAGCGACCGCCTGCGTGCTTACTGACGGCCAAGCCAAAGCGGTCTCCCGGTTGGAAGAACTGGCCTCGGCCTACTTTTCAGGGCTGGGACGCGAACTGCCATTTAGGCCGCGCTACAATGCCCTAGCGATCGCAGCCACCGGTACGGGGAAGACATTTCTTGCAAAGGAATTGGCCCGGCGCATGGGAGCCGTGCACCACGTCATTTCACTCGGCGAGTGGATTGTTCTGGGGGCTCAGCACGGGCCCACCACGATCACTACGCTCCTTCGCGTACTCGAAAAGTCAGAAAAAACCGTTCTCCTCCTTGATGAGGTCGATAAATTTTGTTCGGCAACCGACTCCGGGTGGTCTCGCTATTGCGCGGCCGAAATCTGGAGCCTTCTTGATAGGCGCATTCCCTTTGGCCAATTCCGCTCAACGGCCACGCCAGGAAGCGAGCTTTTCGATCTTCTGAAGGTCCGTCTCGAGGACGGTCTGTACATCATCGGGGCCGGGACGTTTCAGTCCGTCTTTGAAAATGTCGGACGGAGGGGATGCGGCTTCCGTGACTCGAGCCCCGTAGGCGAATCCGACATCGACATCATGAACGCCATAAAAAAACAGGAGGCCGTGCCGCCAGAGCTCCTTTCGCGCTTTTCTCCGAGGCCGATCATACTCCGGTACCCGGCCCGAGCCGAGATTCCAAAACTCCTGGACGAGTTGGGACTGAATCGATTGGCCGATGAGGTCGGGCTCACGATCGATCCCGATTTGATCGACTTCGAAGGAGTCGGAATGCGGGCCTTGGAGCAACTTGGAGCGGACCTTATTATCGAAAAAGAGCGTCAGAAAAAAACCAAACGACCGGACCTGACCCTATGATCCCCACTCCCATCAACTATCGATTTACCCGCGAGGAAGAGTATCGCGAGTGGATCCGAAACGCATTCGCGAGAAAACGGACGATCTCGTTCCGGGACTTTACTTGCGATCCAAGTTTTCAGGATCTGGTATTCCTATCGCAGGACTGGCGGGCAATCGTCGAGATAAGCGCACCTTCAAATCCGAAGATGGTCCTCGCGGATTTTCAGCAGTCTCTGCTATTCCTCGACTCCCTCGTCATCGACAAAATTGTGTGCCCCAACGCCGGGCTGAATCTCCGGGCGCAGCTTGTAATCGAAGTCGAGACTCTGGAGTGGTACAGTTCGACCGGCGAGCAATTCGCCACGGCAGCGGTATTTTGCGCGGTGGACGGAAGGATTATGGTCGCGTCCAAGGCCGAAGTCCCGGTGGTCGATGACGATGCGTTCTGGGTCGACCACTTCCTCTACGGCGTCGAGCGCCGGCGCCTTCTCGGGCCGCAGAGACGCCGCCGTCCGAAAATTGGACCGATGTCCTACGAGCTATGATGGTCCGGATCTGCAAAATCGCCGAGGCTCAAAATCCGGATTGCCGGGCCTCAAGCTGGGACCGGCACGTACCAGGCCAGTGCTCGGATGGAGTTCATTCGCTACCGATCGACTATGAAATCGTTGGCTACCTAAATACTCCAATCAAAGTCGGACAACCCATTGACGTAAATCGGACTGAGCGAAACGGCGTGGAAATAGAAGGCCACTTTGTCTCGACGCCGGTACAGCGGATCGATGGCGCGCGGATCACCACACGTAATTCAATCTACCACCTCATTCCCGTCCTATGACAAAAATGATCCTGCTTTTGGCATGCCTTTTTCACAGCCAGCTGGGCGCTGACCAGGAGGCAACCCACCTCTTTGGCGGTTTGGCTCCGGTGACTTTGATTTCCGTCTCATCCGATCAACGGCTCGTATACCTCCAGTTAGGGTTGCTGGTGAAAACATCTGCATTCCTACGGATCGGCCCAAGGGTTATCTGCGAAACCTCCACCTTAGGGCTGCCTCCAGACGCCCTACGGGCGCTCGATGGCCGATTCGTGATTTTGGAGGCCGATTTCGAAGCGCTGAGCCGATGCGTTGAAACGACCACGGCTGATTTCCGAGTTGGGAGGGGATACCGAATCTGGAAAGACCGATATCTCGAAATATCGCCTTCGGTTGAGCTTAGACGGATCACCAACCTCAGAATTTCAAAATGAAGAAGCCAAAATACCGCATGAAACGTTTCGAGCTGATCGTTCGGGCCAAGTGGTCCTTCGACGGCGCCACCACAATACCGGAAATGATCGCTGCCATGGAAAACCGGATCGCCTACCTGAGGCAGCTGGACGCTGCCGGCACCACGCTACAAGGCCCAGTCACGGACGACTATGCGTTCCTGTACACTGATAACCCGTCCGTGGCCAAGAAGTTTAAATTCTGGGAGCGCGAGACATAGTTTCCGGCAGCTATTCCATGATCGAAAAACTCATAGCTTTTCTGCGATATAATTATGATCTGATGGTCAGCGAGCTCGCAGCCGAGCAAGCTATCGCGAAAAGTCGATCGATGCCGACCGTTACAATCAAGGGACGCGACGCATCGACTGGTTTTCCACGATCTCTGGTACTCAATTCGCCTGAGATATTGGCTGCGATTGATGGGTAAGCCACCCAGCAGCGTTGGGGCTCCCACAACGATAATTTGTGCCCAATATTTGCATCAATTTCGGTGCGCTGATGCAAAGCAACTGCTTGTCCTGCGCGAATTTGCGTGACTAGGTAAAAACGACAATTATACTCCGAACTTGTCGGAAACGTTCGCGATTTCCGTCGAAAGGTCAGTCCGATGAGTCGTCCCCCCTACGAACCCGGGCATCTAAGACACCTCGCCGCCGCACTTCGCAGCGAGGCAAAGGTGATAGAGCGTCACAATCAGGGCTTGAAAAATCTGGAGCACGAGACCGGCGTTTATTTTCCAGTCGAACATTCGACCAACAAGACGCGCGTCAAGAACTTGAACGATGCGGCGGACGTGCTCGAAGCGTTGGCCGATAAGAAAATTGTAGTGGCGGAAAACTAGCCGCCGGTACCGGGTGGCATTTTATTTCGTCCCGCGCCCGAAACTGCCGCGTTCATCCCGCTTTGCCGCGGCCTTGAGTTCCTTTATGATCGCCACCCGTTGGGCGTCGTCCAACTCCGCCGTGAGGTCTTTGTTGAACGCCAAGAGAACCACGGAGTGAATCTCCGGTTCCTTTCCGCTTGCCTGGCTGCCTTTCACTTTCGCGAGCCGCCATTTACCTTTATACGGAACTGAAGCCTCAACGTTAAGGTTTCGTGGCGTCCCGTTGAGTGCCATGACGGAATCGACCGAGTCAGGAGGTCCCTAAAAGACCGCCCACCGCTTTGCTAATTTGACTGAAAGTGAACGGCATGGGCAGGACGCTATCGGTGCCCGCTGTCGCCGGTGGATCAAAGTTTTCCTTCGAGCATCGCGTGCCAAGCCAAAGCACTGGCAAATGCGACGTGGCGCCATCGGCCTTGAATCGGGCGCGGACCACGCCCGAGTCGGCCATATCACTGTCGATCACGATCAAGTCCACCTGCTGTATTCTCGCCCGATCCAGAGCCTCAGTTCCGTCCGAAGCGGTGAATACGAAGTGGTGATTGATTTGCAGGAAATTCTCCAGGAGATCCCGAATCACCGTGAATGAACTCACGACCAGAATCCGTTTAACGTCCGAATTGCTTTTCGGGGAAAGTTCACAGGGCGGGGCGATGAGTACATCCGAAGGGGGCATGAGTATATTGGCGGCGGAATATGGGTGGAGCGATGGCTCCTCCTATGCCTGATTGATTTCTTTCACCCAACTGTGTCCAGCCATTTTTTGCGCTACGGCGCGTCTACCCAGCCCTGTTTGATCGCGTAACGCACAAGGCCGGACGTTTCATGGATGTTGAGCTTGTCTTTGAGCGCCGCGAGGTGATTGGCGATGGTCTTTGCGCTCACGCGTAGCCGTTCCGCCGTTTCTTTCGTCCCGAATCCGTTGGCAATCGAAAAGATGATTTCGCGCTCGCGCGGCGTGAGGGCGGCGGAATTGCGAACGCGTTGAACCAACGGTGGACTGGCCAGGATTTCATTGCTCTCCGCGCAATAGTAAGTGCTGCCTGCCGTTACAGCGGTCAGCGCCTCACCGAGCGTTTCCATCGAGGAACGCTTTAATAGGAATCCCTCCACACCGGCAGCGTGCACGTCCTGAACGATGGCCTGATCGTCGTTGGAGGTGAGAACGATGAACTTTGTTGCTTGCAGCTGAGGCCGAAGATTCTTCACCAACTGAAGCCCCGAGCCGTCTGGCAACATCAGATCGACAATTACCAAGTCGGGTTTGAGTTCGACGCAGGCAACCAATCCGGCGGCCACCGTCCCAACGGCCGCAACGATTTGGATTTTTATCTTCGAGCTTTGCACCACGTCGCTCAAAAGTTGGCGGATCATCGTATGATCTTCGATGATGATAAGACGGAATGATTTCATGCGCGGAATCGCAGCCAGAATTTGGCAACCCCGACGTGATTTGATTAAAGTTAAGCCCAGCAGACGCGCTAGCCGCTCGATCCGATCAACCGGCGCACCGTTTGGATTATTTGCTGCCGGGTGAAGGGCATCGGAAGCACGTCATCAGAAGGCGCAGCACCAATCGGTCCGAAATCGACCTTGGCATACTTCGGTCCCACCCATAACACCGGAAGGTGGGATGTGCCTGATTCGGTTTTGAATCGCGCTCGAATTTCCTTGGCTCCATGCAAACCGCTGTCGAGCACGATCAAGGCGAACGGCAGCTCCTGCGCCCGAGCCACGGCATCAGCAACGTCTGACGCCGTGCAGGCGAAGTAGCCGTCGATTTCAAGAAATCGCCTCACCAGATCGCGGATCACCGCCTCGGCACTCAAGACCAGAACCCTTTTGGACTCCAATGTTGCCGGAAGCTCGGGCAAGTCAGTACCCATCTCTTGGTCGGGAGACATTCGGAAGACCTAATTAAAAACATCAGCCACGTCATCAACGAAATTGACGTTCGCTTACCCGCCAGCAAGGAGAAAACACCGTTTCCCAACAAGGTGTTTATGCAAGCTAATGGCCGCTACGCTGTGTAATGGCCGCGTCCAACACCTCTTCAATGTGCCGGTTGATCCGCGCGCTGCGCCTGAAGCATGGCTACACGCAAGAGACGCTCGCGGAGCGGGCGGGCTTGGACTACAAATATTACCAACGGTTGGAACTCGGGCAGACTGAGGCACCGTTGGTTTCGACTTTGGACAGATTGGGGCGCGTCCTCGGTGTGAAGGCGTGGATGCTTTTGTGCGATGACATGGAAATTATCGCGAAGAAGACAGGGATTCGCGCTTCTGCGTTGCGAACTCACACAAAGCGAAAACCTGGACGTCCCAAAAAAGTCAGCTCCTGAGCGTTCGGAAACGTTTGGCCGGGCACATCGCCGGTGATCCCCGAGTCGTTACCGGCACGTTTGATATTAATCGATAGAAATCTCGATTCCTTAGGTTCGCAAGCGTCGGCGAGATGATGCCGCCTTGCGGCGTACCCGCTTCCTTCGCGAACCATGTTCGTTTATCCACAAAGCCGGCCCGAAGCCACTTTTGCAGCACCTCTGTGCCGGTCGGGATGTGCGTCAACATCCATTCATGGCTGATATTGTCAAAACAGCCCTTGATGTCACCTTCGAACACCCATTCCGCTGGGTCATCGAGATGAGTCCCTTCCATGCTTCGCTTTCCTCCTGCTTGCAGCCAACACAGGAATCTTTGGCTTTCTTGATTCAATTTCTGGGCTTAGCAACTCCCACACCTCCAAGCCAAGTTTGTCTGCAAGCCTTTTGATTGTCGAGAATTGAACGCTCTTTCGCTCGAAATCCTCAAGCCGCTGATAAAATCTGAATTCGAAGCCGACAGCCTCCGAAAAGCTTTCTTGAGTCGCCTGAGCTTTCCCACGGATAAACCTCAAATTTTCAGCGAGTCTTTTCAGTGGGTGCATCGCCCATTTTAACAAGGAAACGACTTGACAAGAACGGTCTAATTAGACCGTGTTTTTAGGCCGGGCGTTTGCAGGAGCCGCACTCCCGTGTCCCACCCAATGACCTCATTCCTTTCATAAATCCGATGTATAATTTAACGTACCGTGATGTCGTAGTGATTACATCGAATACCCGTGATTATGCAGACGTTCATGGATCCATGTCGGCAACCGGGTACGGCAAAAACATCCACGTCAGTGCTGATACGAGTTCCACACATCGGACCATAACCGAGGTTTGGGTCAAGAACCCCGCAGGCAGCCATCCGCCAGAGGAACACCTTACCTTTCGGGACGTGGAGATGGGAGTGCGCGAAGGACACGAAATTCGCTTAGTTTATATAGGCCAAAACATGGCCTGCGTCTGCAACTTCGTCACAGGGAGGATTGTATACTTCGGAAACACAGTCTGCCGGCCCCGTGATATGGCTGAGCCCTATTCCATAAGAGGGGCGCTTGCTGGCCTTTTGTCCCTTGTGCCGGGATTTTTGGGTTACTTCCACTTATACAATGTTCTTTTGCTGATCATTGTCTGTCCAATAGTCGGCTATATGTACGGTAAATTTATTGTGCAAAAGAAAGAAAATCAACAATGCGCAAACGCCACCCGTTCACTTCGGGCGCAACTCGACGAAGTAAGTACCCAGGGAAGATCGTGATTGGCCGTAACATGAAAAAACACACATCCCTCCTCGCCGTCCTCGTGGCCATCGCCGCGATGATGTTCTCGACGCCCATGGGCGCCCAAACGTACTCCCTCAACGGCAGCGTCAACGCTGTCCCGGAGGCCTCCATCGTCAGCCGCACGCTGAGTGCGTCGGACCTGAACACGGTCCTCACCCTCGAAATCGCGCTGAAGATGCGCAACTACGCCGACTTCACGGCGCGCGTGCACACGGGCGAGTCCATCCCCGAAGCGGAAATGAATTCCACCTACTACCCGCTCCAAAGCGACTACAGCACCGTCGTCAACTGGGCGAGCGGACTCGGGCTGACCATCACCCAGACCGACTCCCGCCGGATGGCGGTCTACGCCACGGGCACAGTCGCGCAAATCGCGCAGGCCCTCCACGTCACCTTCGCCGAAATCAAAGTGGGTGGCCAGACCTACGTCTCCGCCATCACGGCCCCGGTCGTGCCCGCGAACATCGCGGCCGTCCTCATCGGCATCAACGGCCTCCAGCCGCAGCTCCAGCTGAAGTCGCAAAACACGACCGATTTTACCACGCCGTGGACACCCCAGCAGATCGCGCAGTTCTACAACGCGAACACGCTCACCCAGACGGGCGCCGGGCAAACGATCGCCGTCATTGGCGACCAATTTCCGCTGACCACCGACCTCACCTCATTTTGGTCAACGGTCGGCGTGAGCCAATCGCTCAGCAATATCACCTTCATCAACGTGGGCAGTGGCCCCGGCGCCTATGGCAGCGCGTCCAATGCGGACCAGACCGAGGCCGCCCTTGACGTCGAAACGACCAGCGGCATGGCCCCCGGCGCCAAGGTGCGCGACTACGGCGTCACCACGCTAAGCCTAGTCAACATAAACTTGGCCCTCCAGCAGATCATCAATGACCTGCCAAACAACCCCACCATGAAACAATTGTCCATGTCCATCGGGGGATCGGAATCATCCACCACCAGCAGCCAGGCCCAAGCCACCGACCAATATCTCGCCACCCTCGCCAATGACGGCGTGTCCATCTTCGTGGCGGCCGGCGACGGCAGCCCGGCCCAAGTCAACTTTCCCGCCAGCAGCCCGAACGTCACAAGCGTCGGTGGCACCACCCTGACCGTCAACACGACGACCGGTGCGATCACCAGCGAAACCGCATCGTCCCTCGGTGGCGGCGGCGTCAGCGCCTATTTTAGCCGCCCCTCGTGGCAAGTGGGCACCGGCGTGCCGCCCGGCACCATGCGCTGCACCCCGGACGTATCGTCCGCATTCGGCGCCATCTACATGACCCTCAATGGCCACAACGGGATCGCCGGCAACGGCACGAGCTTCAGCGCCCCGACCTGGGCCGCCTGGTGTGCATTAATCAACCAGACCCGCACCGCGGCCAACGTGCCGTCCGTGGGGCTGCTCAATCCGCAGCTCTACCCACAGAATGGCACGTCCGTGTTCCGTGACATCACAAGCGGCAGCAACAGCCCCAACACGGCCGGCGTGGGCTACGACCTGTGCACCGGCCTTGGCGTACCCAACGTCGCCAACCTGCTCACGGCGCTCAGCATCGGTTTCACCACGCAGCCCGCAAGCCAGACCGTCACGGCCGGCACGAGCGTGACCTTCACCTCCGTCGCGGTCTCAACGACCGGCGCCACGATCAGCTACCAATGGTACAAGAACGGCACCGCGATCAGTGGGGCCACCAGCGCCAACCTGACGATCAGCAGCCCGGCGACATCCGACGCCGGCAGCTACACCGTGGCAGCCACAGACAGCACGCCGTTGGCCTATGCCATCAGCAACAGTGCCAGCTTGACCGTCAACGCGGCCACCACGCCCAAACCAGCCCCCGCACCTGCTGCCGCAAGCGGCGGCGGTGGCGGCGGCGCCATGAGCGACTGGTTCATGGGCTTCCTCGCCTTCGCCGGCATCGTTCGCTGGTACCAGATCAGGCGGAATCCCGCCATCGCAGGTTAACCAAGAATTGGTAACTTCTTCGAGCCCTCCCTCACCGGGAGGGCTTCATAGACCGAACAGCTCAAGGTCAGGGAAATGGGGCCAGCCGACCACATCCGCACGAGACACGAAATAAAAGGCTTCGTGGAAGGAGCAGGGGACATAGCCGCGGTCGAGGCGTTGTTGAAGCGCGCCTGCGAGCGCCGCAAACCGAATCAGTCGGTCACGATGAAAGTGACACAGCGGCGAGCCCAACGGATGACGGATTTGTTTTTGCTCGGACGATTTCAAAGTCTGCCTAAGTGAGCACCGGCTCAAGCCGCCGAACGTTTGGGTCTTTCGGCGTTGCCAACATAGTTCAATCGACACTGCTTTCGCGATTGCGGTTCAACAGAAAACCGACGCATTCTCCGAAGCTACCGTCGTTAACATCACTGTTCGACCCACCTCTACCGAAGGCCATCCCAGCTAAAACCGTTAGTCACGCCCAAAGATTATGAGCATCGCCGCCATTCCGTCACTGCCTATCACCACCACCGCTGATTTCGAAGTTGGTCCCCAAGCAATATCTGCTTACAGTCGCCTGAGCTACTCCATCTGGTATGCGCTGGCTGAGTTTGTCGACAATAGCACGCAGTCCAGAATGAATTACGACGGTATCGTGAACGAAGTTCTCGCCCAAGAGGGCAAAAGCCTAACAGTAGAAATCAAATACGACCGGGAGAATAGGGAGATAATCATCGAAGACAACTCCATCGGTATGACCAAGGAAGATTTGATCGCAGCCCTTAAGATTGGTCAGCCAACGCCCGACTCCAAGGGTCGCTCGAAATATGGCATGGGACTAAAAACCGCCTCCTGCTGGATTGGAGCCAACTGGTCAGTGACTACGTGTGAATACGCTAAGGGTGAGGAATGGACTGCCACCGTGGATGTGGATGCCGTGGCTCGCGGAGCGACGAAAATTCCATTGGCTTGCCGACAGGTCAGCACGGACCTGCACTACACGCGCGTCCGCATTTGGAACCTGCACCGAGTAATACAGCGGCGTACTGAGGATGTGATTACCGCTTATCTTGGGGCAATTTATCGAGAGGATATCCGCAACAAACAACTCATTCTGCTTTTCAATCAGAATCAAGTCACACTCCCTGAAGAACATGAGTTGGCTCGCACTGAGGATGGCAAGGAAGCACGAGAGGTCTTTGAAACAACAGTTGGTGGCAAGCAGGTGAAAGGCTGGTTTGCCGTTCTAAAGACAGGTTCAAGAAAGTTAGGCGGTTTCTCGCTGATGCAAAATAATCGGCAAATCCGTGGTTATCCCGATGCTTGGAAGCCAAAGAGTGTGTTCGGCGGTGAAGATGACGAAGGCGGAAACTCGCTCGTTTCGCAGCGTTTGATCGGTGAAATCGTCCTCGACGGCTTCGAAGTCTCCCACACGAAGGACGAAATATTGTATCGTGGCACTGAGGAGGAGGAACTGGAAAACTTCCTATCCAATCAGACTAAGCGCCTGAAACAGTTCGCATCGGTGATGCGTAAAGGCACGAAAGGGACGCCGTGGTCAGCACAAAAATTCAAGGAACTGCTTGATTCCATCAAAGAGGAGTTTTCCTCTTCAGAAATCAAGGACGTCGTGACCACCACGCCGCTGCCTCCTTTGAGCGTTATTCAAGATAGCATCAAGAAGCAGGCGGCGGCTGTAAAGGTGGAGGAAGAATTGCTGACCATGGACGTGGGTGGCATTACCGTGATCGTTTGCCTTCAAGACCGGAGTGAGAATGACCCGTATCTCACAATTTATCCCAACCCAAAAGGGGAACTGATGATCATCATTAACCAACAGCACCCGTATTACCTTGAGAGCGGAACGACAGAGCGTGCGGACGAGCTTACTCGTCAGTTCATTTACGATGGCGTCGCCGAGTATATGGTGGGAAAGAAGTGCGCTCGTGTCGAACCCGATGCCGTCCGCAAGTACAAGGACCAGCTCTTGCGCGCCAAAATCACGCGATTGCACAATCGCAACACCGAGTCACAGGAGCAGGAACAGCAAAAGCTCGGCGATGTTCCGACGCCCGCCGCCAACACCCCCACTTCATGATCGCGGAAACGAAACCTGTCAGGAGTATTAAATCATTTTACGAGACCGAAAAAGGATGCCTATTCCTCGGAAAATGTGAGGATGTGCTCACCTCTCATAAAATAAAACATCTCAAGGGTAAAGTGCAGTTGATTTTCACGTCACCACCTTTTCCATTGAACGAAAAGAAGCGATATGGAAATCTGCAAGGGAAAGCCTATCTGAAATGGCTGGCGGATTTTGGCCCAATTTTTTCCGAAATGCTGACAGATACGGGCTCCATAGTCATGGAAGTAGGTAATGCATGGGAACCGGGGAGTCCCGTTCAATCAATCCTGCCTTATCAATCGTTGTTGGCGTTCCTCAAGGCTGGCAAGTTGAAGCTATGCCAGGAAATCACCTACTACAATCCGGCCCGATTGCCGAGTCCCGCACAATGGGTCACAATTGAACGAATCCGACTTAAGGACGCGACGACCAAAATTTGGTGGATGTCGAAGACGGAGAAGCCGAAAGCCGACAACCGCAAAGTGCTGAGACCTTACAGTGACTCAATGAAGAAATTGCTTAAAACCAAGAAATACAATTCTGGCAAACGGCCCTCCCAGCATGACATCGGGAAAACCAGTTTCTTGAAAGATAACGAAGGCGCTATCGCCCCAAACTTGATTGAGGTAGCCAACACTTATAACACTCTTAGATACCAAAAGTTTTGCAAGGATCAGAGACTGCCTGGCCATCCTGCGCGTATGCCGGATAAGATTCCTGAATTTTTCATCAAGTTTCTGACCGATGAAAACGATCTCGTGATGGATCCATTCGCCGGGAGCAATACGACGGGAGCAACGGCGGAACGACTCGGCCGGCGTTGGCTTTCCATCGAAGCGTTACCACACTATGCGGCAGCAAGTGTCGCGCATTTTGATGAGCGGTTGGCTGGAAGCCTCATCAAGGAGATGAAGGAAATCGTGCAGGAATCAATAAAATGACTGCCAGCGAGATGCCATTGCGTGATTGGCAAGAGAAAGCCTTGGCGAAATGGAAGGAAAATGGCCGTCATGGGATCGCAGCGGTGGTAACCGGCGGGGGGAAGACTTTTTTTGCTCTACATTGCCTTCGGGATTTCAACCGTTCAGTGCCGGCAGCCACCAGCGTTATCGTAGTTCCCACCGACGCGCTACTCGACCAGTGGGTGGAGGAGATCGTTTCATTTTTTCAGATTTCATTGCGTCGCGTGAGCGTTCTAACTTCACGGAGTCGGATTAACCTGTCACGGCTTCACATCGGTGTCATTAACACCGTTGCCCAAGTTGCCACAAAAGCCGGATGTCCGCCCGTTTTTCTCATCGTCGACGAATGCCACAAGGCAGCAAGCCCGGTATTTAAGCAAGTATTCCAGATCCCAATCGAGGCGACGCTAGGGTTGTCAGCGACGCCAGAGCGACAATATGACAGCGGTTTCGAGGATGTCCTGATACCCGCGCTTGGCCCGGTCATTTGCCGCTATACTTACCGGGAAGCGTTGCGCGACAAAGTGATCGTACCCTTTTCCCTGCACAATGTGGTATTCGAGTTCGATGCAGAAGAGCAGAAACAATATGATCGGCTCACCAAGAGTATACACGGCGCGGTGGCAAAATGCGGGATCGAATCGCCCGAGGCCGTAGCCCTATTGTTGAAACGAGCGCGTATGTCGAATGCGAGTCCATCCCGGGTGGCGATCGCACTGCGGATTGTCGCAAAGCATCGGGGACAAAAAATACTCATTTTCCACGAAGACATCGCGGCCTGCGAAACCATTCACAAAGCGCTCAGCCACTTCAGCGTCTCTTCCGGAATCTATCATTCTGGCATGTCGCTTACAAAACGGGTGGAGACATTGCTGGCGTATCGCAAAGGGGAAATCCACGTACTAGTGAGCTGTCGCGCGCTGGATGAGGGCTTCAACGTACCAGAAACACAGATCGGAATCATCGCGGCATCAACAGCGACGCATCGACAGAGAGTCCAAAGACTGGGCCGAGTACTGCGGCCAGCGAAAGGCAAAGAGCACGCAACGATATATTCAATCGTAGCGGCTCCAACCGAAATTCGACGGCTAGCGCAAGAAGCGGAGAATTTAGAGGATATCGTTGAGGTAATCTGGAGCAAAGTATGAACGCCATTCTCCTCCGAAATTCAGAAATGTTCCGTTTCGATTTGTGTGACCCTACGCCTATGGCGGAGGATGAGTTCGAACTGACTGTGATTTCCGTCCTGAAGGAACTCTATCCTGATTGCTGGATAATCCGATTTCGCGCCAAAATCCGTCACAACGGCGAGGGTTGGTGCCCAGACCTTGCGGTAGTCGAGAAACGTTTTCGCTATTGGTTTGTGGTCGAGGTTGAGATTTCCACGCACTCACTACAGAAGCATGTGCTTCCCCAGGTCCGCGCGTTCAAGCGCGGGGACTATGGGGAGGAAGCGAAAATCACGCTGGCAAAGCAACTGGTCATCTCAACCGACAAGGCGGGCACGCTCCTGGCCTTTGTCCCTCGTTACGTGGCAGTAGTTTGCAATGTCCTAGAGCCCATTTGGGAGAAAGCATTGCTTGCGGAAAATGTGCAATTTATGGCCATCGCTAGCTATGATGGCGGATATGCGAACAAAAAAGCGCTGTTGGTCACTGGCTCCTTAGTAGCAGGAGAGCAGAGTCTTGGTTTCGGCCGGGTGCTTACTTCGCAGCAAGTCATCATGACAGAGATAAACTCGTTTTGGCAGGCCAAGGAATACAAGATCATTGACCCCAATGGTTCAACCACGTGGGCATGCACCGTGGACAGCTCACGCGCCTGGCTCGCAAAAAAGCGGGGCTTGATTCAAATTCCGGAGGGTTCAATTGTGCAGTTCGTATTGCAGGGGGAGGACCAAGTGGAAATTCGGCCGTTGCGGGTATGACTTTAAGGCTCGCCTTTCGCTTGCAGAAACAAATGTACGTCCCTCGATCTTAAAAATTATGATCGTCGAGACTATCCGTGAGCTTGCTGCCGCCGAGAAAAAAGTCGCTTGGCTTGAGCAGCGCATTTCAAAAGAAATGAAACAAGATTTGGCGAGTCTCCCTTCTCGTTATGGCTTCAAGACGGTGGGCGATCTCGCGCGGGCCATCTTCCAGGCTACATTGACGAAAAAACGACGGCGTGGCAAAAAAAAGTCCAGCTTAAAACGGCCACGAAAGAAACAAATCGTGATCAGCGCCCAAATACGGACGGAGATTAGAAAAATGTTGCAGTCAGAAAAAGCAGGAATCGCAATCGCGCAAGGACTCGGCCTTTCGTTGCAGAAGATCCAAAAATTAAGAAAATCGACAGGCTTGGTAAAAAACAAAAAGAAATATTCCTGAATTGCGGCAACTGATTGGCTCACGAAAAAACTGCTAAAAACATCTCCGCTTGCACCGATATAGCGTCAACGCTAATAAAACTGCCCATGTCCAGAGTTCTAATTCCCCATGAACCGAATTGGTATGATGAGTTGAAGGCTGTTGCCTATTATGGTGAAACTGACCTTGAGGACTCAATCCGCCAACATCTCATCTCTCTTTTCCCGGATTATTACGTATTCCCGTTTAAAAAAGAGGTCACAAGTAGAACAACTGGGGATGTTAAGAAGCCCGATTTAGCTATGATCCGAAGGGATTTCTCTGCCTGGGGTGTCATTGAGGTAGAGATCGCCGAGCATGAAATCAAACATGTCTTGGAGCAAACACGCGTCTTTGTCGCTGGAGATTACAATGCACCTGAAATGGCTGACTACATACGGCGCCAGCTTAAGACACACTGTGGCAAGAAAGCAGGATTTGCGCGGCTTACTGATCTACTTTCCGCAAAACTCCCTTCCGTTCTCGTCATTACCGATACTCATGTCGACAATTGGCAGCAGCAGCTTGAGGCTGCTGGCGTTACGATGTGCGTCTTTGAAATCTATAAAAGTACCCGCGGGCGTTACGTCTATCGAACTTCAGGAAAATATCCTTCGGTGCCGGCACAAGAAGCTCATTGTCGAGCGGCTGCCATTGATAACGTAATCGAGGTGATAGGCAATTTTACGTTTAAGACAACGGGACAAAATAAAGAGGTTGCGGTGTCGTTTGACAACCGTCTTACACGCTGGGCTTGTTTCGAAGACAATCAGAGACGCTATTTACGGTTCTTGGGAAGAGCCAACCCGCTATTTCCAAAGGACTCATATGTCATAATCGCAGACAAAACTAGCCGGTATCACTTCAAAAAAATTTAAATATGAAACTGCAACTCGGTCCTGAAGTCATTTCATCTTACAAGCGACTAGCCTACGAGGCCTGGTATGCATTGGCCGAATTTGTTGATAACTCCACGCAATCCTATTTTAACAATCGCGCTCGGATGGATAAAATCTACGCAAAGAATCGTGACAAACTCACTGTTAAAATAACGATTGGCCGAGATAAAAACAAAGAATTCATACGAATTGAGGATAACTCTATTGGCATGTCTGAAGCGGAATTGAAGAACGCCGTATATATTGGAAAGCTACCAATAGATACTATGGGACGCTCTCGATATGGGCTGGGGCTAAAGACAGGAGCATGTTGGTTTGGCGATCTATGGACGATAGAGACTAAGAAACTTGATGACACAACGTGGCATAAGATTTCAGTCAATGTGCCAGCAGTTGCAGGTGGTGCCATTGATCTTCCGCACAAAAAGAAACGCGCCGCCGCAGGGGAGCATAAAACGATAATCGAAATTCGAAAGCTACATCGAAAGATTACCGGGCGAACTCTTGGGAAAGTGAAAACCCATCTTCGATCGCTATATCGGCGGGACATCAGCAAGAATCAACTGGTGCTTATGGTAAATGGTGAAATTCTTTCTTGGGATGCTGATATCGATAAACGACTCCTCACCCGAGCTAATGGAAGCAAAGCAAAAAGGACTTTTCGCTTTAAAGTGGGTGGGAAAACTGTCTCGGGCTGGGCTGGTGTGTTAGAAAAGGGCAGTCGCAAAGACGCCGGATTTTCGATTATTCAATCTGACCGCGTAATCAAAGGATGGCCTGAATCGTATCGCCCGGTAACTCTATATGGAGACCAAGAAGGCGGATCAAACGATCTCGTAAATCAAAGGCTATTTGGCGAGCTGGTGTTGGAAGGGTTCGAAGTTAGCCACACTAAAGATCAGATCCTTTTTGATGATGGCGATCAAGAAATGTTGGAGCTAAAGCTTAAGGATAAGCTGGCCGAATTGCGGCAATTGGCCAAGAGTCATCGCAAAGACGCTGATGAACGTGTTAAAGCCGCGACTGATGACCAGCGTAATGCGGCACTCAATCGATTGGAAAAGGAAATGGAATTAAAGGAAATGCAAGATTTCATGAAAACGTTTGAAATTCCGAGCAATAGTTTAATACAGAAATCCAATGAGTCGGTCAAAAACGCGATAGTAAAGAAAACGAAGCCGAACCTTAAAGCTACGATCAACAAAACTGTCGTCTCTGTGTATTTAGTTAAGGATATGTCGCCCAATGACCCATATGTAATCATCGAATCGACAAAGTCGGAAACTTCTATTATCGTTATTATTAACCTAGTCCATCCTCACTGGTCTCAACTTACACAGGAGGAAAGTATTTTGAATTTTATTCGTCACTGCACATACGATGGCGTTTCAGAATCAAAGGCATATTTTGTAACGGGCAAAATTGAACCGGATACGGTTAAACTTATTAAGGATAATTTGCTTAGAATCCCTATGAATCTTCAAGGCACTTAGTTGAGACATGCAGGGATTGCTGCCCGGCCTTTCATTGTTCACGTCATGTGCGTCCGCTATACTCTGCACAAGACCGACGCCGCGCTCGCGGCGATTGCCCATGCGTTGGCGCAAAAGCTCGCCCCGCCGG
The DNA here is from genome assembly GCA_035569995.1 of Opitutaceae bacterium. Lineage (GTDB taxonomy): Bacteria > Verrucomicrobiota > Verrucomicrobiia > Opitutales > Opitutaceae > DASRHD01. The sequence goes on along the minus strand of DATMLS010000063.1, from coordinate 1,347 downwards.
AATGGGCCAAGCCGAAATACAACGTGACCCTGACGAACGTTACGCCAGTTGTCGCGACGGGTGAAGGCGGACCAGAAGTGCGCGGAATGATGTGGGGCATCGTGCCGGCCTTCGCCCGAAAAAACGACGAAATGCGGATGTTTCCAAATGCGATGGCTGAGAAGGCGCTCAAATCGCCCGCTTGGCGCTCGGCCGTCGCCAAGCGGCGGTGCCTCGTGCCGGCGAACGGATTTTATGAATGGGAGACGGTCGGCACAATGAAGTATCCCCATTTGTTCACGCTGCGGGACGAGGAGCCGTTCGCGTTCGCGGGCATTTGGGAGCCGGCGGCGGAGAAACTGCCCGAGACATTTGCCATCCTGACCACGGAGCCCAACGAGATCGTGAAACCCTTTCATCACCGAATGCCTGTGGTGCTTACAAAGGAATCGATGTCGCGCTGGCTCGGCGCCGAGCCGCTGGAGCCGGACGAGTATGCCGACCTGACCCGGCCGCTTGACCCGGAGCGGATGACTCAGCGAGAGGTGAGTCGCTATGTGAATAAATCGGGTAATGAGGGGCCGGAGTGCCTCGCTCCGCCTGAGCCCAGAGGAAAATCTGCCAAACCCGCAGCACCGCAGCTCGATCTGGATCTGTGAATAGTTTCCTCTTGCAGTAGCTGTTCAGTTGAACAGTAGTTCACGTGAACAGCTATGCTCACCGAAAAACAGGAGGCAATTCTCGATCACGTCCGCCAGGTGCAGGCAGAACGAGGCGTCCCGCCAAGCACCCGAGAAATTCAGCGACACTTCGGTTATGGAAGCCAGAACACCGCAATGAGTCACCTGCGGGCGCTGGCGCGCAAGGAGCAGATCGAACAGCTGGCGGACGGCCGCTGGGGCAACAAAGCGGCGCAGGTGCAGGGCCAACTTTTCGAGATGCAGATTTACGGCGAGATTCCCGCGGGCCTGCCCGCCATGCGGGAGCAGGAACCGCTCGAATCGATTCCAGTCGATCCGCGATTTTTCGGGGTGCGGAATGCGAAGCCGCAGCAATTATGGGCGCTGCGGGTTCGCGGCGATTCGATGATCGACGCCGGGATTCTCGACGGCGACATCGTGATCATGGCTCGGCGCGACCCGAAGCCGGGCGACGTGATCGCCGCGTTGGTGGATGACACCGAAGTGACTTTGAAGCGACTCGTGAAGGAACGGGGACGAATGGTGTTGCGCGCGGCCAACCCGCGCTACCCCGACCTCGCGCCGCGAAAAATCGAAACCCAGGGCGTGATGGTCGGGGTGATTCGGCGCGCATGAGAAAGATGAACTCACGTGTCAGGCACCCCATCCACTCTCGCCGCTTTGCGGT
>DATMLS010000062.1:0-30394 GCA_035569995.1 Opitutaceae bacterium | reverse complement strand
CACCTGCACGCCCATCGCCTCGCACTCGGCGATGAAATGGGCGGCCTTTTCGCCGTTGCCGAGCTCGCTGGAGAGCACCGCGGCCATGAACTGCACGGGGTGGTTGGCCTTCAGGTAGCCGGTTTGGTAGCTGATGATGGCGTAGGCGGCGGAGTGCGATTTGTTGAAGCCGTAGCCGGCGAACTTGTTGAGGATGTCGAAAATCGCGTTCGAGGTTTTTTCGTCGATGCCATGGAGCTTTTTGGCGCCGGCGACAAAATTATCGCGTTCCTTGGCCATGGCCACCGCGTCCTTTTTGCCCATGGCGCGGCGGAGCATGTCGGCGCCGCCCAGCGTGTAGCCGGCAATGACGCGGGCGGCCTCCATGACCTGCTCCTGGTAAACCATCACGCCGTAGGTTTCGCGGCAGACGTCCTCGATGAGCGGGTGGGGGAACTTGATCGTCTCCGGGTCCTTTTTCCCGCGGATGTAGTCGGGAATCCATTCCATCGGGCCGGGGCGGTAGAGGGCGATGAGCGCCACGATCTCGTCGATGGAGGAGAGATTGATCTGGCGGCAGAGCGCCTGCATGCCGGTGGATTCCAGCTGGAACACGCCGGTGGTGCGGCCGGTGTTGAGCAGCGCGAAGGTCTTCGCGTCGTCAAAGGGGATTTTCTCGATGTCGAACTTCGGATCGACGGTGCGGCGGATGTTTTCGACGGCGTCGGCGATGACGGTGAGCGTCTTGAGGCCGAGGAAATCCATCTTGAGCAGGCCGAGCTTGCCCACGGCGTTCATATCGTACTGCACGGTGACATCGCCTTCCTGCAGGGTGAGCGGCACGAACTCGTCGAGCGGCCGGTCGGTGATGATGATGCCGGCGGCGTGCTTGCCGGTGTTGCGCACCATGCCTTCGAGGACGAGCGCCTGCTCGAAGATTTTTTTGGCGACGGGATTCCGGGCGATTTCGTCGCGCAGCTCGGCGGATTTCTTCTGTGCATCCTCGAGCGAGATGCTGATCTCGTCGGGAATCATCTTCGCGAGGCGGTCGGCATCGGCGTAGGGCACGTCGTTCACCCGCGCGACGTCGCGGATGACCATCTTGGCGCCGAGCGTGCCGTAGGTGATGATGTTGGCCACGCAGTCGCGGCCGTATTTTTCGCGGACGTAGTCGATCACCTCGCCGCGGCGGCGCATGCAGAAGTCGATGTCGAAGTCGGGCGGCGAGACGCGCTCGGGGTTGAGGAAGCGCTCGAAGAGGAGCTTGAAGCGCAGCGGGTCGAGGTTGGTGATGCCGAGCACGTAGGCCACGAGGCAGCCGGCGCCGGAGCCGCGGCCGGGGCCGACGGGAATGCCCTTGTTCTTGGCCCAGGCAATGAAGTCCCAGACAACAAGGAAGTAATCGATGAAGCCGGTCTTGCCGATGATGCTGAGTTCGTAGTCCAGGCGCTCGACGAGCGTCTTCGCGAGCGCGGGATCGGCCGCGTTCCCGGGCGCGTCGTAGTCCACGCCGTAGCGGCTTTTCAGGCCCGTAATGCAGAGTTGTTTCAGGTAACCGTTGCGATCGGCTTTGACCTCGGGCGGCAGCGGATATTTAGGATAGCGCTCGCTGCCTTTGGGGAACGGGATCGCGAGGTCGCACATCTCGGCGACGGCGAGGGTGTTGGTGAGCGCGCCGGGCACTTCGCCGAAAATCCGCTGCATCTCGTCGCGCGTTTTGAGGTAAAACTGCGGGGTATCGAAGCGCATGCGCTGTTCGTCGGCGATTTTCGAGCCGGTCTGGATGCAAAGCATGGCGTCGTGCGGGCCGGCGTCCTCGGCCCGGACATAATGGACGTCATTCGTGCAAATGACCTTGAGGCCGAACTCCTGCGCGAGCTTGAGCAGGCCGGGGACGATTTTGCGCTGTTCGGGGATGCCGTGGTCCTGGATTTCGACAAAGAAATTTTCCCGGCCGAAGATATCGATGAAGCGGGCGGTGGCTTTTTTGGCGTCTTCCCAGCGGTCGTGCATCAGGTGCTGCGGCACGATCGCGGCGAGGCAGCCGGTGAAGCCGATGAGGCCGTCGGCGTGCTTGGCCAGCGTCTCGAAATCGGCCCGCGGCTTGTAGTAGAAACCGCGCAGGTGGGAGTCGCTCACCAGCTTGAGCAGGTTCTGGTAGCCGGTCAGGTTGCGCGCGAGCAAACCCATGTGGTAGTAGCTCTTGCCGTCCTCGGCGCGACCGCTCTTTTCGAGCCGGGAGCCTTCGACCAGGTAGATTTCACAACCGAGTAATGCCTTGAGGCCCTTGGCCTTCGCCGCGCTGTAGAATTCGATCGCGCCGAAGAGGTTGCCGTGGTCGGTCAGCGCGATCGCCGGCATACCCAGCGCCGAGGCGCGATCCATCAGCCGATCGATGCGACAGCAGCCGTCGAGCAGGCTGTAATCGGAATGGACGTGGAGATGGACGAAATCGGACGACGGCACAGGAGCTTAACCAAGCTCTCGGCGTGCCCGGTGCAAGTGCGAAAGCCATAATGGCATTTAATGGCCGAAAAAGGCCATTGACGCCGGCCACCCTCATGGGCTTATTTCTTCCCTTTTTCACCGCACAACCTCCGTCCACGATATGTCCATCGAGATCAAGATCCGCAAGAACGAGCCCATCGACCGCGCCCTGCGTCGCATGAAGAAGAAGCTCGAACGCGAAAACATCATCCGCGGTACCCGCGCCAAGCGTTACTACGAAAAGCCCTGCGAGAAACGCCGCCGCAAGGAAAAGACCACGGCTTTCAACCAAATGCTCCGCGCGCGCTACGCCAGCTGAGCCAGCCTCTTTTCCCGTTGTTGTCCTTTGCCGTCCCCGCCATATTTTGTGGCTGGGACGTTTTTATTGCACCAGTTTGGCGTCTGATAGCGTTTTGCTTCCGTGAAACCCACCTTTGCCATCTCGACCTGCTGGAGCTCATCGCGCCATAAGGATGGCTATGAAATGCTCCGCGAGCTGGCGGATCTCGGCTTCAGCCATGTCGAGCTGAGCCACGGCGTCCGTGTCACCCTCGTGCCGGGCATTCTCAAGGCGGTCGAAGAGGGTGTTGTCCAGATCAGCACGGTGCACAATTTTTGTCCGCTGCCTCCCGGCGTCAACCACGCCGCGCCCAATCTTTACGAGCCTTCCGCGCGCCATTACCAGGAGCAGGAGCAGTGGCTGCGGCATACGAAACACTCGATCGACTTTGCCGCGCAGGTTAAGGCGCGGGCCATGGTGCTGCACCTCGGCAGCGTGCATTTTTTCTGGTGGAACCCGGCTCATGCCCTGCGCGATTACTTGCGAAATCACCCGGCAGCCAATCCGGCCCAGGACGCCGGTTATCAGCGCGTGCTGACCAAGGCCCGCGAAAGAATGCGACAAAAAATGGAGCCGTTCTGGGTGCAAACCAAGGCCAGCCTCGCGAAGATTTTTGATTATGCCGCCGGGAAAAACATCCGGCTCGGCCTCGAAAACCGCGAGAAATTCGAGGAGCTTCCGCGCGAAGAGGACTTTGCGCCCTATTTTGACTCATTGCCGGCCGACGGCCCGGCCGGATACTGGCACGACACCGGCCATGCACGCATCAAGGAAAGCCTGGGTGTCATCGATCACCAGCAGCATCTGGCCCAGATGGCCCCGCGGCTCGTCGGGTGCCACCTGCACGACGTCGATGCCGAAGGCCACGATCATCAGCCCATCGGTTCGGGCGTGATCGATTTTAACATGGTGAGCAGTTTCTGGCGACCCGAGCATATCCTCGTGCTCGAGCTGAGTCCGCAGGTGAGCGTCGAGGATGTGATTGCGTCGAAGGCGCGCATCGAGGCGTTGCTGTAGTCGGCCCCCTTTTAATCCTCCCATGAAAAACAAACGATTGTTCGCATCGCTGGTATTTGCGGCCTGCCTGTCAGTTATCGCCAACCGGGTTTTCGGCCAAGCCACTCCGCCGCCCGCGGCCAAGCCCGACGTGACGGTCGAACTGCAACAATTGGTTGAAAGTACCAAGGTAAAGATTCAGGCCGGGTCCAATACCGAGGCCTCATTGACCGAAGAGCTGAAAGCGTTCGACGCCCTGCTCGCGGAACACAAGGACGAGAAGACGGAGGCGGTGGCGGAGGTGCTGCTGATGAAGGCGATGCTTTATATGGAAGTGATCCATGATTATGACCAAGGCGGAGAATTGCTTAAACGGTTGAAGGCTGATTTTCCCGGTACGCAGGCTGAGCAAAATGCGGACAAAGTCCTGGCCTCGCTTGATCAGATGAAGGCGACGATGAAGATTCAGTCGGCACTCAAGCCGGGCGTGGCTTTCCCTGATTTCAATGAAAAGGATCTCGCCGGGGAGCCGCTTTCGATCGCCAGATTCAAAGGCAAGGTGGTGCTGGTTGATTTCTGGGCCACCTGGTGCGGGCCGTGCCGGGAAGAGCTGCCCAATGTCCTCGCCGCCTATAAGAAATATCATGACAAAGGCTTTGAAATCATCGGTGTCAGTCTCGACCAGGATGAAAATACGCTGAAAAGCTTCATCAAAGAAAAAGGCATGGTGTGGCCGCAGTACTTCGATGGCCAAGGGTGGGGCAGCAAACTCGGCCAAAAGTATGGCATCGATAGCATCCCGATGACCTTCCTGCTCGATCAGGAAGGCAAGATCGTCGCCAAGGGGTTGCGCGGTGCCGCGCTCGATGAGCAACTGGCCCTGATGCTCGGTAAATAATTCACGCGGCAGGCGGGTAGGGCGCGGATGCATCGTTCTCTTACTCGTTATCGTAATCGTTCTCGAATCAGTCGGCTGACCGATAACGAGAAAGATTAGGAGAACGAGAACGATTCATTACTCTTTATCGGACGATTGTGCCAGAATCTCCCGCACCCATCGCCGGTGCGGGCCGGACAGGGAGACTTTTTCAAGTCTGGCCGGCGAAACCCAAACCAGTTCCGGGCTGCGCGCGGGGATTTTTTTCGGCCACGCATAGATCGACTCCGTGATCTGCCAGCGCGTGATCGCGCGCGTCCGGCGCAGAAGCAACCGACCGCGCGCGACGGTCTTCGGCTCGAGCCCGGCCTGCTCGGCCGTTGGCAGCTCGTGCAGTTCCGCCAGCCGCCGTGCGCCCGCGGCGGCGCGATGCAGCAAAAGCTTTCCTTCGCGCTCGCACCACACGCGCACCACAGCGCGACGCTCGGTCGTTTTTGGGGCAAACCGGGGAAATTCCTTGGCGTCGCCGCCCGGCCCCGTGGCGCAAAACGCCCGCACGGGGCAGACTGGACACTGCGGGTTACCCTTGGTGCAAAGAGTTGCGCCGAGCTCCATCATCGCCTGGTTGTGGTCGCCCGGCGCCTCGCGCGTGAGCAACGCATCGGCCAGCGGGGAAAGTTCCCGGGCGGCGCTCGCGCTGTCGCGAAATTTGCGGCCGTCGGCGGTGAGCCGCGCAAGGATGCGCACGACGTTGCCGTCCACGCAGGCCGCCGCGTCGCCGAACGCGATGCTCACGATGGCCGCCGCGGTATAGGGACCCACGCCTGGCAGCTCGCGCCACTCGGCGACGGTGCGCGGCGCCGACGGCAGTTCGGCGACCACCTGGGCCAGCCGGTGCAGGTTGCGCGCCCGCGCGTAATAACCGAGGCCTTCCCATAACTTCAGCACACGCGCTTCGGGCGCGGCGGCCAGCACCGCGAAATCCGGAAACTCTGCCAGCCAGCGCGCGAAGTAGGGCAGCACGGTCTTCACTTGCGTCTGTTGCAGCATGAATTCGCTCACGACCGTCTTGTAGAGCGATGGCGCCTCGCGCCACGGCAGCGCGCGGGCATTGGCCCGATACCACCCGAGCAGCGCACGCTGGAAATCGATTTTTTTGGTAACGAGCAAATTGGCCACGGAAGGCAGAGCAGGCACCGACAAAAGCCCGTCGTCAACTCGTGGTTGTAGGAGCCTGCTTGCAGGCGACATAGGTCGGTGAAAAGGCTGAAATAGAACTTGGCGGGCAAGGTCGCCTGCAAGCAGGCTCCTACAATAGGACCTTTCGAAATCTATGTACCGGTGAATCTTTCTGTGCATTTGGTGCATTTTGTGGCCAATCTTATCCATGCCCAAGAAATCCGAGGACGCCGACGCGCCAAAAAAGCTCTCCACCTACACCATCAAGCTCGACGACGCGCAGATGGAGAAGCTCCGTGCGCTCCTCGACACCCGCGGCTGGATGCCCTTCGAGGTCGCCTACGCCCGCTTCGCGTTCAAAGGCGACCACGCCAAGGTCAATGTCACCGCCTACGAGAGCGGCAAGGTGGTCGTCGCCGGCAAGGGCACCGAGGATTTTGTCGTCAATATCATCGAGGCTGACATTACCGGTGCGCCGAAGCTCGGCTACGACGAGGTTTTGCATCCCGACTGGTTCGAGCCGCACGCCGGCCTCGACGAGAGCGGCAAGGGCGATTTTTTCGGTCCGGTCGTCGCCGCCACTGTCATTGCCGACAAAGCCGCCATCGAGGCATGGCTCAAGGCTGGCGTGAAGGACTCCAAGAAAATTGCCGATCCACAGATCATGAGGCTCGACGAGATCATTCGCAACACGCCCGGCGCCGTGGCGAAAATCTGTTCGTGCAGCATGCACAAGTACAACGAGCTCATGGCCCGCCCACGTGCCAGCCTCAACCGCCTGCTGGCCTGGCAGCATGCCACGGCGCTCGCGCAGGCGCTCGACCAGAAGTGGGTGCCGCGCGGCCTGCTCGACCAGTTCAGCGAAAATCCGCTGGTGCAAACCGAGCTCGCCAAGAAAAACGTGAAAAATTTCGAGCTGAGCATGCGCACCAAGGCCGAGGAGGACCCAGTCGTCGCCGCGGCGTCCATCGTCGCGCGCGCCGAATACGTTCGCGCCATGAAGCAGCTCTCGCAGCGCTTCGGCGAACCGCTGCAAAAAGGCGCGAATTCCAGGGTCAAGGAACAGGCCACGCAAATCATCGCGCGGTTTGGCGCGCCCGCGCTGCGCGATTTCGCCAAGCTGCATTTCCGCACCGCTTACGAAGTCGTGTCCGCCGCCGGCAAACTCGCCGAGCTGCCCCTGCCCGAGCCCAAGGCGAAGATGGAGTGGGAGTGACGGCGTTGCGCGCCGAATGGCCAATGACGAATGCAGAATGACGAATGGCTAATGAAAAGACCAACTACCAATTACTAACTACCAACTACGACCGATTATTTCCTCTCCGCTTCAGCCAGTTTCCGGATGTAGCGGGTGAATTCTTCATCTTCGCCTTCGAGCAGTTGGGGCAGGGCGTCGCGAAATTCCGCGCGGCGCACCCACTCGAGGATGTAGTCGGCCCATGACTGCCACAGGCGGCGCGTATGCTTGTCCATGCGTTCCTCATAAACGAGCAGGTAGGCGCGTTCAAAAAGCGAAATGAGGATGCCGAAGATCGCATAGCGCCGCTCCTTTTGTTCGTCCGTCAAGTCCTGCGGCGTGCCCGTGCGCCGCAGCAGGTGGAGGTCGGCGTTGTCGAGCACGAGCTTCAGGAATTCGCGATACTCGTCGGAAAGGCGCTGGAAAATTTCTTCTTCCTCGTTCTGCCGTTCCTTCCGCTGCTCAAGGACGAACACGACGATCGCGAACGGGAGCGCCAGGGTGTCCACGACATAAAACATCATTTCGCAATCTTGGAGCAAGGTCATGACAGGAATATGATAACACGGTTTGGCGTGGAAGCGAACGGCTGCACTGCATGCGCTTGCCCCCGGTTGGGAGCTGACGGCATGCTTGACGTTTTTTGCGCCGGAAGTATTTTTTCCCTGTGAATTCTGCTGCCGTTAAAAAAGCCCTTCCGGCCAAACAGCGTTTGCGTGGGCATCAGCCAAAACCCCCGACGAAGCGAGCTGCCGCGGTCGTCTCACGGGCAGCTTTTCTGCGCCGGATGAGGGAGGCCTACACGCCTGAAGTGTGCGCCCGCACGCTGGCCATCAATGAATCGTTCCCAATCCACGGTGAACCGTGAAACTCCAGCTTTTCTCGTCGAGAACAGGTGTGTCTGCGCCTAATCTCGTGGCCATCCAGGATGCGGAGCTTGAGATGATGCCAACCGGGTTGGTCTGCCCGCTGCGTTCTGATGAGCTGCTTACGCCGGTGCGTGTTGAGGTGATTGCGGCAGGCCGGCGCTGCGTGGTTCTTTGCGAGCTTGCGCGTCCAATCCACCGCCGTGTGCTGGTTGCTGCCGGACAATTGGACGACGCTGATTCGCGACGGGTGATGAACGCTTTTCAGATGTTGCTAGCCAAATAATATTGTCCATGAAACGCCGCCAGCTCCGCGGTTTCGACCTCAAGCAGATCGAGAGCGTCGCCAGCCTCATCGGCGTGGACGAGGCCGGCCGCGGCGCGCTGGCCGGCCCGGTCGTGGCCGGGGCCGTGCTGGTGACGCGCGAGTTTCTCGAGAGCCGCTGGGCGCTGACGAAAGCCCAGCGCGTCAACGACTCAAAACAACTCACGCCGGCCGAGCGCGAGGAACTGTGGGGTGAATTCGAGACGCTCGTCGCCCAGGGGCAGATCCATGCCAACTTCGGCGTCGCGGACGTGTCCGAAATCGAGGAGCACAACATCCTCGGCGCGACCAAGCTCGCCATGCGCCGCGCGCTCGAGGGCATCTATCCGCCCGGCGTGTTCACCCGGCGCGATGAGCCGGATTTGTTTTCCCCGCTCGAGGAACGCGAAAATTTCCAGCCGACCGTTTCATGCCGCATTATTGTCGATGGGCTGAAGCTGAAAAATTTTCCGTATCCGCATGTGGGCGTGGTGCATGGCGACGCCCGCTCGCTCTGCATCGCGATGGCGTCGATCATCGCGAAAGTCACCCGCGACCGGCTGATGGGTGAGTTGGACACACGGTTTCCCGGTTACGGCCTCGCGCAGCACAAGGGTTACGGCACTGAGGAACACCGTGACGCCGTCCTGCGCCTGGGTCGCTGCCCGCAGCATCGCGATCTTTTTTTGCGCAAGCTCCTGGCCGGCCAGGTCGATCCCGCGCAGATGGATTTTCTGGCAGGGTAGGGCCATATCCCGTGTATTGACGCAGGCATGGCAGATGCATAGTCTCCATTCATGCAGATTGAACAGTTGACCCGTGAGGTCATGTTGCTGCCCGTGGCCGAACGTGTGGGGTTGGCCCAGGCTTTGTGGCAGAGCATTGATTGTGAGCTGGCGGAAAAATATCCGGATAACGAGACCGCAACCATAAAATTGGCGGAGGAACGTGACGCGGAGCTGGCTTCCGGGAAAAGCGCCAAGCGTTCCCACGAGCAGGTTATGCAAGCCGCCCGTCGTGCGTTGTAATGCGAGTTGTTTATCATTCCGCGGTGGAGACGGAGCTGATTGAATCGGCGCGGTTCTATGAGCAGAAACTGCCGGGGCTGGGTCGGCGATTTCTCGATGAATTCGATGCCGCGGTGCAACAAATCTCAGCCGCACCTCACCGCTGGCATCCTGTTGATGGCGTGCGGCGTCGTTTTCTTATGCCACGATTCCCGTTTGGAATTTATTATCGCCTCGCGGATGATGAATTGCGGATTCTAGTGGTCAAACACCACCGCCGGCATCCCGGTTATGGCGGTGAGCGCAGTTAGTATGTCTTCGAAAAAACACACTTCCCTCGATCGCGTGCTGGGCCGGCTCGACCAGCTCGACTCGGTCAACCTCGCCAACCTCGTGCAGCGCCTCGCGCGCGAGCGCCGGGTCTTCGAGGATATTTTCGACACGCTGCAGGAGGGCGTGCTCGTCATCGGTGCGGACGGCGTCATCGACTACGCCAACGCCGCCGCCGAGCGCCTCATCGGCCTGAGCGACAGCGATCTCACCGGCCAGATGCTCTGGCGGCTCGTGCCCGGGCTGCGGCCTTCGCTCGAGGCGTCGCTCGACGATGCCGCGCCTGCGCTGCCCGTGGTCGCGCGCGAATTCGAGCTGACCTACCCGGAGCCGCGCACGGTGCGGCTCTATCTCATGCCTTTCCGCAGCGAAAGTCGCGGCGGCGCGCGGCGCTACGCGGTGATTTTGTCCGACATCACGCGCGACAAGCAGACCACCGAGGCGCGCATCGAGGACGAGCGCACGTCGTCCATCCTGCTGCTCGCCGCCGGCGTGGCGCACGAGCTGGGCAACCCGCTCAACTCGCTCACCATCCATCTCCAGCTCATCGAGCGGAAATTGAAAAAACTGAAGGCCAGCCCGGACTCCGCATCGGTGGCCGAGTCCATCCAAGTCTGCCAGGACGAGGTCAAGCGCCTCGACGGCATCATCAGCAATTTCCTCGATGCCATCCGCCCGCGTCCGCCCGACCTCGCGGAGACCAACCTCACCGACGTGCTCGGCGAAGTGCTCGCCTTCCAGCAGCGCGAACTCGCCGACCGCGGCGTCGTGGTCGAGGCCGAGACGCCGTCCGACCTGCCTCGGGTCATGGCCGACCGCAGCCAGTTGAAGCAGGTTTTTTTCAACCTGATCAAGAATGCCTCCGAGGCCATGGTGCCCGGCGGTCGGCTGCGGATCGCCGCGCGCGCCGATGACGACAGCGTGTTCCTCGCCTTTGGCGATAGCGGCGCCGGCATCCGGCAGGAAGATCTCGTGCGGCTCTTCCAGCCCTACTACACGACCAAGCCGGGCGGCCACGGACTCGGCCTGATGATCGTCCAGCGCATCATGCGCGAGCACGGCGGACAAGTCGGCCTCGAAAGCAAGGAAGGCGTGGGCACGGTGGTCACCCTGCAATTCCCGAGAAAAGACCGCCGTGTGCGGATGCTGAAGTCGGGGTGAGCCGCCTTGCGGACAGGGCTTGCTCATCCCCGCAGCAAATGACAAAAGGCAGTTTCGCCATAACTCAATGGCGAGTTCCCCCTGCCCACAATCCTTAGTCGTGAATTTACCCTGTTAATTCAACGGGAAGTGCTGTCCATAGTCATGAAAATACCCGGAACCCCCTCACAAGTATTGTCCATTCGGTGGCGCCGTCCCAGCGCTGCTTTTGCGTTGTTCTGCAGCTTGGCCATCGGCCAGATGCTGCCGGCCTCCACGCTAAATCTTACCCAATATGTAAATCCATTTATTGGGACGCAGGCCTGCCCCTCTGGAAGCTATGGCTTTACTTTTACGGCCGGGGATGTCTTTCCCGGGGCGGATTATCCCATGGGCATGCTCCAATGGAGCCCGGATACGCCGTCGAATCTTCCCGGTGGCTACAACTATGACGACAGCACGATCATCGGCTTTAGTTTGACGCACTTCAGTGGGCGCGGAGTTTCCACCTATCAGGATGTTCCGTTCATGCCCTATGTTGGGACAGTGTCGGCATCCCCGGCGACGAGCACCATGTATCAGGCGGGGTTCTCCCACTCCAACGAGAGTGCCAGTCCCGGGTATTATAGCGTGACCCTTGATTCCAACATCAAGGTGGAGTTGACCGCATCACTGCACACGGGCGCGGCGCGCTTTACCTTTCCTTCCTCGACCAATTCCACGATCATGGTCAATTCGGGCGGCAGCATCGATGGCAACAGCCGCAACACCGGGATCACCATTATCCCGGGCAGCAACGAAATGACCGGCCATGCCACGGCCAACGTCGGCGCCGCCAGCCAGTCTTACACGATCTATTTTGTCGTGATGTTCGACCAACCATTCGCCTCGTTTGGCACGTGGAATGGCGGCACGGTCAACCCTGGTTCCACCAGCAGCAACGGATCGCAATCGGGAGCCTTTGCCACCTTCCACACCACGGTGGTCAACGCCCGTGCGGCCATCTCTTACGTCAGCCTGGCCAATGCCGAGGCCAATCTGGCCGCGGAAAATTCCTCATTCAATTTCTCGGGGATGCAAGCTGCGTGCAGCACCGCCTGGAACACCATTCTGAACAAAATCCAAGTGAGCGGCGGGACGAGCGCGCAGCTGACGGAGTTCTATACCGCGCTCTATCACTGTTTTTTCCATCCGAATGTCTTTGATGATGTCAATGGACAGTACATGGGCATGGATAAAACGGTGCATACGGTGACCAGCGGGCACACCCATCAATACGACGCCATTTCCGGCTGGGATGAGTATCGCTCCGGGCTTCCCCTGCGCGCGATTCTCGCGCCGAGCGTGGCGAGCGACGTTTGCCAATCCATGGTGAATTGGGGTGCGCAGGGCGGAGGAGGGTTGCCCCGCTGGGAGCAGTTTAATCGCAATTCGAACGGCATGGAGGGGGAGGGCCAGTCGACGGAAATAGCCGCATGTTACGCCTTGGGTGCGACCAATTTTGATACCGCCAGCGCCCTGGCCTACATGAATAACGATCTTTCCGTGGTCGGCAGCCTGAGCGACGGCAATACCGTGCATTCGAACCTTTCGACTTACCTGAGCCTCGGTTATGACCCCACCAGCGCTTCCAACACGTTGGATTTGTCCACCGCCGCTTTTGCGGTAGCGCAATTCGCCAAGAACCTTGGCAACATGACCGACTACAACAAGTTTCTGCCGCAATCCGGAAATTGGCAGAATGTTTTCAATGCCTCCTCGGGCTATATGCAGCTCAAGAACAGCGACGGCACTTGGGGCGGTGGCTGGAGTCCGAGCACTGAAAATGGCTTCACGGAAGGCTCTTCCGCCCAGTACACCTTTGATGTCCCGTATAATTACGCGGGTCTCTTCAGCGCCATGGGAGGCAATGCGAAAGCGGTCTCACGCTTGAACAGCTTATTCACCCACAATAACGCGGGACCCGCCTATGCGTATGCTTACATCGGAAATGAACCGGATGAGCAGAACCCTTGGGCCTTCGACTTTGCCGGAGACCCTGCCGGGACTCAACTTCAGTGCAATAAGTTTGAAACGGAGCTTTGGACCACTTTGCCGAGCGGCATCCCCGGGAATGACGATGGCGGCTCCATCGATTCCTTGTATGTCTTCGCCGCCCTTGGATTTTACCCGGAGATCCCGGGAATCGGGGGCGTTGTGCTCGGCAGCCCGATGTTCCCGCACGCCGTGATCAACCTTGAAAATGGGAAAACCATTACGGTCACGGGCACCAACGCCTCGACGGCGAATCCGTACGTGCAGAGCATGACGCTCAACGGGGCAAGCTCCAGCAGCCTTTGGATCCCGATCAACACGATCCTCAGCGGCGCCACGCTCGACTTCACCCTCGGCAGTTCGCCCTCAAGCTGGGGCACCGCCCCCGCGGATGCTCCTCCTTCTTTCCCCGCATCAGCGGGAGACGGCGGAACCCCGGCCGCGATTCCCGGCACCACCCAAGACCGAAAGCCATGACACCGGCGGCAGAGAGTCGCCTAAAATCATAAACCGTCACCGTTTGCAGCGGCTACTATCAAGCAGGCGTAAACGGTTGTCGCAAATGACAAGACTAGAAAAGGAACTGCCGTAAGACACTTTACCCACCATGGCCAACTTATGGCTCTAAATAAAAAGATGAGCGCTACAATCTGAGGAAACGCATAGAATGTGACAATGGGCCACCAGTGTCCGTTATAACTGAAAACATAACAAAGCTCGGCTGACAGTGTCCCAAGTATCGGTGGAGCTATTATGGCCAAGACGATCGCAATCATCTTCAAGTATTTCTTCATTTTTATCCGAACGTTAGTGGTCAGACAAATACCAGTGTTAATGTCGTCCCGTTTCATCTCGGGCTTGGTTCCTTAGTCGAGCAGTGCTCGCGCAGGGATCAGGCTTTTTATGTGCGGTAAGACGGCAGCCCGAAGGGACTTTTCGATCCGTTCCCGCCGCCGTTGGTATTGCAGGCCAAAATAAATGATCAGAATTCCGATCAAACTGAGGGCGAAAGGAAATAGGATGGAATTCTCGAAGACGTCGTAGGCGAGATGCACGAGATATCCAAAAAATCCCAAGGAACCAAAAATGATGAAGATCCGGCGTCGGAGGATGAGCGAGCAGAAGATGAGCCCGATATTTATCAGGCCATAGACGAACTTGCCCAACTCGCTATGGCTATCCATGGACGAGAGACCACCCCAAAATGCCATTAAACCGAACAGGTAGCCCCAGAAGGCAAAGTCATCGGATTTCCCGCGAAGATCCGTAACGTAAGCTGCGAGCAACATGACGGCGCCGAAGATCATGGAGATCTGCTGTTTTTCTTCCCAAGTATAAGCGCGCTGCCCAATCAGTAGTGCCGGCAGATCCATCGACATATACCAAAGCGCATAAGCGATCGGTGCCGTAAGAAAAGGGAAACGCCAGAATCGCAGGGCGATCGCTCCGGCCGCAATCGTAGCTGCTTCCATGATAAGCCAGCTTCCATTAATGTAGGGATGGAAATTGGCATAGGAGCCCGGATCGTCGGCCGGCCAAAGGCCGGTCCATCGCTCAATTCCAAACGTCGCCAGTGGCACCATGCAGACTGCGATGGTGAAGAGAAGTCCTCCGGGAATTCTCAAGGATTGAGCCCACAGCGTTCGTCCGCCCAGGACGAAACAAATGGCGTAACAAGTTGCGACGCCGAAGAGGCCGGGGCCACCCATGCGATCCCAAGCCTTGTTCATGAACCAACCCATGGCTCCGATCACAATCAGGGCCCCAAAATAATATGCGACGTTGGCTACATCAAATTTCGGTTTATCGGAACGGGAGGGCTGGGAATTCAATGTACGCCAGAGCAAATCCACCTGCTCATTGGTTATCCCTGTATTTATGGCTGCATCGTGCAGCTCCTTTTGCGTGATGTTCATGGTTTATTCTTTCCTTCGATGAGTTGAGGCAAATGGGCCTGGATCGTCTTTAAGACAGATTCGGCGTTTGCGATCAGGCCTGGCTCGATGGGAATCTGCTCGATGATTTGATCCATGCGTTGCTCGGCCAGGCGCTGCTTTTCCGCGCCGAGCGAGGTGAGGAAGACGCGCCAGGTTCGGGCGTCGGATCGCCGGCGCTGGATAAGGCCTTTCTTCTGCAGCTGCTTCACTTGAAAAGTTATGCTCGAAGCGGCGACGATCATCCGGTCGCTGATTTCCCGTTGGGAGAGGGGACCATCGGTGAGGACCGTGAGAATATTGAAGGTCATCGGGGTCAGACCGAGCGGTTTGAAAACCCGGATACCGGCGGCATCAATCGTCCCGGCAGCGGCAATGATTTCGTAAATGAGAGGCTTCATACGTTATGTTGGATTACGACCTTGAGGAGGGGGCTGTCGATCTCGCTGGCGGGCGTGATGGTCGTCCTTTGCCAGGGGATGAATCCAAAGAACCAGATGCGCCAGAACCATAACGGCGCATGGGGATTCCGATGGAGCAGATGATCGAAAGTTTCGACCTCACCGATTGATTGATGGGTGCTGACGTACACATCGTCGTGCACGAACTTGGAACAAAAGGTTTTTTGGGATTCGAGGTTGAAGCCCAGCGAATAGACTTTGCCCATCTGCGAGTCGGCGAACTTCAGCATCGCCCGCTTTTCTTCCCCAGTGGGTTCGGCCTTTAAGCGCCGGATCGAGAATTCCTGGTTTTCTGAGCGGTTGAGAAATTTCCGAAGCGGTGTCTTGCGGACAAACGGGATGCCGCTTTCCGCCACGATCCAATCGCCGTGTTGGTAATCGACGATGATTCCGACGTGGGAGGTCCAGCTTTGGGTGGTATCCGTCACCCGGCTAAAGAGCGGGCCGCCAATCCGGATAAAGACAAGGTCGCCGATGGCGGGCTTGCTGGCGATGACCGCGTTGAAGGTCTGGTCATCAAGTCGGGCCCGGGCGGTCAAAGCGAGGGCCGCGAAAGATAACAAGCCGGTCAAAAAAGAGCGATTTCCGAGTAACATGAGGACAGTTAGTAATGAAATAGTTTCAAATGCAATAATTTGTTTTGATATGATTTTAAAATACTTTCGATTAATATCTTAAAGAATTAATAGAGCTCTAAGTGATCACCAAAAATCTTGGAAGCGATGGAATTGGACACGAAAAAACCGCCGGAATGATTTCCGGCGGTTTTTCCAAATGGAGCGGGCGAAGAGACTCGAACTCTCGACGTCCACCTTGGCAAGGTGGTGCTCTACCAACTGAGCTACGCCCGCAGTGCAGAGGGAAAGTGCTACGCAGCGCAGTGGCAGGGTCAACTGCATTTTCTTTCGAGTAAGTTTTCAAACTGGCCGCAATTTTTGCTTGAGGCCTTTAGATGAACCACTACCTTTTTTAAAAAAGGTAGCTTGCTGTATTCATAAACATGAGCGTAAACGAAAAATTTTCAGCGATCCGCAAGGGACTGCTCGAATTTCTCGTGCTCAAGATTATCGCGGCCGAGAAGGTCTACGTGGCGGACATTTTGAAACAGTTCAGCGCGACCGAATTCACCACGCAGGAGGGCACCTTGTATCCTTTGCTGAGCAAGATGCGCCGCGAGGGGCTCGTCGATTATGAGTGGAAAGAATCGGAGGCCGGCCCGCCGCGGAAATACTACCAGCTCACGGCCAAAGGCCGGGATCAGCTGCGTGAGACGCTGGACTACTGGGGCAAAATCAGCGGCACGGTTAAAAATCTCGGACAAAAATAACGCGCACCATCACCATGAATAAAGTCATTACCATCAACCTCGGCGGCACTGCCTATCAATTGGAAGAAGGCGGCTACGATACCCTGCGCACCTACCTGGAGACGGCGGCGGCAAGATTGCAGGGCAATCCGGATCGGGATGAAATCATGTCGGATATCGAGCAGGCGATAGGAGAAAAATTTCGCGCGCTCTTGGGCAGCCACAAGACCGTTGTCGTCACCAAGGAAGTCACCGCGGTGCTCGACGAGATGGGGCCGATTGAAGACGACTCGGGCGCGGATCCGCGCGCAGGCGAGGCCAAAGCCCGGGCGGAAACTGGCGGGCCTGGCCCGGCCCAAACGGAGCGGCCGCCGGGTCAGCCGGGCACACCGAAGCGTCTCTACCGAATAAAAGAGGGGGCGATGGTGGCGGGAGTCTGCAACGGTCTCGCCGCCTACCTGAACATCGACCCAACCCTGGTGCGGCTGGCCTTTATCCTGTTGCTGATGGTATGGGGCACGGGTGTGCTGGTTTATTTTGTGCTGGCCTTGATCGTGCCCAAGGCGCGCTCCCCGGAAGAGAAAGCCGCGGCCTGTGGAGAACCATTCACGGCTCAGGAATTCATCCGCCGCGCGAAAGCAGGATATTATGGGGCGACGAAAGATTTCCCGGATCGCAAGGCGCGGCGTGAGTGGAAGCGGCGGTTCAAGCAGGAGATGCGCGCGAAAAGGGATGAATGGCGGTATGACTGGCATCGTCATTGGGCGGAGCAGGCGGACATCCATCCCGGAGCTGGCTTGGCGTTGCCCTTGCTCTCCGTGCTGCACGGGATGTTCGCCATCCTATGGGTCTGCGCCTTGATTTCACTGCTGGCCACCGGCGCGGTGTTTGGAATCGTGCTGTCGTCCAGCGTGCCAATATGGATCGCAGTGATTGTGATGATTATCGCTTATAAAATTTTCATCTGGCCTTTGAAAGCAGCGCGACGCGCATGCTATTACGGTTATGGCCGCCCCAAATGGGCCAGGCCTTCCATATTTCTGCTCGATGCGTTGATCTGGCTCGCGGTGATCGCCGCGTTCCTCTGGCTGGGAAGTCATTTTTTTTCGCAACTATGTGAGGCGGCTCGGAATATCCCCTCTGTCGCCCATGATGCCGTTCACCAGATCAGGCAATGGTGGCATGGAAAGTGAGAAGCGCCCATGCGGGGTGAGACATCCTTCGCTGAAGCTTCGGAGTCCACGGGGCACCCCGCCCACAAATTATGGAATTCGCCCGATCTTGGTACTTGGAACCTGATACTTGGAACTTCCGACCGATCACCGATCGACGACGTCCAATTCCGGCCATTGCGCGAGCTTGCGGTGCAGCGTGCGGCGGCTGATGCCCATGAACTTCGCGGCCTTGGTGCGGTTGCCGCGCGACTTGATCAGCGCTTCGTGCAACAGGTGCTTTTCGTTTTCCTCGACCGAGAGCGACATGGGCACCGGCGCGGCGGCCGGTGCGCCGGGAGTCGCAGTCCCGGCCGCGGCTGGCTCGCTGCGGAACTTCGGCTCAAGGTCGAACTCGGTCAGTTTGCCGTTGCGGCGCAACACGACGGCGTTTTCGGCAAAATTGCGCAGCTCGCGGATATTGCCGGGCCACGGGTAGGCTTGCAGCGTGCGCAATGCGCCCGGCTCGATCGTGAGGGGCGGCACTTTGTTTTCATCGGCGAAAATCTTGATGTAATGCGACAGCAGCAACGGGATGTCCTCGGTGCGCGCGCGCAGCGGCGGGAGCGTGATGCGGATGACGTTGAGGCGGAAAAACAGGTCTTCGCGGAATTTGCCTTCCTTCACCAGCTGCTCGAGGTGGCGGTTGGTGGCGGCGACCAGGCGCACGTCGAGTTCGATGGGCTTGTTGCCGCCGACGCGCTCGATGGACTTGGTTTCAAGGAAGCGCAGCAGCTTCACCTGGGTCGATTGGGAGATTTCGCTGATTTCGTCGAGGAAGAGCGTGCCGCCGTCCGCCGCCTCGAAGCGGCCGATGCGGCGTTCGTTGGCGCCGGTGAATGCGCCGCGCTCGTGGCCGAAGATTTCGCTTTCGAGCAGGTTTTCCGAGAGCGCCGCGCAGTGCACGGCGATGAACGGCCCGCGCGCCCGCGGGCTGGACTGATGAATGGCCTGGGCGATGAGTTCCTTGCCTGTGCCCGACTCGCCTTCGACCAGGATCGTGGCCTTCGACGGCGCGACGAGCTTCACGCGCTCGATGACGTCGCGCAGTTTCTCCGAATTGCCGACGAGACCCGCGAAGGAAAATTTCTCGTCGAGGCGTTCGTGGAGCTGCTTGACCTCGACTTCGAGCGTCTTGGTCTTGAGCGCGCGCTGGATCAGGACCTCGAGGCGCTCGATGTTGACCGGCTTGGTGAGGAAATCGACCGCGCCGCGCTTCATGGCCTCGACCGCGTTGTCGATGCTGCCGTAGGCCGTCATCATGATGACGGCGGGCTTGTTTGGCAGCGCGAGGGCCTTGTCGATGATCTTCAGGCCGGATTTGCCCGGCATGCGCAGGTCGGTGACGATGGCCTCGAACTCCTGTGAGTCCATGAGGTTGAAGGCCTCCTCGGCATTGCTGGCGATGGACACGTCGTAATGCTCCTGCAAAGCCTGCTGCAGCCCCTCGCGGGTGTGCTTCTCGTCATCGACAATGAGGACACTCGGAACCATCCGCCTATGACAGCAGAGCCGCTGGGCCGGTCAACGGGAAATGAGACGGAAAGGCACAGCTTTACGGGTTTATGGCTAACGAAACCGGGCGATTTGCCCGCTGTTTTCAACCCGGTGGCCGGATCCATCCATCGGCGTGCACAGCGAGGATGCCGTTGATCATGAATTGCACGGCAATGGCCGCGAGCAGCAGGCCCATGATACGAATGGCGATGCTCAAGGCGATTGGGCTCAGCCAGTGCATGCCGCGGGCTGAAAAGCGCAAAATTGCGTAAGTGGCCGCCGAGACGGCCACGATGCTTACGCACAAGCCGATATATTGGGACAAGTTTTGCGCCTGGCCTTGCAGGACAATGACGGTGGAGATGGCGCCCGGGCCGGAAAGCATGGGAATGGCCAGCGGAGTGACTGCGATATCCAGCTTCTCCATGCCGGCGGCGGTTTCCTCGCGCGTTTCCAGAACGCGCGAACGCTGCGCCCGCAGCATGTCCAGCGCGACCAGCAGCAATACGATGCTGGCGGCAATCTCAAAGGCCGCCATGGTAATGCCGAGAAACCGAAAAATCCACTGTCCCGCGAAGGCAAAGGTTAGCAGAACTCCCGCCATCACAAACGACGCCAGGCGGGCCATCCGGATGCGATCCGCCGGCGTGTTGGCCGGTGTCATTGCGATGAACGCCGGCACGGCGGCGAGCGGATCGACGATCACGAAGAGCGAACTCGACGCGAGAAGGATGTAGGCCAAAAGGGACATGCGACTGAAATCAGGCGTGTGCTTGCTGCGCCTCATTAACAATTACCGGCCAGCCGGATCTTTGGCAAATCTGCATTTGCTGGCCCGCCGGATAGTGGATGCTAGACAGTTTAAAAATTAGTGTAGCCACGAAGGGTCACAAAGAACCCAGAGAACAATTTTTCTTTGAGCTCTATGTGATCTTTCGTGGCAAAAAATCGGGCTGACCGCTTACCAAGTGTCCGAGCGGAGGGAGCGGCATCCTCGCCGTGGTCCAGGCACATGCTTACGGTTTTATTGTAAACCCCCTAATCGACGCTTGGGCTCGACGGGGCTTGCTACGGGTTGGCGTCTTCGAGGATAAAGACCAACGCCCTCGGGGAAACGAACATTCCGAAGGTGAGGCAACTTAGCAAAAGAAACTCCACCATGGGCGACAGATCTCCGAAATCGGTACAGAAACAGGCATCGCAAAAGCAGTCGAAAAACAACGACTCGAATCAAAAGAAGCAGGCACTCATCACATCGCAGCAGGCCACGAAGGCCAAAGCCGCGGCCAATAAGAAGAAGTAAGGCACCCGACAAACGCTCAACCCAGCTTCCTGAGATCAGAAAGCTGGGTTGAATGTAGGTTCAGTTATCTGAATTGAAAATTCTTCAGCGCAGTTTCGGTTTAAATAAACCCATGACGGGTGAAACTGTCATTCCGAGCCGTGCGAGGAATCTCAGTTTGTGGGCGGGGTGCCCTCACCCCGCGAAGGCGTGAGATTCCTCGCACGGCTCGGAATGACAAAATAAAGAGGGTCGCAAAGGCATGCCGATGTGACCCATTGACTGAAGATTTTCCAACTGCCGCTTACAGCTGCGAGTTGGTCGTGGAGTTGAACTTCATGCCTGAAGTTGACTCAAGGCTGCTGAGTGCGCTGTCGATCACGGCATAGATCTTGGCCCGGTCGCTCGCGTTGCTGAAATCGAGCGTCGCGCTGCCCGAAACACCCTGTTGCGCCAGGGCGGCATTGAGCGCGGCCTGCGCCTGGGCGGCCGTGAAGTACTGTGCGGCATTGGTCCCGTTCGAATAGTCCATCGTCTGGACCACATTGGAAAATACGCTGCCAAAGGTGGTCAGGTTGAAGGCGACGTGGTTGGCCGGGGTGACAATCGTCGTCAGGCTCGTGGTCGGGATCGGATTGTCGTAAACTTGGTCCATGTAATAGTGAACCTGATACGGGTACTGCACATAGGTGCTCGAATTGCCCCACACCGAACTGTACGAATCGACCGAGGCCACGGTTGACGGCGTGGCGGTGGCACCCTGCGAGCTGTAATTTGCCACCAAGCCGCCATAGTAGCCCTGATTGTAAGCGGCATTCAGGAGCATATCGAGAAAGCTGTTCGGCAGGTTGACGAAATTGGCCAGGGCGTTGTCGTAAGCCGGTTCCCAGGGCGTGGTCCAGCCGCCAGGGCCCTTGCCGATTATGTTCAACGCCACGAAGTCGTTGTAATGGAAGTAGGCGCAGAGCAGGGGCCCGTAGTACTTGTTGTTGAACGATGGCGGGGTGGGCTTGGAATACTGGGTGGACGCCGTCGCCATGGTGTAGCCGATGTTCTTTTGCACCGCGATGTAATTGATCATCGAATGCCCGGCCGGCGTATAGCTTCCGGCCACCATGTCTATCGCGTAGTTGTTAATTTGATACGGACCGCCCTGGCCTGCGCCCATCACCGCCTGCTGGTTGGGCGAAGGGTCGAGCAGAGAGCTGCTGGAAACATAATCCTGGGTGGCAATGTTCTCCTGCAACAATTCGCCGAAGACCGAGCCGTAAAGGTAGTCCTTGTTGAACTGGATGCCGGGATAATACTCTTCGATCAGATGGCCATACAGCACGCCGGCGATGGTGTTGGACATGATCAGGTCGGTGTAATTGTCGCCCGTCAGCGTCAGGCTGTCCTGCGATCCGCCCGCGCCCAGCAGCAGGTGGAAATTAATCGTGCCGGTGGTCGTGGTGCCGCCCGAGCTGATGGTGTAGGTTCCGCTGGTGACCGCGCTGGCGGTAAAGCCGCTTTCATAAGCAACGGCTTTAAGTGTCGCCGTGCTGCTGATGTTCACCGGGCCGGAGTAGATGGTGCCCGTGGTGGAGGTTGGCGTGCTGCCGTCCAGAGTGTAGCGAATGGATGCGCCACCGG
The DNA here is from genome assembly GCA_035569995.1 of Opitutaceae bacterium. Taxonomy (GTDB): domain Bacteria; phylum Verrucomicrobiota; class Verrucomicrobiia; order Opitutales; family Opitutaceae; genus DASRHD01. The sequence continues at coordinate 8,295 of DATMLS010000062.1, read as the reverse complement.
TGGAGTCGCTGATCGTCACGTTCTGCGCGCTCGTGTAGCTGCCGCCACCGGGACTGAAGACGGGCGTGGCGACGGTGCCGCCGGCCGTCGCGAGGCTAAGGTAGTTGATGTTCCAGCCGCCGTTGTCCTGGTTCAGGGTCAGGATTTGCTGGCCCGCCGGCAGGGTGACGCTGGCCGTCACCGTGGCCCAGGTTTGCCAGCCACCCGTCGCGGGAACATTGACCGCGCCGCTCAGATTTGTGCCCGAAGCATTCGCCAGATGGAAGGCACCTGTTACTGCGCTCGGACCTGCCACGCGGAAACTGACCGTGTAAGTGCCGGCCGTGGCCACATTGATGGTATATTTGAACCACTGGCCGCCGCTGGTCCATCCGAGGTCAACGCCGCCGCCGGTGTCTGAAGTCGTTTCCAAGTCAACGCCGTCGGAACGATAGCCATTATCCGTGCCATTGATCGAAGTGACATTGTCGGCGACCCCTTGGCCGCCGGTGTCATAGTTTTCGGCCTGGACCGTGCCAGGAATCGCTGCAGCGGTTCCGCCAAATGGACCTTCGCCTGACGATTGCTGCTGAAACGCAGCACTGATCGTGTGATTGGCCTGCACATTGGAGAACGTGTAGGAGGTGATCGCGCTCTGATTCACACCATCAACGGTCACGCTGGACACGCTGAATCCAGTGTTGGGCGTAATCGTGAACGACTGGTTGGCGCCTTGGTTTACTGTGACCGTGCCAGACGGGCTGATTGAGCCCCCGCTGCCGGTGCTGGCCGTAATCGCATAGGTAGTGATGGTGCCACCGGTCGAGAAGTTGCACACGGTGTCAGTGCCCGCACCGCCACTGGTTGAGCTGACATAGACGCCCCAGTAATTCAGGGTGGTCGTGGAAACGCGGAAGGCATAATTGAGCCCAACGGTCAGTTCGGAGCCGCCGGCCGGAGTCACATAAATCGAGTAGGTCTTCGCCGCGATGTTAACTGCCAGGCGGAAGTGATAAGACACGCCGGCCGAATACGGGATGGTGGAGGCTGCGGCATAAGCTGTGCCGTTATAGGCATCGATATCACCCGTGGGGTTGAAACGCGCCAAACACGCGAAGTTGGCGTAGGCGGTCTGTGCGCCATTGGAGAGTGCGATGACGGAATTGGTCGGAGAAGCCGAGGGCGTCGCGTCGAAGGTGGCCGTGAACGTACCTGTCTGCGAGGTCATGGCGGAGTTTTGCCATGCGCCCCCTGCGGTTGCGGTCACACACGCGCTGGACGCCGTGGCGAGCGTGGCGGAGAAGAGAATCGATGAAGAAATGACGCAGGCCAGGCGCCGCCGAAATAAACGGTGGAGGGTAATCATTGGGGTAGACTGTGGGGATGAATTGAAGCACAGCCGCGCAGTGGCAGGCTGGGCAAACGGGTGGGTTGTTTTAAAATCGTTGGGTCAAAGAATGAAGATCGAGGTCATTTGTATTGTTAAATCATTGCATTATATCCCACAGGACTTGTGGTTTCTCGGATTGGAAATTGGGCCGGGCCGCGGTTCATGGTAAGCGGTTGCACCGGCCGTTGAATTTTGCAGGATTCATTCGTGCACCCGGAACGCCAGATTTCGGTTTTCTTGGTCGGAGTCAGCGGCGCTTTTTTGGTGCCGATTTACGGCCATCTCCTCAAGCAGCTAGGTTATGTGCCCGGCGCGGAGCTTTGTGTGGGCACGGCGATCGCATCGGTGGGTGTGCTTTTTGGCAGTGCGATCGCCACCATCGAAAGCAAGGGGCCAAGGATATTGTTGCTCTCGCTTTGGACCATCGTCGCGCTGGTTTTGGCGGCGGGCGCCACCCGGGGAATGTTGGCGACTCCGAATTTGACGTGGCGAATCGCGTTCGCCTTGACGGCGCTGGCGCCGCTGGCCTCCGTCGGCCTGTTTTGGTTTCGAAAAGATTAGGGCGTTTCCCGGCGACAATGAGCAAAGCGCAGACGAAAATCGGATTTCCCCTTATTTCATGATCGGCTCCCCGTTGGGCCGCCAATCGACGGCGCCGAAACGGCTGCCACCGAGGACGGTGTAAACGAGGCTAAATTTTATTTCCGATTGGTGCTGGTCGGGAAAGTGGCCGTAATGGGCGCGCCGGTCAGACGCCACGCATTCCAACCCCAGCGCCTGATAGCCAAAGGTCCGGACGGTGATCCCTGCGTCTGTGCGTAAAATTTGTTCGGATCCCTCTTTGTCGTCCGAGCCCGTCCCGGTCACATAATAGTCCCGCGCGGTGAGGTCTAGCATCACCCGGTCGCCAAAGATTGTGCGCAAGGCCAGGAGCCCTTGCGGCGCCGCCCCGTAGTGGTAATCGCGCTGGCCGTCCGGCTGCGGGGTGGTGCCGGCGCCGGCGAAGCCGACGCCCGCCATGGCGGTGCCCTGCAGTGCAATGTGGCGCGAGAGCCACCACTGGTTCGTCGTGCCGAAGCCCAATGCGGTCGATGACACGCGAAAAATCTGCGGCGCAATATAGTCGTAGCTGGCGTAAAGGCCGGCGATGCCCCGGTGATTTTCGCCGCACACAAAATCTTTTCCCCACAACATGCCGCGAACCATAATGTCCTCGATGAAGTTATGGTTGTGGGCGCTCGTTTTTCCGGCCGCTTCAAACGAAAAATAATCAAACGGCCGCTCGTACTCGTAGTTATCTTTGCCGGGGAGGCCATAGACCATGGTGAAATCCACGATCGCTTCCTGTTTCAGGCTCGGCGTTGAAATGCCGCTTCCCGACACTTTGGCGTCGACGCTGGCTCCGATCCGCAACCGCATGAAGGTGGCGGGATCGTAGCTTGGGAACACCGCTTTAAAGCGATCGCCAAAGGCCAATCGGTTGAAACCAAGCGGCGGGCAGATTGCGGCCGCGGCCAATTCATGCCAAAAGCCCGGATGTGGGCCGCCGTCTTCCAGCACGAGGCTCGCCATGCGAAACAATGATTCGCCGAGGAGCGCGCCCGCCTGGGCGGTGGTGATCTGGTCGTTGATGGAGGGCAGGTCGGTCTCGCCGGCCATCTTCCAGATAAAACTTCCGACATTGCTGTAGATCCACGATGGCCAGAAGCCCACCCCCGCGGACCGGGTAAAGGCGAACATCGTTGCCCCTTGGTACGGATGGCCGAATTGATTGATGTTAAAGGGGTCGGTATCAAACACCCAATGCTGCTCGTGCACATGCTCCCACGTGCTGCTAAAGGTCGAGTTGTACCAAGTGTTCGGAAACGCGATCCGATCGTAAGTATTGAGCGCGACAAGAAAGGCCGGTATCTCCACGGCCGGGATCAGGTAACTTTTGCCTTCGCCGGTCTTCCAATCCAAGGGCAGGGGCCCTTCCGCCCGGAAATGTGGTGGCTGCTTTTCGGTCAGCACCGGATCCGGCGGCGTGGCGGTTTGGGCGGACGTGCCGATGGCCAAGGCCAGAAACAAGGCAGGGTAAGTCCAAGGTGTCTTCATAGGATGGAGCCACTCGACGCGCCTTGCAGGCTTGCTCGTGGCAGGCCACTTACCTTGGCCGGAAACGACGGTCGTGGCTATGGGGTGAAGACCGCCCATGCCCCTGGCGCCAGGCCAACCTCTGGCTCTAAGTCGTATTCGATAATCAAATACGAAAAATGAAATTGGTCTGGCTGCTAAAGCGGTTAAAATTAGTGCAGCCACGAAGGATCACAAAGAACAACCTTTCTTTGAGCTCTATGTGATCCTTCGTGGCAAAAAATCCGGCTGACCGCTTGCCAAGCATTCGAGCGGAGGGAACGACATCCCCGCCGTGGTCCAGGGATATGGTTACGGTCTTATTTTAAATGCCCCAACCTCCGGCTACTCCCGTCCCGCTTCGGCGGCGACGTGCTCGTAACTGATCTTGCCTTCGATGATTTCGCGCAGCGCGGTATCCTCGGCCGTAAGTTTCTCGAGCGACTCAACCAAGGGGCGGCTGCCGCGTCTCAGCTGTTTCACGCGGCGTGAGACCACGTTGACCAGGATGTTCGGATCGTCGATCGTCTTCAGTGCGGCCTTAAGGTAATCGTCTCTCATGGTTGGAGGCAGCCAAGACTGCTGCGAGGGTGAAGAATTTCACCGTTTTCATGTTTGTTCTTGGCTGAGTTTCGCATTCTAAAAACTCGTGGCGCCAAACACGACGTATATCGGAGCGCTGGCCGGGCCGCCCGGTCAATCCGTTGGCGGGCCATTCGGTTAGAATGATTAAAGCCTTCTCCTTTGCCAAGGTTACAACGGATGAGACGGAGGACAGGAGGAGTCCATGGCTTTTGGGCCGTGCTTGTCCTCGCCCATGGAATTGTTAGTGTGGGGCGAAAGATGAAACCTGAATCAATCGTTTTATTTTTTATCGGCGTAACTTTTGGGGTGAAACTTATATGGAAAATAAGAGAGGTCGCGTCAGATGTTTCGCCTGATCCATGGTCACGGGAGGTTGATCTGGCTGTCAGGGCCAAAGACGCCATCCCGGTGTGTATGGATTGTCTCTATCCTCAGGAAGAACGCCTTTGGTTTTGTCCGCATTGTGGTTTTCCAGCCGGAGAATGTAACAATGTGATGCCCTATCTTCAGATTTTCTCACTCGGCGAACTTCTCCGTCGTGGGGTTGTTGGATCGCCCGAGAAGGGCCTCACCCTCAAACTTGGTTTTGTTCTCTACTCTTTCGAGTACGGTTTATTTGCCCCCATTTATTGGTTTTGGATGGAAAGAAAAGCCTGCGGGAAGCCAATCTGCCGGGCGCAAAGAAAAGAACTTCAATTTGAAGAGACCGTTTGACGAAACGGCCGGATGCCGGGTTGCGTATGAGGCAGCCACAAAAAGCGTATCTTTTGGCAACTGACTTTTCGCTGCCGTTAAATAGTATCTGCCTGGCAACGGATATTAGCTCCGCAGGTTTTTTCTACCTGCTGTTTTTGCTCTTCGATTCAACCCGCCTTCGTGGCGGTGGCGGGCGTATTCAACCGGCCGCGCACGAAATTGATGTAACCCCGGAGCGCGTAATACTGGTCGGCGAGGGAGGCCGGCACCTTGAGTTTATTGACGGACTCCTCAATTTCGTCGAGGCGCTTGAGCAAATCCGGATCCCGGGTTTGCGCGATCCAGGCTTCGCGTTCAAGGCGGATGAGCCGCCGGTAAAAATGATAAAACCGCAGTCGGATTCTCAATTTGTAGGCGTTGGGAAAAAAACGGATGGCCGGAACCAGAACGAGCACGAGCGGCAGAAAGGCCACCGCGATCCGGTTGATGATGCTCGCGATTCGGAAATCAAGGTATTTGTAGGTGAAACTTTGGCCCGATTTGTAATAACGCAGGGCATCATCGCTAATGGTGAATTCATGTACGAGCGGGGCCGGGAACTCCCCTTGTTTTTGGAGGATGCTCGCTTTCCCGTGAACTTCCTGGGCCACTCCGATTAGGAGGTCGGATATGGCTGGATTCAAATCCTTCCGTGCGACCAGCTCCACCGTGGGGCCGACCAACATGGTATCGTGGGCTGGCAAATCCGTGCCGAGATCGATCGACCCTTCGGGAAATTCTATCTTATCAAGGTAGGTAAACTTTCGGACGTACGCGTCCGCCTGCGTGAAATTGTACATCTGGACATCCGGCGAGTGGATGAGGGTGCGCAAGGTCTGGAGCGGGGCTGACTCGCCCATGAGGAAAATCGCATCCAGTTTCCCATTCAACAGGCCGGCCGCCGCCGCATCGGCATCGACATTCAGCAGGGTGGTGGGGGCGCCGGTAATGCCGTTGGCTTTGAGCAGGGCGAGGGCGAGCGTGTGCGTCCCGCTGCCTTTGGCTCCGATCGCGATCCGCTTCCCCGCCAGTTCTGAAAGGAGGGTAAACGTCGTCGAGCTGCGGTAGAAAATGAACAGCGGCTGGTACGCGATGCTGCCCAGGGAAATCAAGTCGTCCACGTTCCGACCCTCCGTCAATCCACCCTGCACAAAACCGATGTCGACGCTTGATGGCGATGATCTCAACCGATGAAGGTTTTGCATGGAACCTTCGGAGACAACAATCTGAAGATTCACTCCGTGCGCGGCCAGTTTCGCTTTGTACTGTTCGGCATATCGCTCGTAGGTGCTGCCCGGCTTGCCGCTGGAAATGGTGAGGGTGCGCGGCGGAGCCGACCGGACAAACCAAATCACGGCGAGGGCGCACAGGGCGATGATGAAGAACGAGACCAGGGTGGCCATCGTTTTGCTCAATCCGAAGTTTTCGCTGAGCGTTGAGACCATCGGGGCCGGCGGCGCCACATGTACTTTCGGGAGATTCATCTTCATAATAATAGACGATGCACGGCAATCGTGGGCCAAATCAACCGGTTTGGATAAACAATGCAATCGTGCGGTTGCGTGTTCCATGCAAGCCGCACAGCGGCTTCCTTGCGGTTCTCGGAATGACAATTTCACCCGTTATGGGTTTGCCTAATCTGAAAATGATTTAGTGGCCTTTCGGTCTATTGGAATTGGGTATTTTTTTACGTTTTTGCAATAAGCTCACTTTGAGTGCAAAACCGTGAAATTTCTAAGTCATCTAATTTTATAAACTTGAGAAATCCTGGCCCCGGACCATTTGCAAAAACACAGGAAATAAGAAAATGACTTTTCCACGCGAAAATAGGGTCAGTACCTTGTTCAACGTTTAGAGGCGGCTCAGTTTTCAGCCTTCAGCCTTCAGTTTTTTCACCCCCGGCGATCGCTCCAATAATCAGGAATGGTTCCGCGCCGCTGGCCACTGCATCGGGCAATCGGGCGAGCAGGTCATCTCCATAAAGGAGATGCGGAATTTAGATTCCACGGAAAATTCACTGTCCGGTTGTTGGAGTCCTAAAATGGTTATCGCGACGCCACGCGATCGAAATTGGAAGCGGGCGTGTTGGCCGTTCGTCCCAGGCTATCGTGTGAGCTGCACATCACATGAGCTATCCCAAGTCCAAATCGGTGGCATGGATTGCTCCGCAGTGGGTTCTTTCCAAGAGATTTGCTGGCCGGGTTTATCGACTGTCACAGCGATCGAACAATCTGCCAGCCGGCCAATCTGCCGGGGCCAAGCTGACGTGTCGGCCACTCGCATCCACTGTATTGAAGTGTAATCGTCGCCTTCCATCGTGCCTTTGGCCAATAGGACGCCGGATGGTTGATTGGTAATTAATAGGTTTTTCCCGTTGATGGTGATCATGACTTTCGACTGATAGACTCTTCCATCCCACGCGCAGGAGCAGTGGAAGGTTGAGGCAACGTTCCACTGGCCCGCTAAAAATCCGACCTTATCCCGATATTCCTGTTTCTTTTGTTCCTTTGCCGCCGCGGCTTTTTGTTCGTCGGCTTGCTTTTCCCCCGCTTCTTCCTGCTTCGCTTCGAGCACATAAATTTTGTCCTGAACTGCGCGCGCTTCGGCATCGGAAAGATTGAACTGCTGGTAGAGCTTAAGGTCAGCCATCGCACCGGAGTAATCGCCCGCTGCTTCCCTGGCCAACGCCAGATGGTAGCGCGCTTCCGGCCATTGCGGGGCAAGCTCGGTTGCCTGCTTAAATTCACTTGTAACCCGCGAGAAATCGGCCGTGTTCCTGGCGTCCTTGAAAAGTGTCGTTCCCATGATAAAATGTCTCCGGGCCTCTTCCGGAATCGGTGGGTATGTGGCGGCTTTCGTGCTGTCGGCGGACGCGGCGGCCTGGCAGAACAGTGACGGCGCAAATAATGGAAAGCTGATAAGGGTGAGCAAGAGGCGGAGCGTCATATATAATTGTCGATAGGCTGGCGATTGACGGTCAAATGGCCCGGATGGTTGGAATCTCGGGACTGGTTGTGAACGAAGTCTGAAAACGGGCCAGGCTGGCCTCGATTCTTCCGGGCGTCTGTTCGAATAGTTTTAGTTTAGTTTTGATCCGAACAGGACAGGGCTGGTGCAGCTAAGGCTCCGAGCTTGTCGAGGGGCGCATAGCAGACAACATGTTTTTTGGGACAGGTCGTTTTTAGGCGGGAACAGGCCGAAAAACATTTCCGCGGTCTGACTTTGACACCGTGGACTGCCGGGGTGTCTGGTTGGATCGTCTCGCATGCCACTGCACCGAAAAAAGATCTTCCGCATCCCATCTCCGGCCTCCACCACGATCTACGTGCGGCCGGGCTACAACCGCGTGCTGGCCGAGCAGTTCGAGGCGCTGAAGCTCAAGCGCGTTGACCTGGTCAAGGACAAGGTTGAGGCGCACAGCCAGGGCGACCTGCGCGAAAACTTCGGTTTCAAGGCGGCCAAGGATGCCATCCGCGCCGTCGACCGCAAGA
>DATMLS010000061.1:0-4267 GCA_035569995.1 Opitutaceae bacterium | reverse complement strand
CGGTGACCCTGGATACGGCGGCCAACCAGTTTCCCGCTGAGGTGACCAAGCTTGCGCAGCGCCTGGCCGCGCAAGGCGATCCCGTCTACGGCGCATCCTGTGTTGGCGTGGGGTCAGGCAGCACGAAGTGGAGCGAGGAAGAATTAAAGGCGCTGGAGATTGGCGTGGTCGGTGGCTTTGCCCGTGGTTGTCAGGCCGGAGGTATCACACGGTTTGCTCTGCTCTCGGCCGTGGGGAGCACCGCGAAAAGCCGGATTCGCTATGTGCGGGTGATGGGGTTGAAAGAAGAGACGGTCCAGGGGATCGGCTTCCAACGCCTCGCGATCTTTCGCCCCGGTGTTATCGCAGGCAATGTTCACACGCCGCGCTATGTCGCCTGGTTGGGGCGTTTGATTCCGGGACGTTTCGGCACGATCGAGCAGGATGACATCGCTCGCGCCTTTGTCGCTGAATTCATCTTTGGCTCGGCTCCAAACGGGGTCGTGTATCTTGAAAACGGAGCGATGAGACAGCGGTCTCGTGCGTTGAATAGTCAGGCCTGACTTCAAGCGATTGGCGCGCCGGTTCTTGCGCTGGCGAAAGAAGCGTTGCTAAATGCACTGCTTCCGAGAGATCCCATCGTCATCAAGAAATGAGGCGGTTATGCCGGCGCCGCGCGTCTCGCTTAAAGCCGCCTTTCAGCGGGTCGCGAACGCTTTCCGCATCCAATCGCGTCTTGAGGAGCTGGGAGACAAATTATTAGCCGCCCTCGAAAAGAAGGACGTCCCACCTCCTTATCGAAACTGCCCAAATTGCGGTGCGCATGATTTACGCCTTCAAGACCGTCACCGCTACAAACCAAACTTTTTTAGCGACCAGCGTTACGTTCATGAAAAATGGCGCTGTTTTAGTTGCGAACACTTCGAGCAGAACCACATGCCCGAACCCGGCATCTAGGAACAACGCACCGTCAGCTGGTTAACTCGGAACAGGCCATGTCGCAGAGCGCCGCGCCAAGTTCTCTGCCTGTGCGGCGTGGGTGCGCGCGTATCGGATGGCCATCGCGTTAATTTTCGCTGATCAGGAGTTCCAGCATTGCATCGCAGGCGGCTTTGGCCTCGTCGAACGTTTTAAATGGTGAGCCGGTGATCTTGATTGCACCACGGCCTCGATAGGCCAGACGCCATGAGGCCACATAGCCGGGTTTTCCATGAAAGCCGGGACCGGCAACACTTTCGAAACTGATCACGAAAGAATAGCCGTCGCTGGTTGCGCTCCATATTTCTATCTTCTCGACGACATGGTGAAATTCAAGGGGCATAGCCAGTCGTTCACCTGCGGCTGGACGGCAGCCGCTCGCGGGGAGCGGGGTGTGGAGCGGCTGCCGGGTGACGACATGGTCCGAAGAGATCGTGCCGCACCGATCGCAATTCAATCCGGCAAATCTCGCTAAAGGGCTTGATCCAGATCAAGCCGCGAGCGCTCGATCGCGTTGCGGACGAATGGCAGAAGCGCTTGGCGCGCCTTCTGCAAGGCGCGAGCGTGGTCAAACCGCCCGGACGACTTTGCACAACGAATGCCACCTGCTGTCCTGCGTCAACAGCAGGTCACGGCGCGAATAACAGCAGCGGTAGGAGGGTCAGCGCGGTCAACAGCGCGGAAAGCAAAAGAGAGAGCACGCCCAGCTTGAATTCGTAAAACATGTCAGCCTCCCTTACTGTTACTCTGGTAGAGGCGATTTCAGTATCGGGAGAATACAACCTTAAAGCAAGTTACTTTTCGGTTGAAATTGCGGGGTGTCGCAGTGCGGATCGGTTATGTGGCGCTCGCATTGGTGTGGTGTCCAGACCCTGCCTCCATCGTGCCAGCTCCGCTCAATCGGAGAAAGACTCGATGCTGGCCGCCAAATCAATCATCGGCTGCTGGTTGTTCGTTATGAAGCCCGTACTCGGTCGATCAAGGTCCATAATAAGAAATATGACCGCCGATACGAGTAGCACTATGACATAGACCGGCGAGCGAGTGCGTTCCACGTCGCGCGCGCTTCCATAACTCGCGAAAGCGCCGGCAACCGCGACGATGCCGAAAAGCGCAACGAGCACGCTGTCGGGGATCCGATTGCGAAGTGCGGAGAGCCGTTTTCCCTGATCGTCGATCATTTCGTTAAGCGACTGTATGAAAAGGCCCGTGGGTACAGGTCCCTTGTCTATGGATGCCATGGCCTTTGCCTGCTGCCAAAGTGCTTCCTGAAGCGCATTCGAGCGAACAATGGCAGGCGTGCGCTCGGCCAGCGATGTGCCACCTTTGACGATTTCAAGACGTATCTGCACGTACTCCCGCAACAGTTTCAGCGTCTCGGCTCGTTGGGGTTGGGGTAACAGTCGCGCGCGCAGCGCGGTCGTGCCGATCGCGTTGGCCTCATTCAACACTGCATCGCGGCGAGCCTCAAAGCGCGTCAGGGCCATTGAGAAAGTAAAGGCGAGCATGAGTGCCAACAGCCCGAGCGTGGCACTTTCCAACGTGGAAAAGTTGCTGCCGGCTCGCCCCTTGGTGCGTATCCCAAGTTGCCAGCCAATTTCACTCATTGCCAAAATTGAAGCGAGACCGCTGAAAAAGATCACCGCAAGCGGATAGCTGGACAAATCAAACATGAGACCACTGTCCCGGAAGGTGATCTACAGCGGTGTTGCTCAGAGCGAACGCGGCTTCGGGTATGTCTCACGCATGAGCGGCGCGATTGCCAGCGCCACCACACTTGCGATCATCAATGGCAGGGCGGCGCCGACGATAGGTCCGCTGCACCTGAGACCGTTGACATGGATCAAGCCGATACCCTCAAAAGGTCGGATCGAACCGGGTCCCGCCGGGCAAATCGCTCCTGAGCTCCCGCGCCACGACCGACGCCGGTGACAGCGCCAATCCGCCACAGCCACTGGTCCGAAGAAACTAAGTTGCGGAACGAGCTCCGCTCGGGCCGAATTGAGCGAAGACGCTTCTTATACGCGCCTGCGGAGTTAGCTCGCTTACGGGCTTTGGCTCCAACGACAGAGAGTCTTCATCGGCCTTCGACGCACGACCCGCAATCAACTCCTTTGCGAGAAAGCGCTCAGCCGGGATTGTCACGCCGCCCAACCAGGTCGTGGGAACGCTCATCGATTGAAGTTCATCCGAGCCCAAATATGCATGGCTAACAAATAGCAAAGCCGCCAGTGTCGGCACCGCAACGGCCGTCTCTTTCCAAATGGACATCGTATTCATGCCTCCATCACCGACCGTATGATGAGGGGCCGATATAAACACTGCCCTGCGCGACCAACGCGAAATGTCGCAGCGGTTACTCGCCGGTTAGCCGTTAAGGGAAATTTTTGATGATCGGCGGCATCAGCTACCGTCTTTACCCTACTGCGGAATCCCGGGAACGGCGTAGTTGCGGAATTTGGCGTACTTCTCGCCCACCTTCCTGAGCTCCTTGTACTCAGGGGAGTTTAGCCATGTTTGTATTTGCTGGATGTCGTCGAACACGAATATGGCCACCCGGGATTTAGGCGGTTCGCCCACAAATGTTGTCGCATCTCCCGCCGCCAGATAGCGGCCCCCATTGGCTTTGATCATATCGCGAGCCCGCGCGGCATATTCCTTAAGATAGCTCTGCACGTCACTGATTTCGTTCTCAACGACGAAATAGACAGGCAGCTTGGCTTGCGCGTGAAGGCCTTGAAGTGCAAGCGCACCAACCGCGACGCCTGCGAGCATCGATAATGCCACCGTGTAACGGGTTTTCATGATTCGCTCCCTGCGAGGCGATCATACGCCCGCAAGGAACATCGTAGTTTAGGACACGCCGCTGTTCTACCGAGAACCAAAAGGGACCACCGCTAAAATCGACGGGATGGAAAGGGGCCAGCACCCAATCCGGGTAACGGTTGACGCGCAGCAATTGCTGTTCAGTTGACACGAACTTCTCGATCTCGACTGATTTGCCCGTCGTGTTAATTCGCCGCAGATCGCGCGATTGATCGTTTCCGCAAATCACCGGCAGAATCCATCCCGTCTCGCCCGAGAGAGGGACGTTGGCCATCGTCACGAACGTTGGGCGGGATGCGATGGACGCGAATGGTGCGTGAGACGAATGCGCCAAACGCGGACGGCAAAGTCGTGTGGTCCTGATGCCTCGACGCTGGCATCACACTTGTGGAAACGCTTTCGCAAGTAACGGTGATATAACGCCCGATCGCCGGGGAGAGCACGAAGGAAACCGTTAAAACCATTGCGCAGGGAAGGCCGGAAG
>DATMLS010000060.1:0-5206 GCA_035569995.1 Opitutaceae bacterium | reverse complement strand
GTAGGTGAGGGTCTGCGCGAGGTCAAAGCTGCCGATGCGGGCATGGCCCGCATAGACCGCGCTCCAAAGGATGAACACGACCACGAGGTGAAAGACCGAGAAACAACCGCGCACCGCGAAGTTCCAGCGGTAAACAATGTTGCTCTGCAGGCCTGTGAGGAAGGCGTGGCGGTATTTGGCGAACGTGGCCATGGGGAATCTTTAACGCAAAGGCGCGAAGGCGCAAAGATGAATAGCGTTTATGGGTCGCAGGCTAAGAATTCTTTTTCATGAGAATATGGGTTTCAGTCTGACCGGTAGCAATGAAACCAAGACGCTCATAAAGTGTTATCGACGGATTCACTTTAAGAACACTCAAATGCACTTCCTTTCCGTTACGAGCAGCCTGCTCACAAATACCGGAAATCAACGTCGTTCCGATTCCCCTTCGCTGATGATCAGGCAAAATATGCAGATCCAGTATTTCGATCTGCTTTATCTCTTCTTTGCATGCAATCCAACCCACAGGGGTGTCATCTGCTAAAATAATCTTTGTGCAGGGGAGGTTGCCGGCGGTGTAGCGTCGCTGAAAGGCTTCATCCCAGGAGCCATATGACTTGATGGCGTGCTCGGCGTAAGCTTGATGCTTGATCTGGTAAACGAGGTCGGCGTCGGCGGGTGCTGCGTCTCTTAGGTTCATCCTTTTTTTAGCGCAGTTTCAATTTTAATAGACCCGTGACGAGTGAAATTGTCATTCCGAGCCGTGCGAGGAATCTCCGAAATTGAAATGGATAAGAACAGCAGAGATTGCTCGCACGGCTCGGAATGACAAAAGAAAGGATGGGGCGCAAAGGCATGCCGATGTAACCAACTAACTCGAAAAGGCTTTAAGGCAGGCTTGGCGAGCTTCGCGTCTTGGCGACTTTGCGCTACTCCGCCTTCAACCCGAAGCGCGCGATGATTTCCTTGCCGAGATTCTTATAGGCCGTGGCGCCGGGACTGAGCGGATCGTAGGCAAAGATGGTTTTGCCGAAGCTTGGGGCCTCGCTCAGGCGCACGGTGCGGGGAATGACGGTTTCGAAGATTTTCGCCGGCGCGTGGGCTTTGACCTCGTCCACCACCTGGCGCGAAAGGTTGGTGCGCACGTCGAACATGGTCATGACGGTGCCACCGATTTCGAGGCTGCCATTGATGCCGGCGTTTTTAAGGCGGTCCACGACCCGAAAAATCTGGGCCAGTCCCTCCAGCGCCATGTATTCGCATTGCAGCGCGATGAGCAGGAAGTCCGCGGCGGCGAGGCTGTTCATCGAGAGCAGGCCGAGCGCGGGTGGGCAGTCGATGATGACGGCGCGGTAGCCGCCGCTGTCGCGCACCGGCTGGAGCACGGTGCGAAGCTTGAGCAGGTAGTTTTCCGTCTGCGCGAGCTCGATCTCGGCCGCGGCGAGATCCACTTCCGAGGGGATGAGCGCCAGGTGTTCGTAGGGCGTGGGCGTGATCATCTCGAGCGCGGTACCTTCGCCGTGCAGGGGGCGGTAGAGGCTTTTGCCGTCCTGTTTCTCGACGCCGAGCGCGCTGGTGGCATTGGCCTGGGGGTCGAGGTCGACGAGCAGGGTGTGGATTTTTTTCTCAGCCAGCGCGGCGGCGAGATTGACCGCGGTGGTGGTTTTGCCGACGCCACCTTTCTGGTTGGCGATGGTAAAGACAGTGCAAGCCATGTTAGGGCCCGAGCAAACGGCGGCGGCCGCCATGAGTCTAGCGCATATTCTGGGCCGAGACAGGATTGACATTGAAACCCAGTCTCAGTTAAACTGCTTCTCTTGCTTAGGTATGAAACGCGCCGCTGAACCCTTTCGCCCACAACGCATGCCTCTGACCGAACTGCCGGTCGGTGCTTCCGGCCGCGTCTGCGAACTCGCCGGCCAGCCCGAGCTTTGCCAGCGCTTGCGGGAAATCGGGTTTTGCGAGTCCGCCGTCATCGAAAAAATTGCCGGCGAGAAAACCCTTATTTGCCTGCTTTGTTCCACCCGCATCGCGCTCAGCGATCGCGCGGCGCAGCATATCGTCGTCGAGCTCATCCGCGGCGGCGTGTAAGCCGCCGGCCAAGATTTTCCCGAGATGGCTGCACCCATTAAACTTTCCGAACTGCCCATCGGCGCGAATGCCATCGTGCGGGAGTTTCCGAAGACCGGCCCTGCGTTCCTGCGCTTGCGCGAGATGGGCCTGATCGCCGGCACCCCCGTGAAACTGGTGCGCTGTGCGCCGCTCGGCGATCCGCTTGAAATTCAGGTGCGCGGCTATCATCTCACGCTCCGGCGCAGCGAAGCCGATCACGTGCTGGTCGAATCGGTTTAACTTCGCGCCCCGTCGCCATGTCCACCTCCCCGCGCTCGCCGGTTTATGCCTTGGTCGGCAACCCCAATTGCGGAAAGAGCACGCTCTTCAACGCGCTCACCGGCCTGAAACAAAAAGTTGGGAATTACCCCGGTGTAACCGTCGAGCGCAAGATGGGCACCGCTTACTCGCAGCACGGGCATCCGATCCAGATCATCGACCTGCCCGGCGCCTACTCGCTGGCCGCGCGTTCGCCCGACGAGGCCGTGACGCGCGATGTGCTGCTCGGCCGCCGTGCCGACACGCCGCAGCCCGACCGCATCATTTGCATCGTCGATGCGACCAATCTCGAGCGAAACCTCTACCTCGTCCACCAAATCCTCGACCTGGGCCGGCCGGTCATCGTCGTGCTCAACATGATGGATCTCCTCGCGCAGTCCGGCCTGCAGATCCGCGTCGCGCGCCTCGAGCACATGCTCGGCATCCCGGTGATTCCCTGCGAAGCCGTCAATGGCAAGGGATTGATCGAACTGCGCCTCGCCATGAGCCGGGTCGATTTGCCGCTCGCGCGCCATGCCTGGGACGTGCCCGCGCCCATCGCGCCGGCCGTCGCCGAATTGCAGGCCTCGCTCAGCGAAAACGAAAACCGGTCGTCGCTCATTGCGCGGGCCGAGGCGTTGTTGTTGTTGACCGATCAGGATTCCGTGCGCGTCGCCGGCTCCACGCCGCTCAGCCCGCGCACGCAGGAAATTTTGCGCAGCTGGGAACAACGCTGGGCCGCCACCGGCACCGACTGGGCCGGCACGCTCGTCAATTCCCGCTATGAAGTCATCGGCACGCTCTGCGCCGAGGTCGTGCAGCGCGCCGGCGCCACCGGCCCGAGCCCGAGCGACCGCATCGATGCCGTGGTCACGCACCCGGTCTGGGGCTGGCTCGTGTTTGGCACGGTGATGACCGCGCTGTTCCTCGGCATCTTCACCTTCGCCCAATACCCGATGGACTGGCTCGATGCTCACGTCTCGATGCTGGCCGACTGGTTGCGGGGCAATATGCCGGCCGGCGACCTGCGCGCATTGCTGACCGACGGCGTGATCGCGGGCGTCGGGCGCGTCATCGTGTTTCTGCCGCAGATTTTGGTTTTGTATTTCTTCATCGGCCTGCTCGAGGCCAGTGGTTATATGTCGCGCGCGGCATTCATCATGGACCGCGTGATGAGCCGGGTGGGGCTGAACGGGAAAAGTTTCATTCCGCTGCTCAGCTCCTACGCCTGTGCCATTCCCGGCATCATGGCCACGCGCACGATCGAGGAACGCAAGGATCGCCTCATCACCATCCTCGTCGCGCCGCTCATGAGCTGCTCCGCGCGCCTGCCGGTTTACCTGCTGATGATCGCCGCGTTGTTCCCGAGCGGCCGCGTGCCCGTGCTGACCAAGGTCGGCCTGATGATGGGCATGTATGCGCTCGGCACCGTAGCGGCGTTTGGCTTCGCCTGGCTTTTCAAGCGCACGCTGCTCAAGGGCGAGACCCCGGTCATGATCATGGAGCTGCCGCCGTATCGCTGGCCCTCGCTGAAAGGGCTCGCGCTGCAGATGATCGAGCGCGCGGGACTTTTCCTGCGGCGCGCCGGCACCATCATCCTCGGTGTCTCCATCGTGCTCTGGTTTCTCACCGCGTATCCCAAGATGCCCGCCGGCACGCCGCCGGTGGAGCAAGTCGCGCACAGTTTTGCCGGCCGCCTCGGACACACGCTCGAACCCGTCCTGCGCCCGCTGGGCTTCGACTGGCGCATCGGCGTCGCCATCGTCAGCTCGTTTGTGGCTCGCGAGGTTTTTGTCAGTGCCACCGGCGTCGTCTTCGGCGTCGAGACCGACACCAATGGCAACATCCTGCCGTTGCGCGATGCGCTCCAGCATGCCACCTGGCCCGACGGCCGCGCGCTATTCACGCCGCTGGTTTGCCTCAACCTCATGATCTACTATGTTCTGGCTATGCAGTGCCTCAGCACCACCGCGGTCGTGCGCCGCGAGACCAACTCGTGGGGGTGGGCCATCTTCCAACAAGTTTATCTGAGCGTCACGGCCTGGGTCGTCGCCTGCGCCGTCTATCAGATCGGCCGCGCGCTCGGATTCTGATCAGCCGAATTTCTTGCCACGAAAGATCACAAAGAAAAGTTTTCAAAAATATACATACCCTTTGCGTTCCTTGTGATCCTTTGTGGCTACGCTAGTTTTAAAATCCCTTTAAAAATGTTTGCCCAAATTCAAACCATCATGGCCCTGGCCATCGTCGCACTTGCGGCGGGGCTGCTCGTGCGTGGCGCGCTGAAAAAGAAAAAGCACTCCGGCTGCGGCTGCCCCGCCAATGAATTGAAAGCAAAGCTTGGCAAACGCTGAGCGGTGCCTGGTTTCTATTTTCAGCACCAGCGTGAGTGGCGCTTTGTTGGATTGCCCGCCTACGTTTCACTTCGGCGTGGCAGCCTTCGCCCTGTCGGACTGGCCTGCTAAGCCGTCTTGCCTCGCCGTAGCTTCAGCGAAGGCGGGAGCCCGGCTTCGTCCTTCGGACTACGCCGTGGCACGTTTCCGATTCGGAAACGTGGAGGCGCGGGCCGGAATCGAACCGGCGCATAGAGGTTTTGCAGACCTCGGCCTTACCACTTGGCTACCGCGCCCTGAGCAGAAAGGCGGAACTTGCAGGAAAAAACGGCGCCCGCAAGCGCCGAATTATGCAAGGCTATCTACAAAAGAAGGCTTTTGAGGGTGGAGCGCGGCGTCCCTGTTTGGGCCGGAGACAAGGGTAACGGGTGTACGGGGACATGGGTAACACTTGAGGATTGGTCAAGAGGACGCAGAGTTATGGGTAGAAGAGGGTTGAACGTAGATACTACGAGCCGTGTGTT
>DATMLS010000059.1:0-16336 GCA_035569995.1 Opitutaceae bacterium | reverse complement strand
GTCCTCGATGTCGCCGAGCTTGTAGGTGAGGTTGTCGAGGCCGTTTTTCTTCGCGAGCTCGGCGCCGACCTCGACCATGCGGGGCGAGTTGTCGATGCACCAGACGCGCTGGGCGCGGCGGGCGAGGAGTTGCGAGATGAGTCCTTCGCCGGCGCCGAGGTCGGCCACGACGATGGCCGGCGTGAGGCGCAGCGCGAGGTGGCCGATGGCTTCCCACGAGCGGCCGGGGCAGTAATTTTTTCCGAGGCGGCCGGCGATGAGGTTGAAATATTGTTCCTGGGCGCGGCGGCGTTTTTGCAGGGCGCGGTCGAGGTTGGCGCGGTCGTCGGTCAGCTCGGGCAGCTCGGCCACGGATTCGCAGGCGGAGCGCAGGAGCGCAAGCGTGCGCGACGGGAGCGCGGTGCGCAGCGAATAATAGGCGCGCTTGCCGTCGCGGCGGTCGGCCACGAGGCCGGCGGAGCGCAGCAGCGCGAGCTGCGAGGAGATGCGCGATTGCGCCATGCCGAGGATCTCCTGCAGCTCGGCGACGGAGAGTTCCTCCCGCAGCAGCAGCGCGAGCAGGCGCAGGCGCGTGGGGTCGGAGAGGAGTTTAAGCGTGTCCCAGGAGGCGTTCACTGGGCGCGAGGGTGAGCAAGACGGGGGTGTGTGGCAAGTGTCAGGTGACAGGTACCAAGTAACAAGAAGGTGGGTGAATCATCAGTCTGACGTTTAATGCCGGATCGTTCTCGTGCTCTTAATCGTTCTCGTTCTCACCAACCAGAACCGAGTACGAGAATGATAACGAGTACGAGAACGATGGATTCGTACAATCCTCACACAATCTTGAGCACAAATGTCCCCAGCTCCCACGCGCCAATGAGCGCAATGGCGAGTCCGGTGCCGACGTTGATCGCATGGAGTCCGCCGTCGGGAATCTTTTTGCCCAACCAGGCGGCAAAACCGCTCAGCAGCAGCCACCACGCGGCTGAGCCGAGAAAGACACCGGCCACGAGCCAGGAGATTTGTGCGAGGCCGGTCGTGGTGAGGCCGACGCCGAAGCCGGTGAAAATGGCGATGAACCCGGCGATGGTAATGGGATTGGCGAGGGTGATGAAGACCGTGGAGACGTAGGCGGCGGTGAGATTGGGGGCGTGCACGGGTTGGCGCGTGCGCTCGGGCGGGCGGCTGCGGATGGTGGTCAGGCCGATGGCGAGAAGGCAGAGCCCGCCGATGAGCTGGAAACCCCGGGCGTGGCCGGTCAGAAACACCGTCACGGACGTGAGGCCGATGGCGGCGATGAGGCCAAAGATTGCATCGCCTGTAGCGGCACCGAGGCCGGTGACGAAGCCGGCGAGGCGGCCATCGAGAATGCTGCGGCGGATGCAGAGCAGGCCGACGGGGCCGACCGGCGCGGCTACGGCGAAACCAATGGCGAAGCCTTTTACGATATGCTCCATGCGGTGGAGGCGCGGGAGGCCACAGAGAGCGGCTTAATTCCGCGCGTCCACGTAACGGCTGATGCCGGCGATGACGTACTCGTGCTCGCTGCCACTGAGTTTCAGCTTCACGCGGTCGCCGGCTTTTTTCGAGAGCAGGGCCTGGCCCAGCGGGGTTTTGTACGAAATCAGCCGGTTGTCCGGATCGCTGTCCCAGACGCCGAGGAGCGTGTAGTTCACTTCCTTGCCGGCATCGTCGCGGAGACTGACGATGCTGCCGACGCTGACTTGCTCGATGGTTGCGTCCTTGAAATCGGTGATGCGGGCGCGGGCCAGGTCCTTTTCGAGGAGGGTTTTCTGGGCCATGAGTACCTGCTGGTCCTGCTTGGCCATCTTGTACTCGGAGTTTTCCTTGAGATCGCCGTGCTCGCGGGCCGTGGCAATGGCCTTGGAGTTTTCGGGGATTTTCCTGGAAACGATGGTCTCGTATTCCTCGCGCTTGCGTTCGTAGCTGGCGCGGGAGACGAGCAGCTGCTCGTCCTTGCTTTCGGCGGCTTCCGCGACGAGCGACTGGATGTTGGGGAAAATCTTGATGAAGCGCGCGAGCAGGGATTTTTTCGTGAGCTCCTCGAAGCCCTGGTTGAGCAAGAGGGTGTTGGCGAGATCGCGCGCGGTTTCCGGGTCGGCGGTGGAGAGCAGGTCGCTGATCAGGTCGACATCGTCGCTGAGAATTTCAGCCAGCGGGATGCGGCGCGCGTTGGAGGCCTGCAGGGCCTCGTAATCGATGGCGAAGAAAATGGCGCTGAGCAGGCGCGGGGTGATGAGCTCGGCGAGGAGCTTGGCGAATTTCTTCGAATGGCGGTTTTTGACGATCCAAAGGAGGACGGGGGCGCGGAGGTTTTGCTCGGTCTGCCAGCGCTTGAGAGCGGCGGCGAGATCCTCGGCATGGCCGCTCTCGACGAGGAAATTGATCGATTCAGTGGTGAACTTGCCCGAGGAGGTCTTGAGCAGCGTGAAGAGGAGGTCGCGGGCTTCGACGGGGTGGGTCTCCTTGACGAGCTCGAGGAAGCGACGCTGGAACTGGACGGGAATTTTTTCCGCAATGTCGGGCAGCGCGCGGACATTGGCGATCAGGGAGGCCTGGGTGGGCTCGAAAGCCGTTTCGTTGCCGATCAGTTTGGCGAGATCGTCGCGCACGACTGCGCCGTAGAGGCGCTCGGAAGGATTGATCTGGTTGCTGTCTTTCACCGCGTCGGCCACGCCGGAGAGGATGGCGGAAAGATCCGTCTTCATGTCTTTCTTGCCGGTGGCGACGAGTTCCTCGGCCAGCTGGATGCGGCGGCGGGCGGAACGGGTGGAATTGAAGGCCTCGAGGATTTCATCCTCGGCCGAGACGGGCACATCGCGGAGGATGTAGCATTCGGTTTTCTTGACGGGGACGGAAACGCGGGGGTCTTTGGCCACATGCTTCTTGGCGGCAGACCACCACTTTTTAAATTTATCTTCGCCAACGACCTGGGCGAGGGTGAGCTCAAGGTCGATGACCGTCGTGGCCTTGTTCGCGTAGGAAGAGAGCGCCTCGACGACAAGCTCGACGGGCTCCTTTTCGATCAGTTCCTTGATCCGGGCCGGCTCGGTCTGTTTGCGGACGAGGAGACTCTTGGGCGACAGGACCTCCATCGTGGTGAGGCAGAAGGCCGGGTCCATGGCATGGCTTTTTTTGCCATCGAAGTCGAAAATAAGCCTCTGGGCGGCTTCGTCGTAGCTCTTGATTTTGCCGAAGCCCCAGCTCCGGTGGACGACGTAAGCACCGGGCTCCATGGCCTCGAGCTTGGCTTTGGCCGACTTGAGCGAAGGCGTTTTGGCGATGAGCGCGGAGATAGCTTCAGAATTCATGATTGCGGATGCGAGTAACGGAACTGAAGAGTAGAGGCTATAATGCTGTGCGTTGTCAAACTGTGTATCGGCCATGGCGGAAACGACGCCTGAAACGGAGCCGGCGTGGCCGGCGGCCATCCAGGCCGTATCGCGCTGGCTGGAGCGCGGCGAGCGGCTGGATACGTTGCTCGAAACGCGGTTGCACGGGCTGGCCGGCGCGGAGCGTGCGCGTGCGCAACAGCTTGTGCTGGGCGTGGCACGCCATTTGGGGCGCATCGAGGTAGTGCTGCGGAGGCTCGTGCCGCGCCAGCCGCGGCCGCTGGCGCGGGCGGTGCTGGTCATGACCGGCGCGGAACTCATCGCCGCGGACGAAAGCGAAGGGCGGCGGGCAAAAATCGTGCACCATGCCGTCGGGCAGGCCAAATCGCTGCTCAGCTCGCCCGAGGTGAAGCTGATCAATGCCGTGGCGCGCAAGCTCGCCGGCGTGCTGGCGGCGCAAACAGAGCCGGCGGTTGGTGCCAGCGCCGCCGAATGGTCGGAGTTTTTTTCCCATCCGGTGTGGCTGGTGGAGCGGTGGCGCGGGCAGTTTGGCGATGATGCGGCCCGCGCATTGCTGGCGTGGGATCAAACGCCGGGCGTGATGCATGCGCGCTGGCGCACGGTCGAGGCGCCGCCGGAATGGCTGCAGCCAACGGGCTGGCCGGGATTTTTCGAGGCGCCGGCGGGGCGTTGGGCCGACCTCGAGCCGCTGCTGGCCGCGGGAAAAATTTATTTACAGGATCCCTCCACGCGGCACGCGGTCGGGCTGCTGGCGCTGCAGCCGGGCGAGACCGTGCTCGACGTGGGCGCGGCGCCGGGCGGCAAGAGTCTGTCCATTGCCGATGCGATGCAGCGCGGGCAGGTGGTGGCGGTGGATTTGCCGGGCGAGCGGCTCACCCGGCTGCGGGAAAACCTGGCGCGCGCGCCGGCCGGCGTGAAGACGACGCTGGTGGAAGGCGATGTGCGGCGGCTGAACGCAGATGCTTTTCGCGCGCAGGGCCTGCCGGAAAAGTTTTCCGCCGTCTTGCTCGATGCGCCCTGCTCGAACTCGGGCGTGATCCGGCACCGTGTCGATGTGAAATGGCGGCTGCAGCCGGGAGATTTTGCGCGGCATGCGCGGCAACAATTGGAGTTGCTCACCGCCGCGGCGCGGCTCGTGGCGCCCGGCGGGCGGCTGGTTTATTCGACCTGCAGCCTCGACCCGGAGGAAAATGAACGCGTGGCCGCAGCGTTTCTCGCGGCCGCCGGCGGTGAATTTACCCTCGAGACGCAGGTGCTGAGCCGGCCCCCGGAAAGCAAATGCGATGGCGCCGCGGCGTTTCTCCTGAAGAAAAAATAACGAGCCGTGGATTTCGTACTGTAATCCCTCTTGAACCGTTTCCGTGCCGTTCACCTTAGGGGTATTCACCGTTGGGCCGCCATCAATCGAACAAGTTCGGTTCGAGCCAAACGATAGTTCTCGTTAGTTGTCATGTGAGTGGCCATGCATTTCCTGAAAAACTGTTCCGCCGCCGGCTGCTCGTTTGCCAGAAGATGAACCATACCCACATAATAATACGTCTGACATAGGTACCAGGGTCGGTTGGCCACTTGATCTTTACCTAGAATGGCGGCAGTCGAAGCGAGAAACCCGGTTTCTGGCATCTCGCCCAGCAAAAATCGCGCAATAACCTGAGTCGTGGCTTTTGGCCAACGATCGACCAAACGGCCGAGCGCCAGCATTGGTTGTCTTCGTGGTGCCCGTGCAAGGAGGATGGAAACACGGATGATCGCGATGGAAGGGTCAATATAACTATAGTTTCCCGTATGGGCGCTGTAGGGATCTAAGCGATGGTTTGTAAAATCTTCCGTCAGCGCGATGGCTTGTTCGTAGTCGGCAATGGCTCCGCTAAAATCTCCTTTGGCATCCTTGGCCACGGCGCGGTCGTAAAAAGCACCGGGGCTGTTCGGACCCAATTTGATGAGCAGGCTAAAATCGGCGATCGCACCATTAAAGTCACCTTTTTGACTCTTTGCGCGGCCGCGCTTAGCGATGGCTTGATAATTTTCCGGCTCCAGCACGAGGGCGCGATCGAGATCAGCAATGGCCCCGTCAAGATTTCCTTGGTACTCAAACTTTAGATCGGCTGAAACCAGCAAAGTTGAAGTATCTTTCGGGCGCAACGCCAAGGCTTGGTCGTAGTCGGCAAGAGCGCCGGAGTAATCCTTTTGCTCTATCTTGACCAAGGCCCGATCTTTGAAAGTGACGGCGTTCTTCGGATTCAGGGCGATCATGCGGTCGTAGTCCGCGATGGCTCCGGCGATGTCGTGCTTGAAGTCCCTGGCCGTGGCGCGGTCGTCTAAAGCGCGTACATTATTCGGATTCACGGCAATGGCGCGGTCATAATCAGCGATCTCACCATCGTAATCACCATTCATGCCTTTGGCGACGCCGCGATAGTAGAAAACGCGTGTGTCCTGCGGGTTCAGGGCAAGGCATCGATCGAAATCTAGGATGGCGCCAGCGGAATCACCTTTATCTTTCTTGACCATGCCACGGCTATAGAAAGCGTCCGAGTAATTCGGATTCAGTGCGATGGTCCGATCAAAATCAGCGATCGCACTATCATTATCACCTTTGTTGCACTTGATGAGGCCCCGGTTATAGAATGGCACAGGGTCAGTTGGATCCAAGGCAATGGCCTGATTATACGCAGCCATTGCACCATTTTCATCACCGACGGCATCTCTGGCGACGCCAAGACTGTTAAAAGCGGAATTTGGCTTTCCGCCGAGTGCGAGGCAGTGATTGTAATCGGCAGTTGAGCCATCGTGATCTCCTTTGCGCTCCTTTGCCATGCCGCGATAACTAAAAAAATTGGCGAAATTTGGATGAAGTGCAATGGCATGGTCAAAATCGGCGATTGCGCCATCGTTATCCCCTTTGTTTTCCTTATCGATGCCGCGATTGTAGATACTAAGGAGATGATTCGGACTCAGTTCGATGGCGTGGTTGAAATCAGCAATTGCGCCGTCGTAATCCCCTTTCCCATCCTTGACCATGCCACGACCGTAGAAACCAAGATGATCAGTTGGGCTCAGTTCGATAACATGGTTGAAGTCGGCCATCGCGGCATCGAAGTCCTTCTTGTAATACTCCGCAAAACCGCGGTTGTAGAAAGCATGCGCATAATTCGGCTTCAGGGCTATGGCGTGATCGTAATCAGCCAAGGCTGAGTCGTAATCCTTTTTATTCGACTTGGCATTGCCGCGCTCCATGAAAGCGCGCGCCTCCCTTGGAGCCAATGGAATGGCGCGAGCTAAGTCGGCAAGAGCGCCGTCGTAATCTTCTTGGTCAGTCTTGACGTTCGCTCGGTTCATGAGGGCGACTGCATCATTCGGATTTAGGGCAATGGCATGGCTGAAATCGGTGCCCGCGCCGGTGAGATCTCCATTTCCATACTCGACCGAGCCGCGGCTGTCATAAGCCGCACTGTAATTTGGGTTCAGGGCGATGGCGCGATTAAAGTCGGCTAACGCCCCGGCGTAATCCCCTTTGTTATCCTTGGCGATGCCACGACCGTAAAAACCAAGAAAGTAACTCGGACTCAGCTCGATGACTCGGTCGAAGTCAGTGATCGCCCCATTGTAGTTTTCCAAGGCGTTCTTTGCAAAGCCGCGGTTACCGAAAGCAGGCGCATAATTTGGATTGAGGGCGATGGCATGGTTGAAGTCGGCCAGAGCGCCATCGTAATCTCCTTTGTCGGCCTTCGTTTCGCCTCGAACGTCGAAAAGGCCAGCGTCATCCGGACTCAAGACGATGGCGTCGTCAAAATCGGTCAGCGCAAGGTCCAATTGTCCTTGATGTTTTTCGACAAGGCCAAGGCTTAGATAGGCGCGGGCATCACTTGAATTGAGCGCGATGGCTCGGTTAAAGTCGGCGATGGCACCATTATCATCGCCCTTCATGCCTTTTGCGAGGCCGCGGTCATAGAATGGCAGAGCCTCGGTTGAATCGAAAGCAATAGCGCGGTCGAAATCGGCAAGTGCACCATCGATATCCTTTTTCGCGAGCCTGACAAAACCGCGGCTTTGGTAAGCGCGGGGGTCATTTGGAACCAAAGCGATGGCACGATCGAAGTCGGCCAATGCACCATCAAAATCTTGTTTATCAGCCTTTGTACGGCCGCTCGTCAAATAGTCTGCAGCAGTAGTCTGTCCAGTGAGTGGAGCGGCGAGGTAGAAAAATGTCCCCAGCAGTCCGAGGATCAGGCTGCGATATGACTTCATGATGCGTTCATATGGTGCAGAGCTCTATCTACGCAGGTAGCTATCACGGCACCAAGTCGAAAACCGCGACGGAGATGGGCTGCTCCACCGTCCCGCGCAGGAAAGTGAAGGTGATGGTCTTCGCGCTGGCGGTGAGTTCTTCGTAGCGGCGAAGATTCCAGCTGGCGACGAGTTCGCCGTTGATGCGGGTGCAGAGGTCGCCGGCCTGGACACCGGCGGCTTCGGCGGGCGAGCCGGGCACGACGTGGGTGATACGCCAGTAAACGGGATTCTTGTCAAAGCTGAGGCCGGCACTGCGGCGCGAGGGCGTGAGAATGGGCGCGGAACTTTCGCGGTAGAAAGTGACCTGGCTGTGCTGCTGGTCGAAAGTAACGGCGAAATTTTTCAGCACGGCACCGCCCAGCGAGGCGAGATCGTCGGTGAGCGCGACGATAGGGTGCATGAAGGTGTAGCCGCCGATTTGCAGCGACTGGGCCACGCGGCCGACCTGCTGCGGACGGTCGCCCGTGAGCGTGGCCACGGCGAGTCCCGGCCGCGGGCCGTAGTCGAAGGTCGGATGCAGGCCAATGGGATTCAGGTTGAGCGAGCCGTCGCTACCGGAGTCGATCAGGGCGATGAACGTCTCGTCGCCGAGCGTCACGGGGATCAGCGGCGTGCGGCTGGCGTTGTCGAACTGGATGGTCGAGCCGCCCAGGGCCAACGGCGCCGAGTCAATGGGAACGAGCAGCACGCGCGAACGCGGGTAGTCGAGGGTGAGCAGCGTGTCGCGGAAAAGCGGGAAACCGAGGACGCCGTCGATTTTTATCCCGAAATGCGCGGAGAGCGCGCGGCAATCGTAAACCAGCGCGGGCACGCGCTCGAAGCGCGCCTGGCCCAGGAAAAATCGGCGGAGCGTGACCGGGGGCAGAAGCGTGGTGCTGCCATCGGCGGCCTTCACGCTCACCTGTGCCGCGGGAATGGGCGGCGCGGATGTGTCGGAATAGCGGGCCGCGAGTTCGGGCGAGATGAGCGTGACGGACGCACCGGTATCGATAAGGAAATGATACGGGCCCCTTTTATCCCAGCGCGTCTCGACAATGAGGTAATTGGAGATGGTCTGCGCGGGCAGCTCGATGAGTTGCGATTCGAGGGTGGTGCTGCGCGGCGGCATGGGCACGCGCCGCAGCAACGAACACCCGGCAAGAAGGAGCGCGCCACAAACGGCGAGCAGCGCGATGACGCGGCGCGAGGTCATTTGACCGGCTTGGGCAGCCGTTTGCTCAGGGCGAGCGCGCCGAGCGAAAGCGCGGCGCCGCCGACAAATACCGTCGTTGAGCCAAAAACCCAAAACACGACACCGGCAATCACGGGCGTGATGGCGCGGGCGAGCGAGCCCAGCGAACGGAAGATGCCCAGCACGCGGCCTTGTTCGGATTGCGTGCAATAGAGCGAGATCAGTCCGGTCGTGGACGGGTTCACCAAGCCGGCGCCCATGGCCAGAAACACCAGGCCGGGATAAAGGACCCAGGGATACGGAGCGAACCCGACGCAGAGCAGGCCGATGGAAGTCGAGATGAGGCCGGTGGTGAGCACCCGGATCTCGTCCACGCGCTTGAGCAATTTGCGCACGATGTAGCCCTGGGTGATGATTGAGCACAGGCCGAGAAAGCCGAGCAGGTAGCCGTTTTGGCGCGCGGTGTAGTGAAAACGCTGGGCGGCGAGAAAGGTGAGCGACGATTCCATCGCGACGAAGGCGAGCGCATAAACAAACGCCACGATGTTGGCGCGGCGCACGGCGTCGTTATCGAGCGAGAAAATGGCGCGCAGCGGATTGCGCAGCCGCGCCTCGCGCGCTTCCGCCCGGGCGGCGGGCGGGAGGGTTTCCTTGAAGCTCACGTAGACCCAGACGACGTTCACCAGGCACAGGGCGAAGGAGATGAGCGCCGGCACGGAAAACGGATTCACGCCGAAGCGCGCGAGCGAGGGATGGTGCGTGAGCAGGTTGATATGCGCCGTGAGCGCGCCGATCATCGGGCCGGTCACGAGGCCGATACCGAAGGCCGCGCCCACGATGCCCATGGCGCGCGAACGCTCCTGGCGCGTGGTCACGTCGGCCACGGCGGCCGTGGCCACGGAGAGATTGCCGCTGAATGCCCCGCTGACGACGCGTGAAACAATAAACAGCCAGAACGACCCGCTAAAAATCCAGATCAGGTAGCCGACCGCCGTGCCGATCACGGTCTTAAACAACACGCCGCGCCGGCCGCGGCGGTCGGAAACCGAGCCCCAGAACGGTGCGAAGACAAACTGCAGGATCGAGAAGAATGAACTGATGAGGCCGCCGAACAGCACGGCGGAAAAATCCTCGTTTTTGCCCAGTAGGTGCGCGACCGCGTGGGTTTGGGTGAGGAACCAGCCGAGCGCGCCCGTGTGGCCGTCAACCCGCAGGTAGTAATCGATCAGGTCGGGTGCCAGCGGGAAGATGATGGAGAACCCGATCAGGTCGATGACGAGCGTCAGGAAAATGACGCCGAGCGAGAGCGGGCGTTTGGCGATGGTGGCGTCGGGCATGGTTGAAGCGCAGGCTTGGGGAGCGGCAGGAAGATGCCAAGGCGCAAACGAACTGGGACGCGCGATGCCCGGGCGGGTTCCTCCGAACCTTCAGGGCGGCGTTTCGGCGTGACGTTCCGAGGTGGAGCGGCTTGACCCCAAGACGCTTTGAGCGCGTTGAGGTCAACGCGCGCCACCTGCAAATCTTTCTGCGCAAGGCACCGTTAAAATAATCTCAACCTTTTTCCTCGGCAGAATCATCGTCCGCGAGGTGAAACCGGTGGAAGATCCGGTGGACGAACGGCGCGAGGATGACACCGACGATGGTGATAAAAGCCAGCCCGCTAAAAAGCGCGTAGCAGCCGGCGAAGAGTTTGCCCGCGTTGGTTTCCATTGTCGCAACCGGTCCCATGCCGCCGAGAATCATGGCGGCGTTGACGAACGAATCGAGCCACGAAAGGTGCTCAGTGAGGCGATAGCCCAGCATGCCGGCAAAGAGCGCGATGCCGAGCAGCCCGAAGCCGATTCCTGCGCTGAGCGCGGCGCGGCGATAGAAAAGCGGCCGCGGCAGCATGGGTGCGGTGCGGCGCTCGAGCCGCCACAGCGAATGGCTGACCTCGGCCTCATCGCCTTCCTGATCGGGAGCATCGGTGTTCATGATGATTTTCAATCGCCATGACAGCATGCGCAGGCCCCTCCGGCAAGCGTGTGGATTGTTGGATCAAGGGTCGCTTAAAAAGGTGGGAGGGGCTTTATGCCCCGACGAGAGTTGTCATTACACTGGAGTCGCGGCGTAAAGCCGCTCCCACGACGGACCATTTTCACACTGCACCCGCTTACAATTTATACGGCAGCGGAAAGCGGCTGGTGAGCACGTGGACGCGCGTTTTCGCCTCGGCCAGCGCGGCGGCTTCACGGTCGATGCCGATGGCGCGGAGCACGAGGTCGATGCAGCCGGCGATTTCGTCCATGTCTTTCTCAACCATGCCGCGCGTGGTGACGGCGGGGGTGCCGAGGCGGATGCCCGAAGCCTGGAAGGGCGAGCGGGTCTCGAAGGGCACGGTGTTCTTGTTACACGTGATGTGGGCGAGATCGAGGGTCTCCTGCGCTTTTTTGGCGGTGAGCTCGGGCAGCGCGGGTCGAAGATCGACGAGGAAGAGGTGGTTGTCGCTGCCGCCAGAAACGATCTTGTAGCCGCGGCCGGCCATGGCGGCGGCGAGGGCGCGGGAGTTTTTGATGATCTGCGCGGAGTAAATTTTGAACTCGGGCTTCAGGCATTCGGCAAAGCACACGGCCTTGCCGGCGATGACGTGCATCAGCGGACCGCCCTGGCCGCCGGGGAAGACGGCGGAGTCGAGCGCCTTCGCGTATTGCGCCTTGCAGAGGACGAGGCCGCCGCGCGGGCCGCGGAGGGTCTTGTGCGTGGTGGTCGTGACAAAATCGGCGTGTGGCACGGGCGAGGGGTGCAGGCCGGCGGCGACGAGGCCGGCGATGTGCGCGATGTCGGCGAAGAGAAGCGCGCCGTTGGCCCGGGCGATCTCGCCCATGCGGGCGAAGTCGATGATGCGCGAATAGGCGCTGGCGCCGACGGTGATCATCTTCGGCTTCTCGCGCGCGGCGGTGGCGGCGAGTTCATCGTAGTCGATCAGGCCGTTGTCCTCGCGCACGCCGTACTGGCAGAACTGGTAGAGCTTGCCGGAAAAGTTGGCGGGATTGCCATGGGTGAGATGGCCGCCGTGGCTGAGGTTCATGCCCAGGAGCTTGTCGCCGGGCTGAAGTACGGAGGTGTAAACGGCGAAATTGGCTTGCGAGCCGGAGTGCGGCTGGACGTTGGCGTGCTCGGCGCCGAAGAGCTGCTTCGCGCGGTCGATGGCGAGCTGCTCGACCTTGTCCACGAACTCGCAGCCGCCATACCAGCGTTTGCCGGGGTAGCCTTCGGCATATTTGTTGGTGAGCACGCTGCCCTGCGCCTCGAGCACGGCGGGGTAGGTGAAGTTTTCCGAGGCGATAAGCTCGATGTGGCCCTGCTGGCGGGCGAACTCGGAGGCGATAGCCGAGTAAATTTCCGGATCGAGGGTCTTGAGCGGCGTGGCGTTAAGCATGGCGGGAAAACGCAACGCTCGCGCAAACTCGCCGCAAGGCAAAGTTTTTTTAACCGCGGATTAACGCGGATGAACGCGGATTATTGCTAAAAAACGAGGAGGACGTTTGACCGAGCGGCGTCCCCGCTTAAGCGGATTGGTGCAATGGAACTGCCAGAGCGGTTTTAAATCAGTGTAGCCACAAAGGATCACAAAGAACACAGAGACAACCTTGCTTTGAGTTCTATGTGATCTTTCGTGGCAAAAATCCGGCTGACCGCTTGCCAAGTGTTCGAGCGGAGAGAACGACATCCGCGTTAATCCGCGGTTAAAAACTTACCGGCCGACCGGCTTGGTGATCAGTGTTTTAAGCTGCCCGATCAGCGAGGGGATGGCCTCGACCATCTCGTCCCGGCAGAGTTCGTAAAGCTTGTAGGGGCCGCCGTAGGGGTCGGCGATTTCCTTTTCGGCGCCGGGTGGGAGAAATTCACGGAAGAGGAAAATGTTTTTGGGCGGCCGTTCGAACATGAGCGGGATCGTGGCGCGGTGCGCCTCGGTCATGCAAAGCACGGCGAGCGCGCCATCGATGAGTTCCTTTGTGATGGGCTGGCTGCGGTGGCCGGAGATGTCGATGCCGGCCTTTTTCATGGCCTGGACGGAATATTCCGTGACCAGCTCGCCGGTGCGCGCGGCCACGCCGGCGGAAACGACCCGGAGGGATTTGAGCGGCGGGGGCTGGGCGGCGAGCGCATGGCGAAGCAAACCTTCAGCCATCGGGCTGCGACAAATATTGGCGGTGCAAACCGTGAGAATGTAGCCGGGTGCTGGCATCGGCGGGGGGAGATTAAGCGCGGGGGATTTTGTGGAGTGCGAGGAGCGCACGGTGAAGCTGGACGGCGCGCTGGAGCGCAAGGTCGATCAGCTGCGGCGGAGGGGCGGGTTTGTCCTTGGCCGAATCCGGCTTGGCGGCGGCATCCGCCTCATCATCCGGTGCCGGAGCCTCGCTGTCGCTGACATGATCCTTGACCATGGAGGCTTCGTCGTAGCGGGGCTTGTCGATTTTTTCGACGATCAGCGAATCGAGGGCGGTGCCGCGATCGAACGCATCGTAGGCGTGGCGCTCGGTGGTGGCCGAAATTTTCAATGGCACATCGGGCATGAAGGCGGGCAAAGGCGGCCCGAGGGCCACGACGCCGGATGGCGCCGGACGCTCGGCGAGCGCATGCAGCAGCGCGGGGCCGGTGCCGGCGTTGACCAGGATGAAAACCGGGTGGGTGGCGGTGCGGAACCCGAGCCACGCCGAGAACGCGGCGGCGCCGGTGTCATCGGTCAGGGTATAACGCAGGTCGAGGACGAGGTCGGATTTCGCCGTGCTGGCGGCCGGCAGGTCGGCGGGCAGCACGTGGACGCGGCAATAGAGCAGTCCCTGGCCAAGATCGGTGGGCGCAGCGGCCACCAGGGTGCGCACGGCAAGGAACAACCCGATGGAGAGAAAAAAGGCGAAGGCGAGATTCCTCGCAGGGCTCGGAATGACAATCATGTAGAAAGACGGTTAAGCTGGCGCGCACCGATGTCGCGGCGAAAGTATTTTGAAGCAAATTGAATCTGATTGCAAACGGCGTAGGCGCGTTTCGCGGCCTCGGGCAGCGTGGGGGCGAGCGCGGTGATGCCGAGCACGCGGCCGCCGGCGGAGACGATGGAGCCATTGGCGGCCTGCGCCGTGCCGGCGTGAAAAATAAAGGTATCAGGCGGCAGGCTCGGGGCGGCCGGCAAAGTGATGGCGTCGCCCTTGGGATAGCTGTCGGGATAGCCGCGGGCGGCGAGGACGACGCAAATGGCGGACGCGGGATTCACCGCGAGTTTGATCTGCCCGAGTTCACCGTGCGCGGCGGCCCAGAGGAGTTCGAGCACATCGGTGGCCAGGCGCGGGAGCACGACCTGGGTTTCGGGATCGCCGAAGCGGGCGTTGTACTCAATCACGCTCGGGCCGTCCGGCGTGAGCATGAGGCCGATGAAAAGCGTGCCGCGAAAATCGATGCCTTCGGCGGCGATGGCTTTCACCGAGGGCTGGACGATTTCCCCCTCGATGCGCGCGAGCAAATCCGGCGTGACGACCTCGGCGGGCGAGTAGGCGCCCATGCCGCCGGTGTTGGGGCCGGTGTCGCCGTCGCCGATGCGCTTGTGGTCCTGGGCGGCGGGTAGGATGACGTAATCGCGGCCGGAGACGACGACGAGCAGGGAGGTCTCTTCGCCAAACAAACAGTCCTCGATCAAAATCTGCCGGCCGCTTGCGCCGAATTTTCCGCCTTCGAGCATGTCGCGCACGGCGGCCTCGGCCTCGGCCAGGGTCTGCGCGACGATGACGCCTTTGCCGGCGGCGAGGCCGTCGGCCTTGATGACGATCGGAATCTTTCGCGTGCGCAGGTAGGCGAGGGCGGGTGCGGCTTCGCCGAAGAAGGCGGCGGGCGCGGTGGGGATTTTGTATTTCAACAAAATCTGCTTCGTGAAAATTTTCGAGGCCTCGAGGCGGGCGCCGTCTTTTTTCGGCCCGTAGGCGGGAATGCCGGCGGCGGTGAGTTCGTCCACCAGGCCGAGGGCGAGCGGGATCTCGGGGCCGACGACGACAAATTCAATTTTCTCGCGCCGCGCGAGGCCGACGAGGGCGGGGACATTGTCGGCAGCGACGGGGAAGCACGGCACGTCGAGGGCGATGCCGGCATTGCCGGGCGCGGCGATGACGCGCGGACGCGCGGGCGAGGCGAGCAGCGCCTGGACCAGCGCGTGTTCGCGTCCGCCGGAGCCAACGACAAGGACGGATTGAGGCAGTGGCATTAGAGTACGTTCAGGGTGCGGCGATAGAACGCGACGACTTCGTCGGGATCGTCGGTGAAGAGAATGTAGTCCATCATCCAGGCGGGGGCGCGTTTGGTGCGGATCATTTCACGAAGTTGCCGGCGCAGGTCACTGAAATATTTCGCATCATAAAAGACGTAGGGAATGCGCGGGCGGATGCCGAGCTTGAGATTGCAAAGCTCGATGCCGATCTCCTCGAGCGTGCCGACGCCGCCGACGTTGAAAATGCAAAAATCGGCGACTTCGAACCATTTTTGGCGGAAGTGGCGCGAATTTTCCTGGAAGGTGTTGAAGAAATCCACGCCGATCTCGGGCGCCTGGGCCTCGATCTCGAGAAAACAGGCGCCGGTGAGCGCGCCCTGTTTGCGGGCGGTCTCGGTGGCAAGGCGCATGACGCCGCCGCCACCGCCGGTCAGCACGCCGATGTTGGAGCCGATGAAGCCGGTGAGTTTGTCCATGAGCGCGGCAATGCGCCCGGTCTGCGCCCGGTCGAGGCCGACGGCGGAGCCGTAGAAGGCGAGGATGGTGGATTCGCCGAATTTTTTAACCATCTCCTCGCGGAGGAAAAAGCCGTGATCCTTCTTGTAGGTGTGCAGGAACAGGTCGTTCAGGTCCGAGTTGAGCCAGTAAACGTCGAGGTCGATGGCAAAATAATTCTCGAGGCGGATGTGGGCGTTGTCGGAGAGAAAAAAGCCGTGGGTGCGCGAGGGTCGGCGGAAAATGATGCGCCGGAGGTTGCCGCGCTGGATGCGGGTGAGGAGCTCGATGTGCTCGAGGAGATTGGGAAAATAATCGATGAGCAGCGTGTCGGCGTTGTCGGGCGCGACATCGAGGGCCTGGATGAGGGTGCGGTGGCCGCAATGTTTGCCGGCGGCGGCGACGATGGCTTTGAAATCCTGGCCGGCCTTGAAAAAGAGCGAGCGGTTTTCCATCGTGGCGCTTTGGCCCTTGACGGAAATCTTGGTCTTGGGGCGGGCCGGGCCGTTGTGGTCGGGCGGCGGGTTTTCGTCGAGGCACCGGTAGAGCTGCGCGGCGGTGGCGGAGAGGCGGGTGCGCTTCTTGAGCAGGGTTTTGAACTCCGGGTCGGAGGCCGGCTCCGGCGCGCGGAAGATGTCGACGGACACGAAGGGATTCACCACGGGCTGGTCGCCGGTGTTGTAGATCTCGAGCATGATGTTCGTGCCGAAGGTCTTGACCGGGTCGAGGAGGACGGCGCCGGTGTGGATGCCGAAGTTGCCCTCGCCGCGGTTGAGCACGACGTAGTGCTCTTTC